>JBGMQU010000123.1:0-10294 GCA_048060725.1 Gemmatimonadota bacterium | reverse complement strand
GTACGGTGGCAGCCCGGCCGTATGGAACACCGCACTCGTGTTCTTTCAGGCGGGACTCCTGGCCGGGTATCTGTACGCCCATGTCCTGTCTCGACGTCTGAGCGTGCGAGCGCAGGTGTTCTGGCATATCCCGGTTCTCCTCCTGCCGGTGCTGGTGCTCCCGCCGACGGTGGCCGGGGCCATGGCCGCCGCCCCCGGGAGCTGGCAGGCGCCGTCCGTCTTCGCTGCCCTCGCGGCTTCGGTAGGCGTGCCGTTCTTCGTCCTGGCGAGCAACAGCTCCCTGATCCAACACTGGTACGGGGTCAGCGGCCACTCGGACGCCGACGATCCGTACTGGTTGTATTCGTCGTCCAACCTCGGGTCCTTCATGGCCCTGCTCGCGTTCCCGTTTCTCATCGAGCCGCTGGTTGGAAGCACCATGCAGGGAACGGCGTGGAGTTGGGGCTACGGCATATTCGTCTTGCTGACGGCCCTCGTCGCGTTCGGCGTGTACCGGTCAAATCCGGCGGTGGAAACGAACGCGATCGACCCGACGGCGTCGACATCCGTCTCCGGCGCCGACCGGCTGGTATGGGTGATCAGGTCTGCGGTGGGAGTGAGTTTGCTCCTGAGCGTGACGATGGAGATCACGACGGACGTGGCGTCGGTCCCGCTTCTGTGGATCATTCCGCTCGCGCTGTATCTACTGACGTTCGTCCTCGCCTTCGCGCGTAGCTTCCGGATCCCCCGATCTCCCGTCGTCGCCACGGTCGTGCTGGGAATTTCGGCCTCGCTGGGCCTCACTCTCGTCCCCGGCATCTGGCCGTTGTGGCTCGTTCTTACCGTCGCCCTCGGAACCCTCTTCTTCGGGGCGCTACTGTGTCATCTCGATCTCGCGCGAGATCGTCCGAGTGTACATCATCTGACGGAGTTCTATTTGTGGATCGCGTGCGGCGGAGTCGTCGGCGGCATCCTCAATTCCATCGTTGCGCCGCTGGTGTTCGACTCCGTTGCCGAGTATCCGATCACCCTCGCCGTTCTGGCCCTTCTGCTCGTGATCGAGCCCGGCCCCGAGGGCGGGATTCGCGGGGTTCGGCTCGCTCGCCCGCTGGCGATGGCCGCCATGATCGCGTTGATCCTGCCGGCCCAGTCCGTCCTTCGGGAGTCGAATCTCGGCCCGGCGCTGGTCTGGATCGCGCCGGTCGCGGTCGCCCTCGTCACGGGCCTGCTTATCTCGCTGAAAGAGGGGTTGTTCGCCGTCGTCGTCGCGGTGGTCGCCGTGCAGGTCGTGAGTGGAGTTCTGACCGGCAACGTGGACGCTCAGGAACGGAGCTTCTTCGGGGTTACGCGGGTGGCCTCGACCGCCGAGTACCGGATCATGACCCACGGGACGACCATCCACGGCGCCCAACCGGTCGACCCGACCCTGCGATCGCTACCCGTCACATACTACGATCCCGCCGGCCCTCTGGGAGCAGTGGTGGGCGCCGCGTCCGATGGGGCCCGGATCGGCGTTCTGGGCCTGGGCGTGGGATCCCTCGCCGCATACGGCAAGCCCGGACAACGCATCACGTTCCACGAGATCGATCCCAACGTCGTGCGTCTGGCTCGCTCGCATTTCACGTATCTGTCCGATTCGCGTGCCTCGATATCGGTGGTTCCCGGTGACGGTCGTCTCACGCTCGCCGACGTTCCGGACCGCACCTACGACCTCCTGGTCATGGATGCCTTCTCGAGCGATGCCATCCCCGTACACCTCCTCACGGTCGAGGCACTCGAGATCTATCTGCGAAAGGTGAAGAACGACGGGCTGATCCTTCTCCACATCACCAACCGGCATCTCGAACTACAGAGGGTGTTTCGCGGCTTTTCAGATCGAACCGGGAGACCTGTCGCGATCGCCGAGTACGATCCCGACGATGACGCAAAGGACAGGTTCGCAGAGGCGTCCCGAGTCGTTGCGATCGCACCCTCGTCCGGGGCGATCGAGGCGCTCGTCGACCTGCCGGCCTGGTCGGCGCTCGACGAAGATCTGCCATCGGTGCTGTGGACGGACCAGTTCTCCAGCATACTGCCCGTGATCAGATAGGGCCGACCCGGCGGGTGTCCTGGGTGTGACCGGGTCCCTCAGTACGTGACGGGAGCGAGCCCCCGTTCGATCGTGTGACGGTTTGCCTCCTCCCAGGGCGGGAGCTTGAGGTCACGTCCAAGCGTCGCGAGTCCCTCGTCCACCGTGAAGCCGGGTGGGAGCGTCGCCACCTCGTATAGCACCCCTCCGGGTTCGCGGAAGTAGATCGAGCGGAAGTACTGGCGGTCGAGCACGGGGGTGACGTGGACACCGAGCCCGGCGAGCCTTTCGCGCACCGTCAGCTGGTTCTCCTCGTCGGCAACGGCCATCGCGACGTGGTGCACGGTACCGAGTCCGTTTACGGCGTCCGGACCGTCCGGCACGTGCACGATGTCGAGCCGGTGGCCGGGCACATCGCGGTTGATGGCCAACCGGGTGCGTCCGCTCTCCTCGCCGGTCACGTCCCAGCCGAGAACATCGACCAGGAATGCGATAGACGGGTCGGGGTCACGGACGAGGAGCGAGACGCCGGCAATGCCGCGCACGGCCGAGTCGACGGTTAGCCCGTGGGCAACCCACGGGGCGCGATCGTCGTCGTTCGCGATCAGCTCGATCACGAGCCCCGAAGGATCGTCGAATGCCACGATCTCGTCTCCGAAGCGCTCGCCCGCACTCCGCGGGGCATATCCTGCTTCGCCCAGGCGCTCGCGCCACAGATCGAGTGAGCCGCGGGGCACGGAGAGAGACGTCGCCCCGATCTGACCTGCACCGTGCCTTCCGACTCCGACCCCCCGACCCCCGTAGGGAAACGTCGTCATGAGGGTGCCGGGGGTGCCGCGTTCGTCCCCGTAGTAGAAGTGGTAGACGTTGTGGTTGTCGAAATTCACGGTCTTCTTCACGAGGCGCATACCGAGCGCCTCGACGTAGCAGTCCAGGTCGTCCTGCGCGGCATCGACTGTGGCGGTGACATGGTGCAGACTGCGGATCATCTGTTCTCCTCGAGCTGAATGTCCGCGTACTCTTCGCGAAGCTTCGATTTCTGCACCTTGCCCGTGGCTCCGAGCGGCAGTTCGTCGCGGAACACGACCTCATCCGGCGTCCACCATTTCGCGATCTTCCCCTCGAGGAAGCCCAGAACGGACTCCTTCGTGGGCGAGGCGTCCGGCGCGGGGACGACGATGAGCAACGGGCGCTCGCCCCATTTTTCGTGGGGGATTCCGATAACGGCCGCCTGCGCGACCTCGGGGCTCGACTGGGTGAGGTTTTCGAGGTCGATCGAACTGATCCACTCCCCCCCGGACTTGATGAGGTCCTTCTTGCGGTCGGTGATCTGGATGTAGCCATCGGCGTCGATCGTGGCGACATCGCCGGTTGCGAACCAGCCGTCCTCGCCGTGTGCCGGCGACGCCTCCCCGCCGAAGTAGCCGCTGCACACCCAGAGGCCCCGAACCTGGAGCTCGCCGAACGCGGCGCCGTCGCGCGGAAGCGGGAGGCCGTCCTCGCCCACGATCCGGAGTTCCACGCCGTAAGGTGCACGCCCCTGCTTGCACAGAATGTCGTAGCGAGTCTTGTGATCCGCGTCGAGCTGTGAGGGCTTCAGCCGCGCCATCGAGCCCAGAGGGCTCATCTCGGTCATCCCCCAGGCGTGGATGAACTCGACCCCGAACTCCTCTTGAAACGTCTCGATCATCGAGCGCGGTGGCGCCGATCCGCCCACCAACACACGCTCGAGAGTCGGCACGCTGTCTTCGGTGCTTCTCCAGTGGTCGAGCAGGCCGTGCCAGACCGTGGGCACCCCGGCCGCCATCGTGACGCCTTCGGCCTTCATGAGCTCGGTGAGGCTCGGGCCATCGAGCTGCCCGCCGGGGAAGACGAGCTTCATGCCCGTCAATGCGGCGGCGTAGGGGATGCCCCAGGCATTCGCGTGGAACATGGGCACCACCGGAAGACAGACATCGCTCTCGGCGAATCCGAGGGCACTGGGAAGCGCAGCGGCGTAGGAGTGAAGCACGTTGGACCGGTGCCCGTAGAGCACACCCTTGGGGTGGCCGGTCGTCCCGGATGTATAGCACAGCGACGCTGCGGTGTTCTCGTCGAACTCCGGCCATTCGTAGTCGTCGGTGGCCTCGGCCAGCAGGTCCTCATAGCAGAGAGCGTTCGGCAGACCTGTTTCGGGCATGTGCGCGCGGTCGGTCATGACGACCACGGCCTCGACCGAGTTCAATCGGTCGATGGTGGCCTCGACCAGCGGGAGGAAGGTCAGGTCGACGAACAGGAGCCTGTCTTCGGCGTGCCCCACGATGAATACGAGATCATCCGGGTGGAGACGCGGGTTCAGCGTGTGGACGATCGCCCCCATCCCGGGAACCCCGAAGTACAGCTCGAGATGTCGGTAGCCGTTCCAGGCGATCGTGCCGATCCGATCCGAACGCTCGATGCCGAGTTCCGTCAGGGCGGCGACGAGGCGGCGTGAGCGAGCCTCCACATCTCGCCAGGTGTACCGGTGGATCTCTCCCTCCACCGTCCGCGAGACGATCTCCTGATCGTGGTGGTTGATCGCCGCATGCTCGAGAAGGGAAGAGATGAGCAGGGGGCGATCCATCATCAGCGCGCGCAACTCAACCTCCCGTTTTGTCGGTCCGGATCCCTCAGCATCGTTGGACCGGACACCGGCTCACGATCTGTTCGAGACGTGTGCGCTGCGCGTCGTCGAACTGCCCTTCGATCTCCACTCGGCTATTGATGCGATCGATGAAGCCGGTGGTCACGTCCTCGCACTCCTCGCAGTCCCTGGCGTGGATGCGACCATGCTCATACGTGGCCCGTACCGAGTCGAGCTGCGCCGAGGTCCGTCGGCTCATCGGCGGTCCACGTGTGGTTTCCATTGGACAGGCGAACGACAGTTCCGGAACTCAGCTCTGCGGTTATCTGCACCATGGCCCGATTACCTCGCCTTACAGTCAGGGAACGATTTGAGTGAGCGTTCGGCCGTCCAGGTCGGCCGGCGCGGGGATCCCGAGCAGTCGCGCCAGCGTCGGCGCGATGTCGACGGTACGCACCGGCCCGTCGTACCGGCCGGCGGGAATTCCCGGGCCCATGAACACGAGCGGCACCTGCCGGTCGTACCAGTGGGCCGAACCGTGGGTCGCGGTGACACCGCCGACGATATGGTTGGGTTCGAGGAGGAGCATCACGTCGGGGGAGCGCCCCTCGTAGTAGGACCGCCGGAACCGGCCGAGCATGCCGTCGGCCCCGGGGTCGGCCCCGGCCACTTCGTCGCTCGTGAACGCCGCGGCCACGAAATCGATTTCGGCGAATCGGTCAGCCAGCACCCGCCGTAGCTCGCGTAGCTCCTCGGGGCTGGCCGTCTCCGAGATCAGGTGGGGGCCATCCAACCACCGAACCGTCGGCACCGGGTCGATCCCGGTCTCCTCGAATGCGGCCCCAATGGCCGCCCGGATCTCTCGTGAGTACTCGTCTGCCGAGATCCGTCTCGCGTGTTCTCCGCGCCTCAGCAATTCCTCCGGCGCGGGCGCGACGCCGTGGTCGCTTGAAAGAACGAGCGCCCACTCGTCCACACCTACCCGGTCGTCGAGGGCTTCGAACAGTTCACCCAGGTATCGATCGAGCCGCATGTAGTAATCCTGAACTTCCTGGCTATACGGCCCCCACCGATGGCCGATGTAGTCGGCTGCCGATGCCCCGATGAACAGGAGATCGGGCGTATCGTCCGCCCCCAGCCCTTCCTGCTCGACCGCGGCCCGGGCGAACTGGAGGATGACTTCGTCGGCGAACGGCGTGTCGGTGAAATCGTCGAAATAGTCATGGCCTGGCGACTCGGCTGTCCCGTCCGGAAAGATCTCCGCGAACCGGTGAGGGAACTCCGATGGCCACCCCCGACCCTCCGCCTCGAACCGGTCTTCGCGAGACACACCGTCGTAAGCCTCCCGAGGCAGCAGCCGGTCCCAGCCCCGGCTGAAGTAGGAAGCCACCCGGTCGCGGAATGCGAACGCCTCCACCCAATCCGGAACCTCCGCCGTGTAGAAGGTCGAGGTCACGATCCCCTCGGCCGCGTCGTGGTACCAGTACACGCCGTCGGGGTCGCGTCCCCCCATCATGATGGCCGAACGGTCCTTGAGCGCCGTGCTGAAGACCCGGCTTTCGGGGTTCGCCGCCTTCAGCCAGTCCGCGAGACCGCTCCGGCGGATTCGCACTGGAGAGCGCCCCGGTGCGTCGGGCAGACCGAGGATCGGCGCTGCCGGATCGAAGGCCGAATACACGGCCTCCCCCGCCTCGTGATCGAAGACATCGTTGCCGACGATGCCGTGGCGGGCCGGAAAGACGCCGGTCGAGATCGTGGCGTGCCCGACGGCGGTGACGGTCGCTGCGTGATCCTGGGCCGCATCGGTGAACACCGCGCCGTCGGCGAGGATTCGGGCGAACCCGCCTTCGAACAGGGGTGCGTAGCGTTCGAGGAAATCCGCGCGCATCTGGTCGACCACGAGGACCACCGTGAGCCGGGGAGGATCCGCCGCCGGCGTCGCGACCGCACCCATGCAGTGGAGAGCCACGAGGGGCAGGAATGCGACGGCCCGGTAGCGCACGGCGGAGGTCACCCCTTCTGCTACGGTTGGTACTGTCTCGGTCACGCGTCTGCAATCTATGCCCCGGAGCCCCCGGTTGTCGCGCTCTCCCCGATCCCCGGCGGCACGCCCCACTACTCGACCCCGTACAGGCGCTCGACGCGAAGCGGCCGCTCGGACCGCGCGGGCGTCACGACGAGTTCGTGCGTCAGCGGTCCGAGCTCGATCCACGGCAGCTCGTCGTCCTCGATCGACCCGACGATGGCGTGGACGCTCCGAAGGCCGCCGAGCCAGCCGCGGGTGTCGGTCACGTAGACGAGGTCTCCCGCCACCGCGCCGAGTGCGTGGGCGAGCGCGGCGGAGATGCGGACCACGGCCAGCTCTCCCTGGCCCACCGGGTCCGGCTCGACGGTCCCCCGACGCGGCGGAGCCTGCGCGACCACGGGGGCGGTCTCGGCTCCCGGCGATCCCTTGTAGTGCGCGATGGCGTCGGAGACCGTGCCCCACACGAGCCCGCGCTGCCGCTCCTCGGTCTCGGGCCGCGTGAAGACCGTGACCACGACGCCGATCGCGGTGCTCACCGACAGCCCGTAGAGGGCGCGCATGAACTTGTACTGCTTCGCCCCGTCGAATAGCCCGTCCCCCACTTCGACCGCCGGCACGCCGTGGGCGAAGGGGGCGATGACGTCGGGGACGAACACCGAGAATGCGATCGCGGCCAGACCGCCGACGATCGTCGCCAGGGCGGCGGCGCGCGTGTACCGCCTCCAGAACACCGACATGAACAGCGCGACGACCAGTGGCGGGGCGACGGCGGCCGTCATCGCCCCGTGCGCCGCGTAGATCGTGTCGAACTGGGCAAACACCGGGACGAGTGCGACCCCGACGACGGTGACGCCCACGGCGGCGAACCGCGCGGCGCGCAGCAACGAGCGGTCATCCGCCTCCGGGCGTATGTACGGCCTGTACACGTCGTTCACGGCAACGGCCGAAACGGCGGTGATCAGGGTATCGACCGTCGACATCAGCGCCGCCGTCAGCGCCGCGAGGATCAGCCCGAAGACGCCCGGACGCGCGAGGAACTCCGCCGCCACGTAGAAGGCCTGCTTCGGCTCCATCGCGGGGAGTATGCCGGCGTGTACGAACGACCTGGCGATCCAGCCGCCCGAGGAGACGACGCAAGCCGCGATCACCATGAGGATCAGGGGCAGGGCGATCGCGGCCTTACGCGCCTCCGCGACCGATTTGGTCGCCATGAAGCGCATCACGATCCCCTGGTTCAGGAAGTAGAAGAAGGCCGAATTGGCCATCGCGTCCTGCCAGAAGATCCCGACCGATGGGAAGTTCGGGTCCTCGTTGAAGTTGTGGAACGCGAGACGCTGCGGACGCGGTATGTGCTCCCAGAACGCCTCGATCCCGCCCACGTGGTGGATTCCCAGGGCCAGCAGCACGATCCCCGTCACGAGCAGCGCGACGCCCTGGAACAGGTCGGTCATGATGACCGCGGTCTGTCCGCCGAACGTCACGTAGATCGCGGAAATCGACGCGACGAGAAGCGCCGCCCAGAACACGTTCCACCCGAGGACGTTCTCGAACACCGTCCCCATCGTATAGAGGTTCACCCCGACGTAGCTGATCAGGTAGATGAGGACGGAGACCGTGGCGGCGAGCCGCACGCCACTCCCGAACCGACGCCCGAAGTACTCGGGGATGGACGTCACGCGCGAGAAGTAGAGGATCGGGAGCCACCCGAAGAGGAGGAGCGGCATGAGCGCCCAGTCGTTCAGGTACGACTGGGTCGACGCCGTGCCGTAGCTGAAGGCCGCCTCGCCGTATTTGACGAAACTGTACGACCCCACGAGGGTCGCGACGAGGCTGAAGGCGATCAGCCACCACGAGAAGCGCTGGCCGCCGAAGAAGAAGTCTTTCGTCGTTCGCTGGTGGCGGCCGAACGTGAGCCCGACGATGACGATGATCAGCAGGTAGAGCCCCATGACCACGAAGTCCACGGGCTCGCCGATCTGCCCGGGCTGCGCCGTCTCGCCGCCGGCCGCCACGAGGGTGGTCGCCGCCGGCCGCGTCTCCATCGGCGCGTACTGCAGGTATCCCTGGAGCACCATGAAGAACATGAGGCCCGCGAGCATGAGGAGCAGGTTGCGGAGGCCCGCCCCCCGGAGGCCGATGTACCCCTGGCGCGCCCCGACGACGAGGCCGGAGATGAAGACGATCGAGCCGATGGCGTACTGGTATACGAAGCCGTCCATGCGGAGAAGCCGGCGTCAGCCGGGCGACTCCCGTTCTTGTCGGATCCGGACGGCCTGGCCGGGGTCGTCGGCGAATACCCCGTCGACGCCGAGGTCATACAGGCGGCGCGTCTCGTCCTCGGGGGAGAGGCCGTCCGGCGAGTCGCGGTCGCCCGCCAGCGTCCACACGTGTACCCACAGACCCAGCGCGTGGGCGCGCTCGACGAAGTCGGAGACTCGTCCGTCCTCGCCGACGATCAGCCCCTTGCCGGGCCCCACGCCGTCCGCATACGCCGTGATGCCCTCGAGTTCGATCTCGCTCTCCGGCGGAGCGCCGGGGTCGTTCGACCGTCGGGCCGATACGAGCTGCACGAGCGGAACATCGATGCGTTTGTCGAGGGCCTCGAGCACCGGAGTCTCGAAGGACTGGACGATCACGGGCGCGTCGGGGCCCGTCCAACCGGCTTTCTCCAGCGCCGCGACCACGGCGGTCGTCAGATCCTTGCCCATGGCCGCGAACTCCGCCGCGCGCTTGGGCTCGGGATAGATGCCGATCACGCGACCGGTCTCGTCGGTCTTGCGCCTGGCGAGCGCGATGACTTCCTCGAACGTGGGGATCAGGAACCGGTCGTCATACTCGGTCGAACGGCGCGGATTGTCCTGGCGGGCGCGCAGCGTCCGGATTTCTTCGAGGGTGAAGTCCTCCACCCACCAGTCGGTGCGGCCGCCCTTTTCGACCCGGCGGTCCGCGAACTCCGGATGATCCGCGACGTTCGTCGTGGACCCCAGATACCGGTCGTGCCGGCAAACGAGGACGTCGTCCCTGGTCAGAACGAGATCCGGCTCGATGAAATCCGCGCCGAGGTCGACCCCGAGCTCGTATCCCTCCAGCGTATGGGGCGGGCGGAAGGCGCTCGCGCCCCGGTGGGCGATCACGATCGGTGGGGTCCCGCTCAGGGTGTTCCACATCGCGGAGGACACCTCGCGTCCGGGGTAGTTTGCCGCGCACGCCGACCCGGCACCGACGGCGCCCAGGAAAATCGCCGCCCGGGTCAGCGCGCCTGTCACGCCCGGCAAACGCCGTGTCTTGCCCGAGCGGTCAGGTCCCGGGGATCATGATGTGAGCGGCGCCCGTGCCGGCGGCCATGATCCACGCGCCTGCCGGATTGGGGCTATCGGAGAGGCCGGTCAACTCCGTTGTGGCGCCCGGCACGCCGATCGTGCGGTGCGTTCGCGCACTCTCCTGATCCTCGCCGCTCATGGCGATCCACACCGACCCGTACTCCATCGAGACCCGCGTGCCGTCTGCCTCGGCGGCCTCGACCATCGCGCGTACGGCGGCCCGATCGGCGCCCGTCGCCGCGAAGCGACGGTTCTGGGCGATCCGGTCGAGATTCGCGGTGCTGGTGGACTGGACGGGG
>JBGMQU010000122.1:0-10326 GCA_048060725.1 Gemmatimonadota bacterium | reverse complement strand
CGGGTACCCCTTGATACTCCTCCGAGTAGCTACGGCTACGCGGACCCACCTTCGGTGGGTACCCCCGTATCGCCTTGGATACAGGGCTGTGGCGTCCGTAACGCGACCCGCCGTACTTCTTCAACAGCCTTCCGAAGGACGAATCGCGTGCCGCGCAGGGTATTCGTGATCACCGCGTTCGTCTTGGGAAGCGTCGCCTGCGGCGACGCCGCGCCGGGGGCTCCTCCCGACGCCGGCGTCCCCCTGAATCTTGCCGAGACGCGGTCCCGCTCGATCACCGACCTGTCGTACCAGCTTCAGTTCACCGTCCCGGTTCGGCGTGACGACCCGATCCTCGGGGAAGTCAAGATCATGTTCGCGTGGGACGGAAGGGGCCCGCTGGCGCTCGACTTCGCCGCAGGACCCGATCAGGTGCGCACGCTGGAGGCCAACGGGCAGGTCCTCGACCCGACACCTACGAACGAGCACCTCATGATCCCGCGCGCGTCGTTGCGAGACGGGGTCAACATCGTCCGGGTCTCGTTCGTCGCCGGCGACGGTTCGTTGAACAGGACGGACGACTTTCTCTACACGTTGTTTGTGCCGGATCGCGCCCGCTGGGCGTTTCCGGTGTTTGACCAACCCGATCTGAAGGCCCGCTTTTCCCTCACGCTCGACCTTCCGGCGGCCTGGATCGGGGTGGGGAACGGCGCGGAACTCGATGTCACGGGAGCGACCCGGCCCACGGACGGCGATCGCGTCATTTACCGGTTCCAGGAGACCGAGCCGATCTCCACGTACCTCTTCGCATTCGCCGCCGGCCGGTTCGATGTGGAGGTGGCCGTCCGGGGCGGTCGGACGATGCGGTTGTTCCACCGCGAGACGGACGGCGGAAAGCTCGCCCGAAACCGCGACGCCATCTTCGATCTGCATGAAACCGCGCTGGACTGGCTGGAGGAGTATACCGGGATCGACTACCCCTTCGGAAAGTTCGACTTCGTGGCCGTACCGTCCTTCCAATACGGCGGGATGGAACACCCCGGGGCGATCTTCTACAGGGCCCGGTCCCTGTTCCTCGACGAGTCCGCGACCCAGGGGCAATTGCTGGGTCGGGCGAGCGTGATCGCTCACGAGACCGCACACATGTGGTTCGGCGACCTCGTAACGATGCGGTGGTTCGATGATGTCTGGATGAAAGAAGTGTTCGCCAATTTCATGGCCGCGAAGATCGTGAACCCGAGCTTCCCGGAACTCGACCACGATCTCCGCTTTCTGCTCGCTCACTATCCCGGGGCCTACGCGGTCGATCGCACGGCCGGGGCGAATCCCATCCGTCAGCCGCTCGACAACCTCGCCGAGGCGGGGTCGCTGTACGGCGCGATCATCTACCAGAAGGCCCCAATCGTGATGCGCCAGCTCGAGCTCCTCGTCGGTGAAGAGGCGTTCCGGGACGGCCTGCGCGAGTATCTGGGGGCGTATCGGTTCGGAAACGCGACGTGGCCGGACTTGATCGAGATTCTCGACCGCCGGTCGGATGTCGACCTGAAATCATGGAGCGAGACGTGGGTCGAGGAGCCGGGGCGACCCACGATCACCACGGTCGTCTCGGAGGGAGAGGGGCCCGGCGAGCCGCGGCGCATCCGGTTCACCCAGCACGACCCGCGCGGTCGGGGCCTGGAGTGGGAGCAACCCCTTTCCGTCTGGTTGGGCGATGGGCCTGCGACACAGATCGCGGTTACGCTCGACGGCCCGACCAGGGACATCGCTTCGGATCGCCCCTTCGACGCGGTGCTACCAAACGGGGACGGAGTAGGATACGGGCTGTTTCGGCAGACACCGGAGTCGCGTGCCTGGCTCCTCGATCGGATCTCGACGATCGGCGATCCCATCCTGAGGGCCGTGGCGTGGCTGACGCTCTGGGACGAGTTGCTCGAACAGGAGATCACACCGGAGGAATGGATGGAGATGGCGATGCAGTCGCTCGAGGCCGAGGGTGAAGAACTTCTGATCTCCCGGATGCTCGCCGACATGCAGACCGCTCACTGGAGGTTCCTCCGTGTCGATGCCCGGGCGCGACAGAGTGCGGATCTCGAGGCCCTGTTCTGGGGACGCTTCGAGGATGCGGAGACGACGTCCCTCAAAGCGAGTTTTTTCAACGCGTTCGTGGGGATCGCGCAGTCGCCTGACGCGCTTCGTCGACTCGAATCCGTGTGGCGGGCCCGCGGCGGCCTGGAGGGACTGCCCCTGGCCGAGCGCGACCTCACCAGACTGGCCCGAACGCTTGCCCTTCGGGAGGTCCCGGAGTGGGAGTCGATCCTCGACCTGCAGGCGGAGCGCATCACGAACGCCGATCGTCGGGCCGAGTTCGACTTCGTGCGGCCCGCCCTCTCGGCCGATCCTGCGGTGCGGGACGCGTTCTTCGCCAGTCTCGCCGATCCGGCAAATCGTGAACGCGAGCCATGGGTCCTCGCCGGGCTTCGCTGGCTCCACCATCCGTTGCGGGCAGACCGCGCCCGGAGGTATCTCAGGCCCGGCCTGGACCTCCTGGAGGAGATCCAGCGGACCGGCGACATCTTCTTCCCGAAGCGATGGCTGGACGCGACCCTCGGCGGGCACTCCAGCCCCGAGGCGGCCGACATCGTCGAGGAGTTTCTCTCCGACCGACCAGATCTACCACCCAGGCTGGAGGCAAAGCTCCTGCAATCGGCCGACATGCTGTTTCGCGCGGCCACTCTTCGCAGCCCTGACCTCGGAGCGGAGTCGTCGCGGGACGAGACGGGAACGAAGTAGACCGCAGTGATCGCCTGGAGCCGTTTCCTCGGGAGTCAGCCGTCCGTCAGTATCCACTCCACGGCCGCGTCGAGGTCCGGCGCCACGTGAACGGGTGCGGCCTCCGGAGGGAGTCGTTCGGCGTGACGGTTCACCCACACCGAGCGGAGTCCCAGCCGGGTGGCGGGAACAATGTCGTGAAACAAACTCTGCGCGACGTGTAGCCACTCGCCGCGAGCGGGGTCGGTTCCGGACCCTGCCCACTCGGCGCCGAGTGCGAAGTGAGCGCTCGCCGGCTTGTAGCTTTCCAGTTGCTGCGCGGTGCCGAGGTGATCGAACGTGACGTCGAAATGGGCGAGCGTCCCCGCGAGCAGGTCGTCGTCGATGTTCGAGAGGATTCCCAAGTGATGGCCCGCTCCCCGTAGCCTCGTCAGCGCCCGGTTCGTGTCATCGAACGGTCGCCAGGAGGGCACCGATGCGGGCACGCCCGCGGCCGCGTCGACGCCGGGGTCCCACCCGTGGGCAGCCGCGAGTTCGGACGCGACCTCGGCAAGCAGCGAGCGGTAGCTGCGGTACACATCGGTCTTCAGCCGGTTCTGAACGGCATGAAACTCGTTCCCGAGCGCCTCGTCCGGCAGCGCGGCGCTCTCCGGGTAGGCCGCGCGCAGCGCCTCGAGGATTCCGGTCTCCCAATCGATGAGCGTGCCGTAGCAGTCGAAGGTCAGCAGCATGGGCTTCCTGCTATGTTGAACGGATGTCGAATGGCGAGATGTTACCGGGCAGCGGGGGGCCGGGCCAGCGGCCCAACCGCTTCGCCGGCGGTGCGATCGACCGCGCCACCGCGCGGCGCGGCGACAGCGAGTGGGTCGCCGCGAGGCTGCGCGAACCCGACGCCCGCGTCGTTCCGGTCTGGGCCGCCCGCAGCCTGGTCGTCGCGACCGACGATGACGGTTTCGACCCGGTGTTTCTGTCGGTGGAGTCGGCCCGACCGGTGGCCGCCCCGGAGGAAGAGTGGGTATTCCTCGGGCTCGACGACGGCTACCCCGTGTTCGCGGCCGAGGTGGGCGACGGCTTTGCCGAGTCACAGCCCCTCGAGGCGCTCGGCACGTTCCACGACCTTCACAAAATCGGGGCGACGCTCGGTCAACACGAAGGTTCTCTGCTCGCGTACGCTCGCGCCGTAACGACGTGGAGTGCTCGACACCGCTTCTGCGGTCGGTGCGGTCATCCGACGGCCCCGACCGATGGCGGCCACATCCGCCGCTGCTCGAACGAGTTGTGCCAGGAACAGCATTTCCCGCGGACCGATCCCGCGATCATCGTCCTCGTTGCGGACGGAGACTGCTGCCTGCTCGGGCGAAAGGACATCTGGCCCACGGGCGTGTATTCGACGCTCGCCGGTTTCGTAGAGCCGGGCGAGAGCCTGTCTGAGGCCGTGGCCCGGGAGGTTCGGGAAGAGTCGGGCATCGAGGTCGGCGAGGTGCGGTACCGGTCATCGCAGCCGTGGCCGTTCCCGTCCTCTCTCATGCTCGGTTTCCACGCCGTTCGCACCGGGGGTGATCTGGAGATCGACCGTACCGAACTGGAGGACGCCCGGTGGTTCCACCGCGACGAGTTCTCTCGCCGCCGGGATATTGGCCTACGCCTGCCATCCAGGGTCTCGATCGCGCGGCGCCTGATTGAGGAGTGGCTGGACAACATTTGACATATGCAACCAAACGGTTGCATAATGTGCCATGAGTGTTTTTGAAGCCGTCGCCGATCCTACCCGTCGTGATCTCCTGGAGCGCCTCCGGGAGCGGGGCCCCGCGACGCTCGGAGAGCTCGCCGCACCCTTTACCATGAGTCGCCAGGCGGTGACCAAGCACCTCGATGTGCTTGCCGGGGCGGGCCTGATCAGGGTTCGCAGAGAGGGGCGGAGTCGTGTACACGAGCTCGATCCGGAGCCGCTGCGCGAGGTCGGGGGCTGGTTGGCTCCGTACGCCGCGGCCTGGGATCGGCGTCTCGACAGACTGAAGCGACATCTGGAGGAATGACATGAGCGAAGACACCGCGTCGGTGGCCGTCGAAGCCATCGAGAGGACCCTCGAAATCGCCGCCTCGCCCGACCGCGTGTGGGAGGCGCTGACGGACCCGGCGGAGCTTGCCGCCTGGTTCCCTGAACGGGTCGATGGGCTCGAGGCCACTGCAGAGGGGGAAGGGTGGCTGGTTTGGGATGGACACGGGCGCTATGCGATCCGGATGGAGGCGTTCGAGCCGCGCACTCGTCTCGTATGGCGGTGGGCCCGCGAATCCGAAACGGCACTCGCCGACGGACCGACGACGACGGTCGAATGGCGGCTCGAGTCGGACGGGGCCGGAGGCACGATCCTGCGACTCCGTGAGGATGGGTTCCTCACAACGGCCGCCCGCGGACAGAACTCGGCAGGTTGGGAACGCGAGCTTGGAGAGTTGACGACCTACCTGGCTTGAGTCGGCCCGGGGGTGATCGAGGGCACGATCGCCCCCGCCCCAGCCCCGGCCCCAGGCCCGGGAGCGCGCAGGGTCAGGGTGCTCCCGACGATGAGTGCGGCACCGAGAAAGAGCCACCCATCCGGACGCTCACCGAAGAACAGGATGCCCCACAACGTCGCGAACACGATTTGCACGTAGCCGATCGTCATGGCCCGACCGGCCGGCAGGAGCGAGAGCCCCCGGGTGAGAAGTACCTGAGCCGCGTGGGTCGTGAGCCCGACCGCGACGAGACCGGCCCACAGCCACCCGGTCGGCAGTACGAAATTGATGGCCGTCCCGGGGATCGCCCCAAGCGACCCCACTACGCCGAACCAGAGCACGATGACCAGTTCGTGTTCGGTGGCGGAAAGGGACCGGATCATCACGTACGCCGCCGACGCCAGCACCGCGCCGGCCAGGGCTGCCGCGAGCCCCATCGGGTCCAGGGCGGCGCTGGACCCGCCGAAGAGGAAGCTCGGCCGGGTGATCAGCAGCACGCCCGCCAGCGAGATGACGAGACAGCCGACGTCTCGTCTACGGATGGGCTCGGCGAGAAACACCGCGGCGATCACCATCGTGAACACCGGGTTGGTATAGTGGATGACCGTCGCCTCGGCGAGCGGCAGGTGGATGACGCCGTAGAAGAAGGCACTGACGGCGGCGAACCCCACGGTGCCGCGGAGGGCCAGCAGCCCCGTCCGATTGCCCGACGGGTTCACGCCCGCAGCCCGGAGTACCATATAGCTGAGCGTGAGGGTGACCAGTCCCCGCCCGAGCACGATTTCCTGAGAGGGAAGGGACTGACCGACAAGCTTTACGAAGAGGCTCATCAGGCTGAAGCAGAACGCCGACCCCACCATGAATCGGACGCCCTTCAACGAGCTCGGCGTGAGTTCCGTCAACGCCCGCCCACCGCCTGCCCCGGGCCGCCCCCCGTCTCCGTACCGGTCGACCGGCGTCTCAGGTCGCGATCCCGTGCCTCACCGCGTATGTCATCGCGTCTACGAACCGGTCGAGTTCCTCGAGTGTCGTGTAGATCGATGGAGAGACGCGCAGCCCGGTGAACTCCGCGTGGTTGATCCCGACCGTGAAGATTCTGTGCTCGCGCCACAACCAGTCTCGTAGCGGTTGGGTCTCGATGTCCGTGATCTGAACGTTGGCGATCCCGGCGGCGAATCCGGGCTCGAGGCTGGTGTTGAGGCGCACGTTGTCCAGTTCGAGAAGCTGCTTCGCCCAGTAGTCGCGCAGGTAGACGAGCCGCGCTTCCTTCCGCTTACCGCCGATGAGCTGGTGGAACGTCAACGCCTCGCCGATCGCGAGGAACGTGGCCTCCGAGTGCGTTCCGACTTCCTCGAACTTCCGGATGTTTTCGTCGCGCGATTCGGCCGCGGCCATGAGCGGCCAGATCCCCGGGATCAGTTCGCGCCGGACGTAGAGAAGTCCGTTGCCGATCGGCGTGTGGAGCCACTTATGCAGGCTGGTCGAGTAGTTGTCGCAGTCGAGTTCCGCGATCGTAAAGTCGAAGTGCGCGAGCGCATGGGCTCCGTCGATGATGACCGGGACGTCGTACTTTCGGGCCATGGCGACGACGTCGCGGACCGGCAGGATCTGCCCGGTGAGGTTGATCATGTGGGAGATCAGGATCAGGCGGGTCCGGTCGGTGATTCCCTCCTCGAAGCGTCGCACGACCTCGGCGTTGTCTTCGGCGGGAACCGGCAGCTGGATCTGCCTCAGCACGATCCCCTCACGGCGCTCTCGCTGCTTGAACGTCGTGATCATCCGTGGGTAGTCCTGCGTCGTCGTGAGAACCTCGTCGCCCGGCTCGAGGTCGTGGCCGAACTGAAGGATCTGGAGGCTCTCGGACGCGTTGCGCGTGATTGCGATCTCCTCCGTGTCGACGCCCCAGTTTCGGGCGAGTCGTTCCCGTACCCCTTCGCGCTGAGGCTCCAGAATCTGCCACCCGTTGTACACCGGCATCTGATTGGCGAAGTCCAGATCGCGCTTCATCGCCTCGAGCACGTGCGCAGGGGTGGGGCTGACCCCGCCGTTGTTCAAATTGACCAGCGATCGGTCGGTCGTGAACGCCTGCTGGATCTCGAACCAGAAGTCTTCCTCTTCTGCGATCGTCCCGGGAGCCCCCGGCGTCGCGGAGAGTTCACGGGCGGCGGCGAGCGCGTGGTTCCACCTGAGCGGGATGATGCTGAGCGCGCCGGCTGCGGCGGCGGGGGCGCCAATGGTTCCCAGGAATCGACGACGGCTGTGCATTCGGGCCTCCGCGGCTACGCAACGGGATCGGGAGTGGCTACTATCGGAAATAGATCTGATCGCGGACAAACAGCAAGGGCAGCGTGGAAGGGAGATACATGCCGATGAGTTCGAGACGCAGGTTCCTCAAGGGCGTGGCCGCCGGATCACTCGCCGCGACCGGCATCCCGTCGCTGCTGTCGGCCTCCGGACGCTCGGAAGGCAGCTTCGCCACCGAAACCCTGCGCCGTCGGCCGATCGCGGCCAACGACCGCATCGGTCTGGCGATCATCGGGGCAGGCGGAATGGGGATGGCCGACGTGGCCACGGCCCTGCGCGTGCCGGGCGTCGAACTCGTCGCGGCGTGCGACGTCTTCGACGGGCGCCGCGAGGCGGCTCGTACGCGCTACGGGGCGGGACTTTTCACGACGCGTGACTATCGCGACGTCCTGGCCCGCGACGACATCGACGCGGTGATCGTCGCGACGCCCGATCACTGGCACCAGAAGATCTCGATCGACGCCATGAACGCCGGGAAGTCGGTCTACTGCGAAAAGCCCATGGTCCACCGAATCGAGCAGGGCGAAGCGCTCGTCCGCGCCCAGCGGGAAACCGGCAGGACGTTCCAGGTGGGCAGCCAGGGCATGAGTTCGCTGGGAAACGAGAAAGCCCGTGAACTCTACGAGGCCGGAGCCATCGGAGAGCTCAACTACGCCGAGGGATTTTGGGCCCGCAACGATCCGATCGGAGCGTGGCAGTACCCGATTCCACAGAACGCCTCCGAGCAGACGGTGGATTGGGAACGCTTTCTGGGGGATGCTCCGCGGGTTCCGTACGATCCGCTGCGGATCTTCCGGTGGCGAAACTACCGCGACTACGGGACGGGGGTTTCCGGCGATCTTTTCGTCCACCTGTTCTCGAGCCTGCATTTCGTCGTCAGCTCGAAGGGGCCGACCCGGATCCAGGCGACCGGGGGGCTTCGATACTGGAAGGACGGGCGTGAGGTCCCCGACGTTCTTCTCGGGATGTTCGACTATCCGGAGACCGACACGCACCCGGGGTTCAATCTGTCGCTCCGCGTCAACTTCGTGGACGGGACCTCCGGGAGCACGTTCCTGCGGCTGGTCGGGAGCGAAGGGGCCATGGACGTCACCTGGACCGAGGTCGTGTTGAGAAAGAACGTCGCCGTCGATCCCATGGATGCCTTTTCGAAGGAGAAACTCGCCGAGGCGGCGGGTGGGGGAGACGTCGTGGTGCCGCGCAGTCGGATGCTCCCGCCTGCGGAGACGCGGTATGTCGTGGAGGATGGCTACCGCGGGGCGCACCTCGATCATTTCGTCAATTTCTTCGAAGGCATCCGCACCGGGTCGCGAGTCACCGAGGACGCCGTGTTCGGTCTCCGGGCCGCCGCGCCCGCGCTCGCGTGTAACGACAGCTACTTCGAAGACCGGATCATGCGGTGGGATCCGGAGGAGATGAAGCTGCTGTGATCACCGAGATCGTGAATGCCGGTCGGGCTCCGGCTGCATGGGTCGTCGTGGCCGTCGCGATGGGCGCGGCCGCGTGCGGGGCGGCCGAGGACTCGTCCGCGACCGACACCCGGCCCGGCCCCGACACCGACCCGGGCGCGCCCAACACGTTGACCGACCTCGAGATCGAACAGGGCTGGCGGCTGTTGTTCGACGGCGAGACGACGGCCGGCTGGCGCGCATACAATGGCGAGGTATTCCCGGACACCGGGTGGGCCGTCGTAGACGGCATGCTCGTGGTGGGGGCGACGGCCACCGACCCGGACGTCGCGATCGGCGGCGACATCGTGACCGAAGAGCAGTTCTCGAGCTTCGATTTGCGATTCGAGTTCAGGCTGTCGCCGATCGCGAACAGCGGGGTCCTCTATCTCGTGAACGAGCGGGAGGGGGCCGAGATCTGGAACGACGCACCGGAGTTCCAGGTGCTGGATGACCGGGCGTACATCGATATGGGCACGATGGACATGCGGACGCATCTGACGGGAGACAACTACGACCTTCAGGCTGCCGCCGAGAAGACGCTGAGGCCCGTAGGCGAGTGGAACGAGGGCCGGATCGTGGTGGACGGGGTGCGTGTGGAGCACTGGCTGAACGGCGAGAAGACCGTCGAGTACGAGTTGCGCTCGCCCGAATGGGAAGCGCTCGTCGCGGCGAGCAAGTTCGCCCCGTACCCCGACTACGGACGCGCCTCGTCGGGGCCGATCGGTCTCCAGGACCATGGCCGGCTCGTCTGGTATCGGAACATCAAGATCAACACCGATCGCGAGTCGTCGTCGGCTGCCGCGCGGCCCAAGGTGATCGAACTGTTCAATGGCGAGAATCTCGACGGCTGGCGCATCCACGGTACAGAACGGTGGTACGTCGACGGAGGGGAACTCGTGTGCGAGAGCGGACCCGACGCGCAATACGGGTACCTGGTAACGGAGCGGACGTTCTCCGACTTCGATCTCGAGCTTCAGTTCAAGCAGGAAGCGGACGGAAACAGCGGCGTTTTCTTTCGCTCCAGCATCGAGGGCACGACGATCAACGGGTGGCAGGCCGAGGTCGCGCCCCCGGGGTTGTGGACCGGCGGAATTTACGAATCGTACGGGCGCGGCTGGCTGGTCCGGCCGGATTCGACACGGCCGGATGTCGTGATGGGGGAGTGGAACAAGCTGCGGATCCGCGCCGTAGGGGATACGGTGACCACGTGGCTCAACGGCGTCGAGATGATCTCGCTTATCGATGCCGAGATAGGGCGAGCCAGGGGCTCGATCGCGTTGCAGATTCATGACGGGGGCGGGATCAGAGTGCGCTGGCGCGATCTCCTGCT
>JBGMQU010000121.1:7143-10567 GCA_048060725.1 Gemmatimonadota bacterium | reverse complement strand
CGTGGCACCGTAAGCACTTCACGAACCGATCCGGAACTCTCGATGCGTTCGGCCAGGTCGCGAGCCAGAGCCCAGGTAGCAGTCAAATCCCCGCTCAACACCCGATAATGTCGAAGGGCCGACGCCGGATCGCCCTTCATCCAGAGTCCACGCATGAGAGCGCAATGGGCCTCCTCGTCGAATTCGTTCATCTGGACGAGGTGCAGGGACGCCAGGCACATTCGGTCCCAATCGCCGCGTTCTTCGGCAGCACGTTGCGCGTTTCTCAGGCCGAGTGACGCCAGGACACGACAGTGTTCACGCTCGGCGTCCACCCAGCGGTCGAACGTCTCCACACCGAGCCCCTGGAGGTCCGGCGCGAACTCGCCGTGATAGAGGTCCAGCGCTCGATTGTGATCGCCGGACTCGACCGCGCGCTCGAAGGCCTCGGCGTGGTAGAGAATGCGGCCGGGGCGTATCCGGACGCTGGTGGACGAAACGTCCATGACACCGTCCACGTTGGACCGGATGTCGTAGAGCGCCTGACTCAGCGAGTGACGCGCCTTCGATCCGGTCCCGTCCCAAAGGAGGTAGGCGAGATCCTCTCGGGGGTGGGTCGTGCGGGGGTGCGCAAGCAGGTAGACGAGAAGACCGAGGTGTTTTCTGGATCTGAGCCTACGCTCGAGTCCGGCATCATCGACGACGGTTACCTGACCGAAGCAGCGTAGCTCGAACATTGTCCCTCCCGGTTTTCGTCTCTGGTATCCCGCTACAGACGGGGGATACATGGTAGAGAGGAGGTATCAACGTGGTATCAACACCAACCGCGGCAAGGGGTTGCCGCATCGGGTCGGAGGCCGGCGTGACGCGTCTGGCGACCTAAGCGCCGGGTGGGGCAGGAGTTTGGAGGCCAGCGGGGCCCGGCGTCAGGCGACGGCTCGCTCCAGCCCTCCGGCGGTCACGTTTAGATGCGACGCATCCCAGACCGAGTGGCCGTTCTGGATCACGAGGGCCTGGGGCGACTGGTGGATGACCGAGAAGTGCTGTGAGACGTGGTTCGATACCTGGCGATCCCGCACCACGTCGATCATGAACACGGGCACATCGGGGTGACGTTCAGCAAACTTCCGCACCTCGCGCAGCGCGCGGAAGCTGGTGCCGCAACGGTTGCTGTGCTTGTAGATGACGGCCGGCCCCTCGCCGAGGGCGTCGAACAACTCCGTCGGCTCGCTCACCTGACGAAGCGGATTCGCGTCCGCCGCTTCCTTCTTGCCGTGTTTTCGGAACTTCAAGAACCCCATCAATCCGTCCTCAGCCCGTCCCCTCCGACAACTCCACCCGGATTGCGGCCTGCACGTCCTGGACCAGGCGATCCCACTCCGCGTCCTCGGTCTTCGTAACGGTAACGAAATTGTCCACGAGGAGAAGCGCGCGAACCCCTTCCAGTTGGAACAGTCGGCTGGCCAGGGGATCGACCGCGGCGGACTCGGCGTCGAAGTAGCTACGGCTGCCATCCCCCGGGACGGGGCGATCCAGCACGAACTTCGCCGCGTGCGGGTTGGGCGTTCCCTGAATCGTGATGGTGAGATCGGTGCCGGTCATTCTGTCTCTTATAGGCTAGTGGGCCGCTCGCGCAAGTCGGGACGGGTTTTGGGGAGGTCCGCCGATCGCGGATCGGCTGGCACTCGGCGCGTGGAATAGCCCGTGGCCGTTGCTGTCACCCCGCCGAACGGAGAGAATGTTCGGGAGGACACAACCGGGGAGAACGATGCAGCTCGAAGGCAAAGTAGCGGTCATTACGGGAGGGTCGGCTGGACTCGGAGCGGCGTTGGCCCGGCGGTTCGCCGAGGAGGGCGCCGCCGTTTCGATCTGCGGCCGGCGGGACGAGCCCATCCAGGCGCTGTGCGGGCAAGTCGAGGAGATCGGCGGTCGATGCCTCGGCGTCGTCGCCGACGTCACCAACCCGGGGGACGTCGCGCGGTGGCTGGCGCTCGTGCAGGCCGAACTGGGGCCCATCGATGCGCTCGTGAACAACGCCTCGATGCTGGGCGACCGGGTAGCCATCGAAGACTTCGACCTCGAAACGTGGCGAACGGTGCTGGAGGTCAATCTCACCGGAGCGTTCGTCAGCGCGAAGGCCGTCGTCCCGTATCTTCGCGAGACTCGCGGCTCGCTCATCAACGTCTCATCCGGCGTCGGCGACCATGGCCGTCCGTACTGGGGCGCGTACTGCGTTTCGAAGAACGGGCTCGAGGCGCTGTCGGAGCTGATGGCGGGAGAACTCGCCGAAGACGAGATCAGGGTGAACACGGTCGACCCCGGAAGCATGCGCACGTCGATGAGGGCCGCGGCGTACCCGGAGGAAGATCCGTTGACCCTTCCGGAGCCCTACGAGGTGACGGACGTGTTCGTCTACCTGGCGTCGGACCGGTCGCGTGAAGTCACGGGAGAGCGCTTCCGTGCAAAGGAGTTCGAGGTCGCGGTCCGGTAGCGGCGTAGCGGAGGCGGCCGGCGCCTACCAGTCGTACACCGACCAGGCCCCGCACTCGTCCGATGTGCAGATCAGGCGCACGCGGAAGGGAGAGTCGTCTGCACGCGGGGCGCGGCGCTCTTCGACCAGGCGAACCATCGGGCTGTCGCACAGGGGGCAAGTCGGTTCCCCGCCGGGTCCCGAGTGCTTGCGATCGTGCGTCTCGAGGGCCTCGCCCTTTTCCTGATCGAGTAGCGGCCCGAGGTTCTGTTCGCTCACGTCTATCGTCTCCACCGCCGACGCGGGTCGGCGAGATCACACAGCCATTGGGGGAAGCGGGTGAACGATACCGGAGAGGGCGCCGCCACTGCCAGCCCGACGGGCGAATCCACGGCGGATCTCGCCGCGAACTACCGCGCCGAGTTTCCGATCCTCGCGAAGAAGACCTACCTCAATTCGAACTCCCTCGGCGCGTTGTCGAAGCGATCGATCGCCGAACGGCACGAGTACGAGCGGCTGTGGAACGAGATGGGCGCGGGCGCGTGGTACGAGATCTGGTGGAACAAGCTCGAGCACGTTCGCGCACAATTCGGCATGACGATCGGAGCGTCGCCCGACACGATCGCGCTCATGCCGAGCGTGTCGGGCGCGCTGGCGGCCGTATCGGGCGGTCTTCACGCCGCCGGCGACCACCGCAAGAAGATCGTCATCACGTCGCTCGATTTCCCCACGCTCGGGCATCACTACCACTCCCGTGAGTCGCTGGGCTACGAAGTGGTGGTCGTCGAGAGCCACGACGGCGTGACCGTGCCCCTCGAACAGATTCGGGCGGCCGTCGACGAAGACACGCTGATGCTCGCCACGTCTCACGTGTTCTTCCGGTCGGGAACGATCCAGGATGCCCGGCACCTGACCGAGATCGCGCACGACGCGGGATCGTACATTCTATTGGACGCATACCAATCAAATGGACAG
>JBGMQU010000121.1:0-7043 GCA_048060725.1 Gemmatimonadota bacterium | reverse complement strand
GGCATCGAACGAATCGCCGCGCGGAACCGCATGCTGTCCCGCGACCTCCGCGAGCGCCTGGCCGACGCCGGACACCAGCTACACCAGGCGGACGGTCCGGGCGTGCGTTCCGCGCTCGTGCTCATGGAGCACGTGGAGGCACAGGAGGCCGTGAAGTGGATGGCGGAAAACGATGTGGTGGTCGACGCGAGGGGGAGCCTGCTCCGGTTCTCCCCCCACTTCTACAACACGATCGATGACAACGCCCGCGCGGTCGAGGTCCTCGGCGAGATGCCGGGCAGTGGCTAACGCCGTGATCGATCGGATCGTCGTCTCGACGCACGGGAAAGGGCTCCACGAGATGACCGGCGACGTGCAGGCCGCGGTCGATGCCAGCGGAGTCGCCGAGGGGCTCTGCACCGTGATGATCCAGCACACCTCCGCGAGCCTGACCATCCAGGAGAACGCCGATCCGTCGGCTCGTCGTGACCTCGAAGACTGGCTCGAACGGCACGTTCCCGAAAACGACCTGCACTTCACCCACACGCACGAGGGCCCCGACGACATGCCATCGCACATCCGTGCCGCCCTGACGTCGACCACACTGTCGATTCCGATCGTCGGTGGGCGCCTCGCGCTGGGTACGTGGCAGGGCATTTATCTCTGGGAGCACCGCCGTCGAGGTTCGGCGCGCGCATGCGTGGTACACATCGGATGACCACCCGCCGGGGACTCGGGCTCTGGATGTGCACGGCGCTCGTCATGGGCAACATGATCGGCTCGGGGGTCTTCCTCCTCCCCGCCTCCCTCGCGCCGTTTGGCGGGATCAGCATCGTCGGGTGGCTCATCAGCACCGCGGGCGCCCTGTGTCTGGCACTCGTATTCGCGCGGCTGGGGGCGGCGATCCCGAAGATCGGCGGGCCGTACGCGTACGCGCGCGCAGGCTTCGGTGATTTCGGCGGGTTCCTCGTCGCCTGGTCGTACTGGATCTCGATCTGGACGACGAACGCAGCGCTGGCCGTGGCGTTCGTGAGCTATTCCACCGTGTTCATGCCGGCCCTGAGTTCATCGCCGGCGTTCGGCGGAATCGCGTCGCTCGCCGTTCTGTGGACGCTCACCGCCGTCAACGTGGGCGGGGTCCGACAGGCCGGCATGGTGCAGTTGGTGACGACGGTGTTGAAGATCCTGCCGCTGGTGGCAATCGGCCTGTTCGGGTTCTTCGCCTTCGACGCATCGCACTTCACGCCCTTCAACCCGTCGGGCGGATCGCCGATCGCGGCCATCTCGGCGACGGTGACCCTGACCCTCTGGGCGTTTCTCGGCCTCGAATCCGGGACGATTCCCGCGGGAGACGTACGCGATCCGACACGCACAATTCCACGAGCCACGCTGATCGGGACGCTCGCCGCCGCGGTCATCTACATCGTGACGACCGTTGCCGTGATGGGGATCATCGCTCCGGCCGAACTCGCGACGTCCAACGCGCCGTTCGCCGACGCGGCCAGCCGACTCTGGGGCTCGGCAGGCGGGGTGATCGTCGCGATCGGAGCTGCGATCTCGAGCTTCGGAGCGCTCAACGGGTGGATCTTGCTGTCGGGCCAGATGCCCCGTGCCGCGGCACTCGACGGTGTGTTGCCGAAGTCGCTCGCCGGCCTCAATCAACGCGGCACGCCCGTCGTCGGACTCATCTTCTCGAGCGTGATCTCGACGGTGCTGATCGGGATGAACTACACGCGCGGACTCGTCGGAGCGTTCACGTTCCTGATCCTCCTCGCGACGCTCGCGACGTTGTTGCCCTACGTGCTGTCGAGCATGACGGCGCTCATGCTGTCGCTCCGTGACCGCGGAGTCGAGGGTTCGCGATCGCAGGTGGGGCGGATGGTCATCGCCTCGCTGGCGTTTGGATTTTCCCTGTGGGCGATCATCGGCGCCGGCGCGAATACGGTCTACTGGGGGTTCGTGCTCATCATGATCGGGTTGCCGGTGTACGCGGTGATGCGGTACCGAACGGCGGAAGGGGGCAGCGGCGAGTGAGCCAGTTCGAGTACATCATGATCCCGGCGGGGATCGTCCTCGGCCTCGCGATCGCGCACCTCCTGTCGGGCCTCGGGAAGACGCTGTTTCGACTCACCGGACACGGCGAACCGATCAAGACGAGTTGGGTTCACACGATATGGGTCCTGAACTCGGGATTCTGGGTCTACACGTTCTGGTGGTACACGTTCAACCGAAGCCAACTCGAGGTCTGGCCCCTATCGACGTATCTGCTCCTCATCGCCACGCCGATCATGATGTACCTCCAGTGCGTCATTCTTTTCCCCCACCGGTTCGACGACATCCCCGACGTAGGTCAGTACTTCCTCGATATCAGGAAGTGGTACTACTCCCTCTTTGTCGTCTCGGTGCTGGTCGATCTGGCGGATGCGCTATTCGGCAGGGGTGGCGCCGATTACTTCACGAGTCTCGGGGGATCCATGCTCGTCATCACGACGCTGTCCGTGGTGATTCCAATCGCGGGCTGTATCTCGCGGAACCTGCGTGCGCAGGGAGCCCTGGGGATCCTGCTTCTCGTCGCCCAGGTATGGCAGATGTTCAACGACCACCCGTTCCTTGGCAGCCAACTGCCCGGAGGAGGTCCGTAGTGGATGAGTTCGCCGGAAGAACGGTGACGGACGAGCGCGACGGATACGCGCTCATCAGGGCACGCCAGAGGAATCACCCGAAGGTGGGCGAGCCGGCGCCTGATTTCGAGCTCGACCTGCACGACGGGAGCGGCCGCGTCCGACTGTCGTCATTTCGAGGGGATCGGCCGGTCGTGCTGATCTTCGGATCCCTCACCTGAGGACCGTTCGCCGAGGCGTCAGGTGACGTCCTTTCCCTGCATGAAGAGTACGGAGACCGGGCCGAGTTCCTGGTGGTCTACGTTCGCGAAGCACACTCGACGGACGGCTGGGCGCTGGAGTCGGGGTGGTCCATTATTGCCGATGCGACAGATCACGACGTCCGGAAGGCCGCCGCGGCGCAGGCGTGCTCGATGCTCCACTTCCCCTTCGGGGTGGCGGTGGACGGCATGGACGACGCGGTTGCGATCCGCTGGAGCGCCTGGCCGGAACGGCTCTTCGTGGTGGATGTCGACGGAATCGTCCGCTACACGGGCGAACAGGGTCCCTTCGGGTTCTGGCCCCGGCGCACGACGCCGTCGATGGTCGTCGAGGACGGGTTCAGCCCGGGCGCACCACTCGATGAGTTTCTCGAGGCCTTCCTCGCCGAATCGCCGGCAAGGTCCGGCTCGCCATGACCGATCGACCCGGAGTCTTCCGCCGCGGCATCGTCGAGTTTGTCGTCATCGTCTTTGGCGTGCTCGTCGCCCTCGGCCTCGAGAGCTGGTGGGGAGCCCGTCAGGAGCGGGAACTCGAACGCGAGTACCTCCAGTCGTTGCAGGAAGAGGTCTCGCGTGGGATCGGCGTCCTCGAGGGTGTGACCGGCGTGAACCATCTCAAGCGAACCTGGCTCGACCGGGCGCATTCGATCCTGCTGGGCGATCTCGTCCGCGACAGCGCGGCGGTCTTCCTCGAGGGACTCCTCCAGGGGTCCGGCATCGCCGTGGTCCCGCAGCTGTCCGACGCGGTCTTTCAGGACCTGCTCAGCACGGGGCGACTGGCGATCATCCGCGACGATGAGATTCGGCGCTCGATCGTACGCGGGTATTCGGGTGTCGAGGCGATGTTCGAGCGCCAGGCACGAGCGGAGGAGAACATCTCCAGCGACCTGCACGCCCTGGTTTCCCGATACGTTCCGGTCGGCGTCACGACCACGGAGGGGCCTCGTATCCGTATCTCGGCCGGACCCGAACGCCGCCCTGACATCGTACGGGCGGCGGAGAGGGTGGCCGCCGACCCCGCGCTCCTCGGCGAGATTCGGGCGGCATCAAGAGCACTCGACCACGAGGCGAACGTTCTGCACCAACTTGACCTCACCCTCGCGGATCAGCTCACGACCCTCGAAGGCGGCGAGATCGCGGAAGGCTCTTCGTTCCGCACGCTCATCCAGGAAGAAGGCGGCGTCAGTACGAGCGGTAGAACCGATTCCGCTGGTAGTCGTTGGACGGCTGAACCCGCACAATCGGCAGCGACTGGGACTCGACGACTCGCATCTCAGGAGAGCGTAAACAGATCGACTCGTGTCGCTCGGCTACCGCACTCACCCATACACGGAATGCGGGCTGCCCTCTCTGCCAACATGTAGTGAGACGGATAAGATCGAACAATTAGAGGAGAACTGAGGGCGAGCACGGAGGAGAGGATGTTGGATTCTAAGATCAACGGAAGCGAGCCGGGAGCGGATCCGAACCCGGAGTTGGTGGAGCGAGCGAAGCGCCGCCGGTTCACGGCGGAGTACAAGCTCGAGATCCTGCGCGAGGCCGAAGCGTGCAAGCGCCCGGGCGAGACCGGAGTACTGCTGAGACGCGAAGGTCTATACAGTTCTCACCTGGCAGGGTGGCGCAAGCAGCAAAAGGCCGGAGCGCTGACGGCTCTGTCGAAGCGGCGAGGGCGGAAACCGTCCGATCCTCGCGACAGCCAGATCGTCAAGCTGCGTCGGCGCGCGGAACGTGCGGAGGCGGAGCTCGCGAAGGTACGCAAGGTGATCGAGGTGCAGGGAAACGTCTCGGCGCTTCTGGGAGAGCTGCTCGAGCCCAGGGGCGCGACTTCCGACGAGAGCACCGAACGATGATCGAGGGGGCTGTGGAAGAACTCACGCCCGTCGTGGGGACGCGCCCGGCGTGCCGGATCATGGGTGCCGCACCGGCGACGATCTACCGGCGGCGCCGTCCGCCACCGCCTCGGGAAGAACGTCCGCGGCCCAAGCCCGAGCGGGCGTTGTCTGAACCGGAGCGCGAGACGGTGCTGGAGGAGCTGCACTCGGAGCGCTTCATGGACTGCTCACCGGCGCAGGTGTGGGCGACGCTCCTGGACGAGGGCCGCTACCTGTGCTCACAGCGCACCATGTACCGGCTGCTGGCCGGGGAGGGTCAGGTCCGCGAGCGCCGCGACCAGCTCACCCATCCTGCCTACAGCAAGCCCGAGCTGCTCGCCGAGCGGCCCAATGAGCTCTGGAGCTGGGATATCACCAAGCTGCTCGGCCCGGCGAAGTGGACCTACTACTACCTGTACGTGATCATGGACGTGTTCAGCCGCTACACCGTTGGCTGGACCATCCAGCACCGCGAGTCCGGCACCGTGGCCAGGGAGCTCATCGCGCAGGCAATCGAGCAGCAGCAGATCGCGCCCGGTCAACTGACCGTACACGCCGATCGTGGCAGCTCCATGACGTCCAGGCCGGTGGCGTTCCTGCTCGCCGACCTTGGCGCCACCAAAACGCACTCCAGACCGTACACCTCGACCGACAACCCCTACTCCGAGGCTCAGTTCAAGACGCTCAAGTATCGGCCCGACTTCCCCGACCGCTTCGGATCGATGCAGCACGCCAGAGACTTTGGGCGCGTGTTCTTCGACTGGTATCACCACCATCACCGCCACTCAGGCATCGGACTCATGACGCCGGCGGCCGTCCATTACGGGCGAGCCCAGGCGCTCTACGACGAGCGCGCTCGCGTTCTGGCCGCCGCATATCACGCCGACCCCGAGCGCTTCGTACGGCAGGCGCCGCTACCGCCGCAGCTACCCAGCGCCGTCTGGATCAACGAGCCCAAACCACAGGAGCCTGCTCACTAATAGTGACCGCCGACCGTCTCATTCGGGTTGACAGGCTCCGCTGTCCAGATTCGGGACTGTCAGATTTTCTGTGTAAATGGCCCTGTGAACTCATACGGGCACGCGGCCCTCGAACACGATCGACAGGTGGTTGAGCGCCGCCGGCCAGTCCTGAACGGGCCGTGTCCAGCGTTCTGAAGCCCTCTCGATCGCGAGGTACAGCACCTTTCTGCGGATAGTCGAAGAACGGGGTCAGGTTCGTCCAGTTCGCCCGCCACTTTCTGCTGATCATCGGGAACCGCTCGTCCCAGCGCTCAGAAAACGCCTCCAGCGCCGCCTCGGCCGCCTCCAGCGTCGGGGCCTGGTAGATCGTCCGCAAGTCCTTCGCGACCGCCTTTCGATCCTTCCAGGCCACGAACCTCAAAGAACCGCGCACGAGGTGGACGATGCAGAGCTGGACCTGCGTCTGCGGGAACACGCTCTCGATCGCCTCCGGGAAGCCCGCGAGCCCGTCGATGGCCGCGATCAGGATGTCCTGTACCCCGCGGTTCTTGAGCTCCGTTAAGACCGACAGCCAGAACTTCGCGCCCTCCGCCTCGCCCACCCACAGCCCCAGCAGCTCTTTGTTGCCCTCCAGCGTGAGCGCCAGGGCCAGATAGACCGCGCAGTTCTGTACGTGACCCTGGGATCTGACCTTCACGTGGATCGCATCCAGATACACGATCTGGTACACCGCATCCAGCGGCCTCCCCTGCCACGCCCCCACGTCCTCCATCACCGCGTCGGTGACCGTCGAGATCAGCGACGGCGACACCTCCACCTTGTAGAGTTCCCTCAGGTGGCCCTGGATCTCGCGCGTCGTCATGCCCCGCGCGTACAGCGCGATCACCTTCTCGTCGAACCCGGGAAGCCGGCGCTGGCCCTTCTTGACAAACTTCGGATCGAACGTCGCGTCACGGTCACGCGGCACCTCGATCTCGAGCTCCGACGTGTCCGTCTTCACCCGTTTGCGCGTCAGACCGTTGCGTGAGTTGCCGCCGTTGTGGCCTTCTCGGTCGTGCTTCTCGTAGCCCAGGTGCTCGGTCAACTCGCCCTCGAGAACACGCTCCATCAGACGCTTCGTGATCTCGTCCACCAGACCGCCGCCGCCCATGATCTCTTCCGGGCTGCGGCCTTCCAGCAGTTGGTCAAGGAGCTCGTTTACCCGCTCCTCCCCTGCATCCTTCTTCCTGGCCATGGTACCCTCCCTTTTCGGAGTCTACTCCCATGACCATTTACACAGAACAAATTACAGTCCCCGATGTGGCGGTCCTCCTGCACTCGATCAACAGCTCGCACTGGGGAGACACGGGG
>JBGMQU010000120.1:0-10631 GCA_048060725.1 Gemmatimonadota bacterium | reverse complement strand
GAGAAGATCCCCACGGCGGCGGCGGCCACCACGTCGGTGAGCCAGTGTTCCCCATCCAGTATTCGGGTCAGCCCGGTCCACCCCGCGAGCGGGTAGGCGACGTACGGTAGCCAGGGAGCCTCGTCTCCGAGTTCGAGCGACAACGTGGTCGCCAGGGCGAACACGTTCGCCGTGTGCCCGGACGGAAACGACCAGAACGAGTGCTCGAAGGCGAGCGGATGGAAGTGCCGCGAATCGAACTCCGAGTCGGGGCGCGCACGCCCGAGCCCGATCTTGATGACCGAGGTGAGGCCTGCGGTCAGCAGAAACGACTCGAGGCTCCGGAGCCCCACTCGCGCCGTGGTCTCGCTCCCGGTGGCCTTCCCGATCAGGAAGGTCGCGCCGGTGAGTCCTGCCACGACCGCGCTGTTTCCCAGCCTTCGGCCGAACGAGCGAGCGAACGTGTCGGTCCCCTCCGGATGGGGCGCGATCAACTCGTCGACCTCTTCCACCCAGATGGCCCCGAAGCTGGCGAGGAAGACCGCGCCGAGGACGAGATCCGACGACTGCACGAGCGGAGCGCGGGCGGAGATCGGTGCCGCCGCCGTATCGGCGGGCAGCCCGCCCTGTGCGCTCAACTCGCCGACACCGCCCGCGACGATGGCGAGCGCGGCGATCCATGTCCCCCTCACTCGACCTCGCAGGGCCGCCGCCTTGTCAGCGCTGGATGTCGTCGTCATTCCCCTCATCATCGTCGTCGCTCTTGCCTCAGCCAGGATGGGCTGTTTCGAGTGCAACATACTAGTGTTGTGTAGCTGAAGTCTGGTAGCCATCGAGGGCGTGCCCGCGCCCTCAGATCAAGGCGCGACGACGAGTCATAGCAGAGCTATTACGAGGAGAAGCAACGCCGAGCTGTGGGATGCGGGCGCGTCCGAATGGCAGCAGACTTCGGCTACACAACACTGGCATGGGCGACCATCGATCAGGTCGGCCTCAAGCTCGGGACGGACCACCCCGCTCGTGACGCCGGACGCGGGACGTTCCGCCCCACCCGCGGAGGTGTACGGACCCCACCGGAGGGCGGAATGACCAGTCCCGGCGGGACGCCTCGGCCGGTCGACCAGTCCGGGGCTCTCGGAATGGAATTCGCTTCCCCAGAGGGTGCCAGGGTGCGCTCGTATTGGGGGTCAGGGTGCGCTCGTACTGAAGGAGGTCCGTCATGATCCAACATGTCCTGATCCCGCTGGATGGCTCGCCCGTCGCAGAGCTCGCGATCGCGCACGGCGCCGCCCTCGCGCAGGGTTCGGACGCCCACGTGACGCTCTTCCGCGCCGTCGATATGGGACAGCCCCGGGACTTCTCGTCGGCCGCGATCGAGTCACGGCTGCGCCGCGCGGAGGCCCGGTCATATCTGGACGAGAAAGCCGCCGAGTTGACCGCCGGTGGAATTCGGACGCGGGTGGTGGTTCACGAGGGACCGGCAGCGGATGCGATCTCCGAGTACGCCCGCGAGGAGAGTGTCGACCTGATCGCCCTGTGCACGCATGGGGAGGGCGGCGTAGGAGCCTTCCCGATGGGCAGTGTCGCCTGGAAAGTCGTGGCGGACGGAGCAACGTCGATCATGCTGGTGCGAGCCCATGGGCAGGAGGCGGATCGACCGTCCACCGACTACGGCACCGTGATGGTGCCCGTCGATGGCTCGCCACAGGCCGATTGGGCCCTGTGCCACGCGGCCGGGATCGCTCGGGCACAGGGGGCGGAACTCCTGATCGTTCAGGCCGTGCCCATCCCCGAGATGACGCGACGTTTGCCGGCGACCTCCGACGACAAGAAGCTCCAACGAGGGCTGACTCGAGCCAACCGCCGCGCCGCTCACGCCAATCTGAGAGAGGGCAAGTGTTGCCTGGCTTCGGAGGATCTGGCGGTTCGGACCCACGTGGAGGTGACGCCTCAGGTGGCGGAGACACTGCACCGCATCGCGCGGGACGAGCGGGTGGGGCTGGTCGTGGCCAGCGCGCACGGGAGTTCCGGACCCGCACGGTCCGCATACGGCTCCGTGGCCGCGCACCTCATTCACCACGGTGAGACGCCGACGCTCGTATTCCAGGACGCCCCGCAGTGCCGTCGCGGCACATCCCGATCGGCGCGCGCAGAGGTGCACGCGACCGCCTGGGACCAGCGAGTAACGAGTGATGAGACGCAGTTGAGTGGCAATGGCGTCGGCACATGAGCCCGGACGCTCCCTCGGGCCCGCGGCCCGCGCGCTTGCGAATGAACATGTAGCCTCCGGCAGACGAGGAGACCGGCGGGGCTTCGATCCGCTCGTCCTGCGGGTGGCCGGGAAGCTCCACGGCGCATACCGGGCGCTGGCGGATCCCGAGGATCCGGCTGCCGAAGAGAGCCGTGCGGCTGAGTGGTTGCTCGACAACGAGTACGTCGTTCGCGGCGCGGTCGAGGTGGTCCGGCGCGTTCTGACCCGGCCGTTCTATCGTGATCTCCCGAAGCTTCTAACGCCGGCCGAGACCTCGACGCCGAGAGTCCTCGCGCTCGGTCGGGGCCTGATCCGCGATTCCGACCTCCAGCTGACGATCGAAGATCACAAGCGGTTCCTTCTCGAGTACCAGGAGGTACAGCCGCTAACGATCGGAGAGCTGTGGGCGCTTCCGGCAGTGCTTCGGCTCGTCATCCTCGAGGGTCTCGCGGAGGTGGTCGAAGCGACCTTCGGACCGGACGCGGTCGACGACGGTTCCCCACGCTGGAGCGAGATCGCCAACCACATACGGGCTCTGCGTCTCATCGACAGTCAGGATTGGCGCGACTTCTTCGAAGAGGTCAGCCTGGTCGAGGCGGTGCTCCGCCGGGACCCGTCGGGTCACTATTCGCGGATGGACTTCGAGTCGCGAGACCGGTACCGGAAGGCCGTGGAGCAGATGGCTCGTTGGGGGAGACTGGAGGAACTCGACGTAGCCGAGGCGGCGGACCGCAGGTGCCGCGAAGCGGAGGGCCCGCCCGACGCCCCCGAACGACACGTCGGCTTCTATCTGGTCGGCACCGGGAAAGCGGAGTTCGAAGCCTCCCTGGGGGTCCGGCCACGAGGCCGGCTCGCCCGCCAACGCTGGATCCGAGGGCACGCCGGCGCCCTCTTCTTCATGGCCAATGCGACGATAGCCGCACCTCTGTACGCGGCCATGGTGATCGCGATGGGCCGCGCGGTCGGTACGCCGGGGGTTCTGCTCGCCGTGACAGTGGGATGGGTTCCGGCCCTGACCGTCGCCGGTAGCCTGGTCAATTGGCTGGTCTCGCATGTCCTGGATCCAGAGCCCCTCGCGAAGCTCGAGTTGGGCAAGACCGTTCCGCCAGAGCTGAGCACGATCGTCGCGGTCCCGACGTTACTCGTCGATGAATCGTCCGTCGTGGAGCTTCTCGACCACCTCGAGGTTCTGCGCCGGAGCGCCGCGATCGACGGGCTACGCTTCGTTCTTCTCACAGATCTCCATGACGCTCCGCACGAGCACATGCCATCCGATGATTCCCTCCTGCAGCAGATCAGGCAGGGCGTGCAAACGCTGAACGAGCAGCATGACTCCGACGGCTTCGCACCGTTCGGACTCCTCCACCGGGCGCGGCGCTTCAACGAGGCGGAGGGGTGCTGGATGGGTTGGGAGCGGAAGCGTGGCAAGCTTCACGAGCTCAACCGCCTCCTGCTCGGTGATGGAGAGGGACGGTTCCCTGTCGTGGAGGGATGCGCGCGGAATCTGGAGGACGTCCGCTTCGTGATCACGCTCGATGCGGACACCAGGCTTCCCCGCGGGGCGGCAGAGCGCATGATCGGGAGTCTCGGTCACCCTCTCAACCGACCGAGACTGGACGAGGAAGGGCGAGTCACGGCCGGATACACAGTGCTGCAGCCCCGGATGGAGACGTTACCGGGGCCGGCGGGCCCGACGTGGTTCGGTCGGCTCGCCGGGAGCGCGTCCGGATTGGATCTCTACAGCCACGCCATCTCGGACGTCTATCAAGACCTTTTCGGCGAGGGCGTGTACGCCGGGAAGGGCATCTACGATGTGGCCGCATTCGAGGCGACGCTCCACGGCCGCGTCCCCGAGAACGCGCTGTTGAGCCACGACCTCTTCGAAGGTGTTCACGGCCGCGCGGGGCTGCTCAGCGATACGACGCTCCTGGAAGAGATTCCCAGCCACGTTCTGGCGTATACGAGACGACTACACCGGTGGATTCGAGGGGATTGGCAGATCGCGCCCTGGCTGCTGCCCCGCGTACCCACGGCGAAAGGACACGAGCGGAATCGCCTGAGCGCGGTGGCTCGCTGGAAGATCTTCGACAACCTCAGACGAAGTCTCCTGGCCCCGAGCCTGGTCACGCTTCTCGTAGGCGGGTGGGTGCTTCGCATCGGATCGCCATGGATCTGGGTGCTCGTGGCGGCAGGCGTTCTCGGCTTCCCCGCCTTTCTCGGTGCCGCCACCGCTACCCGACAGGCGGTTCGCCATGCCCGCGTGGGGCGGGAGACTGGCCCTCGCCGACCCACCCGAGGAGCGCGGGTCAGCCTCGCGGCAAACACGGCCCGCTGGCTGCTCGCCATCGTCCTGCTTGCGTTCGAGGCCGTCGTTTCGGCAGGCGCCATCTCGCGCACGCTTTGGCGGCTTCTGGTCACCCGCAAACATCTTCTCCAGTGGACGTCGGCCGCGGATACGACCCGCGAGCTACAATCGAATGGGGGGGCGAGTCTCTACCGGCGCAGGCTGGGAGAAGCTCCGGCACTGGCAGCGAGCGTGGCGGCCGTCCTGCTCGTCGGAGGCGTCGCCTCTGCCGCGAGTTGGGTGCTGCTCGCGGTGTGGGCCCTCTCTCCCCAGGTCGCGTACTGGATCAGCCGACCCACTCGACCGCGACACCCGCCGCTCTCGGATAAGTCCGAGCGCTTCCTTCGACAGCTGGCGCTGCGCACGTGGCTCTTCTTCGAGCACCTCGTGACGGCCGACGATCACTGGCTGCCGCCGGACAACTGGCAGGAGGATCGGGACCCACAGCTGGCGCGCAGAACGTCGCCGACCAACATCGGGATGCTCTTCACGGCGATGGTGGCCGCATACGATCTCGGCTATCTGAGCACGAGTTCGTTGGAGGCGATGGTCCGCCACTCCCTCGGGGCGACGGAGCGGCTGCAGACGTTTCGGGGCCACCCGCTGAACTGGTACAGCACCGAGGACCTGTCCCCCCTGGAGCCACGGTATGTGTCCTCCGTGGACAGCGGCAATCTGGCCGTCAGCCTCCTGCTGTTACGGCGTGCGTTGGAGGGCGCGGCGCGGGCGCCGCTCCTGCGCGAGGCCGACGGACGCGGGCTCGCCGACATGTTCTCCGGCCTCGACGCGGTGATCGGGAAGCTGCCACCGGTGCCCGGGACGAAGTCGAAGCTCCACCGACTCCTGCGCGACTGCGCCCGAACGTGTCTGGCGATGCCCACAGACAGCACCGGCCGACACCGGGCTCTTCTCGAGCTGGAAACCAGGATCTTTCCCGATCTCGATGAGCTGCTTGCAATCGTGGCCGAGGCGCCCGCGATCGGAGCGCGCGAGGTGGCCCGAATCCGCGACCGGGTGGGGCAGTGCCACCGAACGGTGGGGAGTCGGCGCAGCGAGCTCGAGATGTTCATGCCATGGCTGAGCGTACTTGTCGAAGCCCCGCCCGAACTCGATGCGTCCCCCCCGAGTTCAGCGCTCGGACGCGCCCGCACCGCGCTGGCGATTGCTCTCGCTGAAGCTCCCGATCCTGCGTCGACGCCTGACTGGGTCGAGCGGGCTCGCGAGTCCTGTGAAGTACTTCGTTCGGCGATCGATGAGAGTTCCGTGACGCCCGCTGTGGCGTCTCGGCTTCTCGATTGGTGCGGGGTTCTGGAGAATCGACTCGGAACGGCGCGGCGAAACGCGGAGCGCCTGGTGGAGGATCTCGATGAGCTCGCCGATCGGGCGGCGAGCATGGCTACGGAGATGGATTTCGACTTCCTGTTCGATCATACGAGGCAGCTTCTCCACGTCGGGTACAACCTGAGCGAGGACGAACTCGACCCCCACTACTACGACCTGCTGGCGTCGGAGGCGCGTCTCGCGAGCTACGTCGCGATCGCCAAGGGCGACCTGCCCGCCTCGCACTGGCTTCATCTGGGCCGTACGTACACCCTTAGCGGAAGATCCCCGGTTCTGCTCTCCTGGGGCGCGACGATGTTCGAGTATCTGCTGCCCACCGTGTTCCTGCCCACGCCCGGAGGCTCCCTTCTCGCGCACAGCTGCCAGCAGGCCGTGAAGGGGCAGATCGACTACGGCAGACGACACGGGACGCCCTGGGGCGTGTCCGAGTCCGCCTACGCCCGCACGAGCGAGGAGTCCAGCTATCGGTACCGCGCGTTCGGCGCCCCCGGGTTCGGCCTGCGCCGCGACGTCGGAGATCGCCTGGTGGTGGCTCCCTACGCGTCGGCCCTCGCGTTGCGATTCGAACCGAAGGCGGCGGTCCGCAACCTGGAGCGGCTCGCGGCCGAAGGACTCGAAGGGGACATGGGGCTCTACGAAGCCGTCGACTACGGGGTCGCGACCGCCGGGCCGCTCGGGCGGCGCACGGTCGTCCGCGCCTTCATGGCGCACCATCAGGGGATGATCCTCGCGGCCATCGACAACGTTCTCAACGACGATGTCCTGGTCGGGCGGCTTCGGGGCGAGCCGAGTCTCACCGCGATCGAGTACCTCCTGCACGAGCGGCTGCCGTGGCGGGTACCTCTTCAAAGGAGCTGGCGGTCCGACCGGACGGGGGCCGACCAGCTGTCCCCGACGACCGACGTCTCGAGCGACCGGATCCGGGCCTGGACGCCTGTGGGGGACGACACGGTCCCTCAGGTTCACGCGCTGACGAACGGCAGCTACCGGAGTGTAATCACGGCGAGAGGCGGCGGTGGGAGCCAGAGGAAAGGATTGGCGTTGACACGATGGCGGCCGGACCCCACTCGCGAGCTGCACGGAGCCTGGATCTACCTGCAGGATGTCGAGTCGGGCGCCGTATGGTCCGCCACCACGAGTCCCTGCGGCGATCAGACGCCAGACCCGAGCGTCCATTTCTGGCCGCACATGGTCGAGTTCCACCAGCGCCAACACCAGATCTCGTCCAGACTCCGCGTTACGGTCGCTCCGGACGACGATGTGGAGATCCGCCACATCACCATCTTCAACGAAGGAGATCGTGCCCGTCGCGTAGCGGTCGTCACCTACGCGGAAATGGTGCTGTCCAGACAAGAGGACGACGCTCGTCACCCCGCCTATAGCGAGCTCTTTTTGGAAGGCCAGCACCTGGAGGAGGAGGACTGCCTTCTCTATCGCCGGCGCCCTCGGGCCGAGGAGGAACGACCCCTGTTCTGGGCGCACGCGCTCGTGTCGGATTCGAAGCGCGCCAGGTCGGCGGGATGGGAGCTTGACCGCGAGCGATTTCTGGGGCGAGGGGGCAGCGTGCGATCCCCGGCGGCGTTGGCGGATGGAGACCTGCACCTCGACGAAGAGGCCGGGGGCTCGGTCCATCCTGTCGCCGTGTCGAGGGTCGAGCTGGAGCTGGCCCCGCACGGGGTACAGGAGGTGATCGCGGTCGCGGCGGCGAGCGACGACCGGGCCGGAGTGCTCGCGCTGGTGAACCAGTACCGGTCTCCGGAACGAGCGGCCTGGGCGTTTGAACGGGCGCACCACGTGACGGAAATGGAGCTCCAGGCCCAGAGATTGACCTCGGGCGACGTCGCTGAATTCGCACAGCTCGTGTCCGCCGCCCTCCACCCGACGCACGAATTGCGGGCCCCGGTCGAGGTACGAGCTGACCGCGCGGGCCCACAATCCGGGCTGTGGCGATTCGGGGTGTCGGGAGACCTCCCCATCGTGTTGCTGCGCATCCAGTCGACCGAGGCGATGGACATCGCCAGACGCCTCTTCGCAGCACATGCGTTCTGGCGCGGGCGGGGATTTGAAATCGATCTCGTGATCCTCGACCTGGCGTCCGGCGGGTACGCCCAGCCCATGCGCGACATTCTGAGATCCGAGATCGAGCGCCGCGACGGCGCCGATTGGCTGGATCGGCCTGGCGGCATACACCTGGTGTCGAGCGAGACGGGGCAATCGGGGGAGAGCCTGGCGCTCGAGGCCGCTGCCGCAGTGCTTCTCGACTCGAATCGCGGCTCGCTTGCCGAGCAGCTCTCGCTCATCGAGCGTTCGCCAGGCCCGATGCCGGAGTTCGTTCCCGTCCCGACCGCCCCTCTTCATCCGGAGGCCACGCGACCCCTGGCGCGCCCGGAAGACCTCCTGTTCGACAACGGCCTCGGCGGATTCTCGCCGGATGGCCGCGAGTACGTCATACATCTCGAACCGGGCGAGACGACTCCGGCCCCGTGGGCAAACGTGATCGCTCAGCCCGAGTTCGGCAGCATCTGCACGGAAGGCGGACTGGGGTACACGTGGCACGAGAACAGCGGAGAGAACCGTCTCACGCCCTGGCGCGGTGATCCCGTGTCGGACGACCCGGCAGAGATCCTCTACTTGAGGGATGAGGAGACCGCAGAGGTCTGGACGCCGAGTCCGCGACCCGCCGGGTCGGGCACCGCGTATCAGATACGTCACGGCGCGGGGTACACGGTGTACCGTAACAACAGCCATGGGCTCGAGCAGCGGATGCGCGTGTTCTGCGATCCGGGCGAGCCCGTAAAGCTCGTGCATATTCGGCTCACGAACCTGTGGCGGCGCACGCGGCGCATCACCGCTACCTACTACGTGGAATGGGTGCTCGGATCGGACCGTAACGACTCGTTTTCGCACATTCTCACCGAGTACGACCCCGTGAGCTCGGCGATCCTGGCCCGCAACCCGTTCTCGGAGTCGTTCGGCAGGCGCGTGGCGTTTCTCGCTTCGAGCGGGGCTCCTCACGGGCTCACGGCCGACCGGCGAGAGTTCCTGGGACGTGACGGCAGTTACGACCGGCCCGACGCGCTGCGCCGAATCGGGCTCTCGGGTCGCGTGGAGGAAACAACGGATCCGTGTGCCGCCTACCAGGTCCACCTGGACATCGAACCCGGGGAGACCAGGGAGCTACATTTCGTCCTGGGCCAGGGCCCCTCTCGCAAGGCCGCCACCCGGCTGGCTCGCAGCTTCAGTCGCCCGGCGGCCGCAGAGCGAGCCTGGACGAGGCTGCTCCGGTTCTGGGACACCCGGCTGGAGCGCGTCCAAGTGCAAACGCCCGATCCCGCGTTCGACCTCATGCTCAACCGCTGGCTCCCCTACCAGGTGCGCGCGAGCAGACTCTGGGGACGCACGGGTCTCTATCAGTCCAGCGGAGCCTTCGGGTATCGCGACCAGTTGCAGGACGTACTGGCGTTGCTCGACTCCGAGCCGCGTTTGGCGCGCGACCACATCCTCCTGGCCGCCCGTCATCAGTTCACGCACGGCGACGTCCTGCACTGGTGGCATCCGGGCCGCGAAAGCGGGGTGCGAACGCGCTGCAGCGATGACCTCGTCTGGCTCCCATACGCGACAGCGTGCTACGTCGAACGTACCGGCGACGAGAGCATTCTCGATGAGCGAGAGCCCTTCCTCTCGGCGGACCCGCTCGCAGAGGGAGAGCACGACCGGTACGGGGTGTTCGAGCGGACCGAGGAATCGGAACCGCTGTACGAGCATTGCCTCCGGGCCCTGGAGCGAGCCGCGACCGCCGGCGTGCACGGGTTGCCCCTCATCGGGACCGGCGATTGGAACGACGGGCTCGACAGGGTAGGTGTCGGGGGACGCGGCGAGAGCGTGTGGCTCGGCTGGTTTCTGATTGCCACCATGCAGGCGTTCGCCTCCGTGTGCGAACGGCGTGGGGATGCCGCGTCCGGGGGCGAGCTTCGCCGTCGGGCCGCACGCTACACACGCCAAATCGAAGAGCACGCATGGGACGGTGAATGGTACCGTCGTGCCTACTACGATGACGGAACCCCTCTCGGATCCGCTGGAAACCGGGAGGCACGGATCGATGCGGTGAGTCAGGCCTGGGCGGTCATCTCCGGTGCGGGGGGGGATGCCCGCCAGCGATCGGCCATGAACGCCGTGCACCGTCTCCTCACGGACGAGGAGCGGCGGCTGGTTCTTCTTCTGGATCCTCCGTTCGACCGAACAGCGCACGACCCCGGTTACATCAAGGGATACCCACCCGGCATACGCGAAAACGGAGCTCAGTACTCTCATGCGGCCGTGTGGGTTGGTTGGGCCCACGCCCTCCTGGGCGACACGGACCGGGCCGCCGAAGTCTTCCGCCTGGTGAGCCCGGTGCTGCGCGGGGGCGAGGAGGCGAGCCTGCAAACCTACCGCGTCGAACCGTACGCCGTCGCCGCAGACATCTACAGCAGCCCGTCGCTGTCAGGCCGAGGCGGATGGACCTGGTATACCGGCTCGGCCGCGTGGCTTTATCGATTCGGGCTCGAGGTTATCCTGGGAATCGAGCGCGAAGGATCTGATATCCGGGTCTCTCCCCGAATCCCCGATACCTGGGATGGCTACACCGTCCGACTCAAGATCGGGAGACGCGTCCGAAGGATCAGTGTCGAGCGCGATCCCGAAACCGGCGAACTCATGGTGTCGATCGACGGGGCG
>JBGMQU010000119.1:0-10639 GCA_048060725.1 Gemmatimonadota bacterium | reverse complement strand
CCCACCCTTCGGGCGGGTACCCCTTGATACTCCTCCGAGTAGCTACGGCTACGCGGACCCACCTTCGGCGGGTACCCCCGCATCGCCTTGGATCCGGGGCTGTGGCGCCATAACGTGACCCGCCAGGGTCATTCAGCAGCCTCCTCAGGTGGGGTGGATGCGGAGGAGATGCGTGAACATACCAACCGTTCTCGACAGGCCGGCGCTTCGATCGGCGGTTCCGTACGCGGCGCTGGTGCTGGTCGCGGCCGCCTATCTCTGGGAGGTTCTGAGCCTGGCCGGGGTCCCGGTCGCGCGGGACATGCAGATGTTCTTTATCCCGCAGAAGCACATCCTCTGGGCGGCGCTCACGGAAGGCCGCGTGCCCCTGTGGACCCCTTTCATAGGCACCGGAGCCCCGTTTCTCGCCAACGTCCAGTCCGGCGTTTTCTATCCGCCCCACTGGTTGTATGCGGTTCTACCGTTCTACGCGGCGTTCAATCTGCTCGTCGTGTTCCACTTCGTGCTTGGCGGGGTGTTCGCGTTCCTCCTGTGCCGCCGGCTGGGAATGCGTCCGGCGGCGGCCTACGTGGCGGCGGCAGTCTGGATGTTGGGAGGGTACTTCGCATCGCTGCTGAATCTGGTAAACGCGCTCCAGGGTGCCGCCTGGGCTCCCGGACTGGCGTGGGCGGTCGTTCGGATGCCCGACGTTCGAGCGGCGCGCGGGGTCGCGGTGCTCGTAGTGGTGGCGACGTGTGCGCTCTTGGCCGGGGAGCCACAGTCGTTCGTCTTTTCGGCTGGCACCGCGGTTGTCACGGGCGCACTCATGATCGCGCGACACCCGCTCGAACGCGTCGATCTCGCCCGATTGCTGGGGTGGCTGGCGATCGCGGGGGTGATCGTCGCGGGCCTGACGGCGATCCAGTTGCTCCCGACGTTCGAGCTGCTCCACGAGTCCGGACGCGCCGGGGGGTTGAGCTACCCGCAGGCCGTCGCGTACGACCTTAAGCCGATTCGGCTTGTCCATTTCCTGATTCCTCCGGACTATCGGGATCCCGAATACGCGTTCGGTGTGCGATCGGTGATCGGACGTGGAGACCCGTGGCTGTTCTCTATCTACCTCGGCGCGCTGACGCCGATCTTCACGTACTTCGCCTGGCGTCGCCGGGATCGGCGTCGCGAGGTGGCCGTATGGAGCGCGATCGCTCTGTTCGCCGTGGTGGTCGCGCTTGGCGAGAGCACTCCGTTGTATCAGTGGCTCTTCGATCACGTTCCCGGTTTCGCGGCGTTCCGCTTCCCGGAGAAGTATCTCTTCTGGACGGCCTTTTCGGCGATGCTCATTACGGGGTGGGGCGCGGAAGATCTGCTGGACGCCCGCGCCCGAAGGGGCGACCGCTGGTGGGGAATCGCGTACCTGACGGCGGTGATCGGAGCCGTGGTCCTGTTCAGGGTCGGCCGGGTCGCTCTCGAACGATACGCGTCGGGTTGGGGCAACGACCGGATGATGTCCGACTTCGGCTACGCCTACGGAATCTGGATGCAGAACGTCCTGAAGCTTGCCGTATTCGTGTCGCTGGCGCTCGGATTGATCTGGTTGTTCCGTCGACGGAGGGTCACGACCCCCGTTTTCGCCGTCCTGATCAGTACGCTGGTCACGGTGGATCTCGCCATCGCGCATCGAGGCCTCAACCCCGTCGTGGAGCAGGCGTTCTATGAGCGGGAGCCGCTTCTGTTCGAGCACCTGCCCATCGAAGACGTTCGCCGGGATTATCGACTTCGAACGACCCGCTTCGACTCTGCCGTCAGCGTCCCGGTGATCCGGGGCATCCCGCTCGAAGCGCAGAAGTGGATGTGGCAGCAGATACTGGCGCCCAACGTCGGGCAGACCTGGAGCGTGCTGCAGCAGGACGCGTGGGACGCCATCAAGCTCTCTGGCGCGCGAGATGAGCTACAGCTTCAACGTGCGATCCCGGACGCCCGGCGTCGCTGGGCCCTTCTCCGGCTCCACTCCGTCAAATACGTGCACAGCATCCTCGGAGTCGACGCGGCGGGGGAGGCCCGCGAGATCGAACTCGACACGCTGCCGGGGACGCTGTACGAACTCGAGAGGCCCCTGCCGCGTGCCTACGTGGTATCGCGAGCAGAGACGTACGCGACGTCCGTGGAGGTCGTCAATCGCATGTTGTCCTCCGACTTCGAGGTGCGTGACGCCGTAACGCTCCTCGATTCGACCCGGGCGTCCGATCCGGTTCCGGAGCCCCGGGCGTCTGAGTTGCCAACGAGTTTTCCTCGTGCGCGTATCTCGAGCGCCACGGATGCCGAAGTGCGGGTACAGGTACACGATGTCACGGCCGGGGCCTATCTGGTTCTGACCGACTCCCACTACCCGGGATGGGTGGCTCGTGTGGATGGTGTGGAACGGCCGATCGAACAGGCAAACCTCTTCTTTCGGGCCGTGGCGCTCCAGCCGGGCGACCGGGAAGTCACCTTCTCGTACCGGTCCAGACCCTTCGAGCGCGGACGAGCGATTTCGCTGGTGACGCTCCTGTTGGCGCTCACCGGATTCACCGTTCTCGAACTCCGGAGCAGGACCGTCGAGCGTGAGGGCTGATCCGCAACTTCTTGCAGGGTGGGCATTTCCTGCAGTACCCCGTCGCGGCCGTGGCACTTTGCGCGACCGTCCGCGCAACCACCATGAAACCATCGCGTGCTCGCGAATCCCGTGATCCGCTAAGGACTACCCGGGGGTAGGGTTCGCTGTTGGGGCACGTCCGTTGCCCATGTATCGAGCGGAAAAAGACAGGGGAAACGGGATCATGAAGACAGACAACACCGGGTTCACACTCATAGAGCTGCTCGTCGTCACGCTGCTGATTTCCATCCTGACGGCGATTGCCATCCCGCAGCTGTTCGGCACGAAGGAGCGCGCGTACGTGGCCTCCATGCGTAACGATCTGAGGAATCTCGAGACCGCTCAGGAAGCCTACTACGTGGACTACATCACGTATGCCGGCGGCCTCCCGGCCCTCGGAACTACGTTTCGTACATCATCCGGGGTCTCGGTCGCGATCGACAGCTCGTCACAGACCGGTTGGGGAGCGACGGCGACCCACCAGGCCACGGCGAAGGTGTGCACGGTGACGGTCACGCGGGCCGCCCAGGGGATTCCGACCTGTCCCTGACATCGTACTGCACCTGCACCCGATGACGCGGGGTTGATTCGCCTCGAGAGACTGCATCTCCGGCCGGATCTCCTCGGGGCGTCCGCAGGGGGATCTCCCCGGCCGTTTCGAGACCGGGAGCACCCGTGAATACCGAGACTGAACATCGGTTCCGCCGTGCCGCAGGGTTCACGCTCGTCGAGGTCTCGATCGTCGTCGGACTTATCGGGATCCTGCTTGTCTCGGCGCTTCCCGTTGGTCGTGCGCTCGATCGCTGGTCACTTTCCCGAGGCGCCACCATCGTCGAGCGGCACCTCGCGGGTGTGCGGCTTCGCGCGGTGGCGCATCGGGAGCGACTTCGCGTACGGGTGATCTCGCCCGGTACCCTGGTCACGCTGGATGACGCCGGGCTCGTGGTCGATCGACGTGTGCTGGCCGGACCCGGAAATCACCTGCTGGACTCGATCCGCATCCGACCGGCAACGATTGGATACAACTCGAGAGGGCACGGCTCCGCCGGGAGCCTCTACCTGTATCGGGCCGATCGTGGAATTCGCGTGATAAGCAACTTCGTGGGACGCATCCGCAGGCACAGCTTTCGCCCTTAAGCCCTGCACAGTTTGTCGAGCGCTCGTCACCGTCTGCGCACACCATGAAAAAAATGCAACATCCGTGGCGCTACCAGGCGAGCCAGAACCAAGCGGGGTCACCACTTACGGCGGGGCAGCGTTCTTGCCTTCATGCCGTTCGCATCGGTCGCACGAACCGTGTGCCCGGATCCGCCGAGCGGGCGGATCGCGAAGATGTGATGGACCTCGCGAGTCCGGATTGAAGACGAAAAATGATCAGAAACGTCAAGAAAAACGGAGTGCGCGATTCGCGGGGCTTCACCGTGGTCGAGCTGACCATCGCACTGAGCTCCATGGCGGTCCTGACCGCGATCACGCTCGGGAGCTTTCGCCAGTACTCCGAAGCGATGTCGGCGAGGAAGGCGGCGGTTCAATTCGCCGCCGATGTCGGGCTGACCCGGAGCTTCGCCATTCAGCGTCGTGAGAACGTTTCGCTCGTCGTCAACGAGGATGCCCGCACCTACGTGGTCCGAGACACGAGCGGGACGGTGCTGATGCGACGTGACTTCAGCGGTACTGCCGAGGCCGAGCTGGCCCTCACGCAACTGACGCTGAATACGAGTGGCGATTCGTTGACCTTCAACTCCCGTGGTCTGCTCTCGTCCGGCACCGCCGAGGCGACTCTGATCCGCAGGGATCGTTCGCACCATGTGACCGTAAACGGTCTCGGTCGGACGACCCTCAATTGATGACCGCCGACGAGGGTACCGAAATGAATCGACCGATGCAGACTCTCCGGGATCGAATCCGGGACGAAGCGGGGCTCGGCCTCGTGGAGGTCATGGTCTCCATGATCATTCTCTCCGTGGGGATGCTGGCGATCGCGGGAATCAGCCTTCAGGTGGGAACGCAGACCGCGCTCGCCACCAGCCAGACCGATCAGTCGCTTGCGGCGCAGCAGGTGATGGAACGCTTGCAGTCCAGCAGATATACCAACGTGTCCAGCGGGAGCGACACCGTGACGATCGCGAACCGCCGGTACCTCGTGACGAGGTCCGTGAGCACGCCGACGACCCGCGTGAAGCTCATCCAGCTGACCGTCACGGCGGCGGGCAACCGCGGCCGGCGTACGGCGGCACGCGTGTATACCGGTCGCATCTACGACGCGCGGCAGCTCCCGTCGGCCCCGGTGGCCCAGGTAGTCCCGTGAGTGCGGCGACGCGCGACGCCGGCAGGCCCGGAGTGAGTAGAAACGGCTTCACGCTACTCGAAGTCCTGATCACGATCGTCGTCTCGGGGGTACTCGGCGGTGCGCTGATGACGCTCGTCGTGGGCCAGCAGCGGTTTTACTCGCGAAGCGACAACGAACTCCTGGCGCAGCAGAATATTCGGGCCGCGGTCGACCTGATGGGGACCGAACTCCGGATCGCCGGCGCCGACGACATCATCCTCGCGACGTCGGACTCGATCGTCGCGCGATTCGACATCCTGCGCGCCGTCATCTGCGATACGCTCGGCGGCGGTGAGGCGAACATATTCGTGTATGATTCGATCCCCGCGGTGAACCTGCCATCGAGTTTCCGGGGAACGGCCTTTTCGCCCCCATATGACTCGGCGTTCGTCTACGGCGATTCCTTCACTCCGGGCTCGACTGCTTCGGCCACAGCAAGGACTAATTGCATGGCGAACGGCGCAGACCCGAACGGAACGGCGAGCACAGCTCAGTTTCGCGGCACCACCGGCTGGGCCGCCGAGTACGGCGTCACCCCGCCTCGCGGATCGCTGGTTCGCTGGTATGGGGCATTGACCTACGGGTTCAGGGCGTCGGTGAGCGATTCAGGGTTCGACGCGATCTGGCGAAACGGCCAGGAGCTGGTGACTCCGTTCGAGACCGGTGCCGCCTTCAAATACGTCATGGCGGACGGCACGGTGGTGAATTCGGTAACAGGCGCGAACCTCGCGAACATCCGCGTAATCCGCGTCGTGGTGATAGCGACCGGTACCGGCCCATTCAATGTGAGCCGACCGGTCACGTACGACATCCCGCTGCGCAACTGAGCGCAGACGAACGGGGGAACAGGACGAGACTGAGGCAGGCGCTCCAGGAGGGTGAAAAAGGTGATATCCCCAAGCATGGCGGGGATTTGACCCACCCGAAGACACACCGTACCTTGAGCCGTCCCGCCATATCTCGTCCGTGAAACTGCGGAACGGGCGAACATCGATGCGGTCATTTGGGTTTGGGCGGAGGAAGACGACGGTTGGGCTGGATGTCGGCAGCGGCTACATCAAGGTTGCCGTCATCGACCACAGCAAAGATGTCCCGCAACTCGAGAAAATCGCGGTTAGTCCCCTCGAGGGGGATGCGATCGTCGACGGCGACATCGTCGACCCCGGTCTCGTAGCGGATGCGATCTCTTCGTTGTTCGAGCGCGAGAAGATCGATCAGCGCGATGTAGTCATCGGCGTAGGTGGCCGGGACGTGATCATCAAGCTGATCAAGATGGATCGCATGGAGGAGGAAGAGGCCCGCGAGGTGATCCCGTGGGAGGCCGAGCAGCACGTCCCGTTCGATATGGACAACGTGCAGCTCGACTTCGAGATCACGGATCCCGAAGGGGAGGGGCTTCAGATGACGGTCCTTCTCGTGGCCGCCAAGCGCGAGCTCATCGAAACCCGCATTTCCCTGCTCCAGCAAGCCGGTCTGAATCCCAGGGCAGTGGACGTCGAAGCGTTCGCGCTCCATAACGCGCTCGAGGTCAACTACCCGAACGCGATGGACGGGATCACCGCGCTCGTGAACATCGGGCACGACACGACAACGGTGAATGTGCTCGACGACGGTGTCCCGGTGCTCACTCGAGATCTCACCTTTGGCACGCGCGGCCTCATTCTCGATCTCCAGCGTGAGCGGTCGCTCACCGCGGAGGAGGCCGAGGCGGCGTTGCGGGGCGACGGCGCGGACAACGCCGGGCTTCGTGACTTCCTGGTGGAGCGATCGCAGGAAGTCGCACGAGGCGTAGAGCGCGCAGCCGCGTTCCTCGAGACAGATGAGATCGGGCTCGGTGTCGGGCGCCTTTACCTGTGCGGCGGCGGCGTGGGTGTTCCGTCGCTTTCGGAGGTCCTGGCGGAGAGGCTGGGTGTCGAGACACACATCGCGAGCGCCTTCGAGCGGATTCAGGTGAAGGCGGACGCAGTGGACTACATGGAACTCCAGGAGATGGCGCCGATGCTGATGCTGTCGGTTGGTCTGGCGCTCAGGAATGCGGCGTAAGCGAACCGGTCACCGTAGACGGGCGGACAAGGGACTCGGGGGGGTCGAGGAACACGGATGATCGAAGTCAATCTACTTCCAGAATCGCAAAAAAAGTCGCGAGGCAGATCAAAGCGCGCGGCCGGCGGCGGAGGCATTGGACAGGCGTTCAAGGGCCGCAACCCCTGGAACGGGGCACTGACGGTGGCCTGCGTCGTGATTCCTGCCGCTGCCGCCGTGATATGGTGGGGCCAGCGCACTGAAGCGGCCTCCTTCGAGGCGAGGCTCGAGGTCGCTACCGCGGATTCCGCGAGGCTGGCAGACTTACGTCTCGTCAGCGACAGCCTGAGCGAACGTCGCACGCAGATTCGCGATCGCGTCGCCCTGGTGGAGGAGCTCGATCGCAATCGCTTCGTGTGGCCGCATCTGCTGGACGAGATCAGCAGGGCACTGCCGCCGGTCGCGTGGCTGAGCAGCCTTCGTCGGATATCGCCGCTGCCAAACGTCGGCGTGCAGATCCAGGGAGTCGCGGCCAACCCGCTTGCGATCACCGAATTCGTGCGGAATCTGGAGGCCTCGGATTACGTGACGGACGTCCGGATACTCGGAACCCAGAAGCAGAGCCTCGACGACGGCGAGTTGACCGTCCAGGCCTTCACGCTCTCGGCCCGGTTTACAGAGCCGGTGGGCGGGCTCGCGCGCACCGAACCAATCATCGCGACAACGGGATTCTGATCATGGCACTGCTTCCAGAAGACCCAAAAGACCAGTACAAAATGCTCGGGTTGATCGCGCTCACGGCCATCGGGGCGCTGTCCTACCTCTACGTCCTCCAACCGAGAGGCGAACGCCTCGCCGAGCTCGGAGAGCGCATCGAACTCGTCGAGCGGGCCAACGAGTTGGCGGAGGCCCGGATGGAGAACCTCGATGCCGTACGGGACGAGTTGGAGTTGGGCGAGCGTCAGTTCGCCATGCTGCAGCGTCTCGTCCCCGCGGAGGGAGAGGTTCCCGCGATCTACGAGGCGATTGCCTCCGAGAGCCAGTCGCTGGGTCTCGACCTGATCAGCGTGACGCCCGCAGAGCCGATGTCCGACAGCGCCGGCTACTTCATGCGGCAGAACTGGGAGATGGAGATCGAAGGCGAGTTCCACGACGTCGGGGAGTTTCTGGCGCGGGTGGCGTCGTTCACCCGCATCGTGCGCCCCGAGCTCGAGGAGATTCGGCCTGCGCGACAGACGAACTCAGGCAAGCAATACGTGACCGCTCGGTTCCAGTTGGAGACCTTCGTGCTCCCGCCGGGCGGCGATCCAGTACGGGAAGGCGGATGATGATGGCGTCCCGATCGACGGGCCGTTCGGTCCGATGGGCTGCGGTGGCAGCGTGGGGCGCGGTCATCGCGCTTCCGGCAATGGTTGCGCCGGCGGTGGCCCAGACCCAGACGGCGACCACGAGGTCCACGGTATACGAGCGAGAGGTGTTCGAGTACCCATCGCTCGGGCGCCGAGATCCGTTCCGGTCGCTGAGTGCGGGCGAGGACCTCGGTCCGCGGTTCGATGACCTGCGTTTGAGCGGCGTCCTGTTCAATCAAGAGGTGGGGAGCGTGGCTACGCTTCTCGATGAGAGCACCGGAAGACGGTACCGCGTTCGCGAAGGCGAGAGCCTCGGCGAAGCGCGCGTGATCGCGATCCGGATAGACGAAGTGGATTTCTTGATCACGAGCTTCGGAATCAGTCGGCAAGAGACCCTTCGGGTGAAGCGAGACAAGGAGACTGTACGATGATGGCTCGGTCCATCCTGGCCTTCGCGTTCGCGGCATGGTTTGCGACGGCGCCGTCCGAAGTCCGAGAAGTTCAGATCACGCCTTCGGGTGCACAGACACAAATTACCGTGCTCGTGGGGAATGCCGACTTGTCGGTCCACCACTTCATGCTGGCGGAGCCGCCCAGGCTCATTCTGGATGTCGAGGGCGCCAACCACGCGCTGAGTCGCCACAGCTACGAGGCGATCGGACGGGGTGGGGTCATTCGCATGCGGTCGAGCCAGTTCCGGCCCGATGTTGTGCGTCTCGTTTTCGACCTGACGCGAGAACTGGACTACGACGTCGTGGAAATCGACGGCAACGTCGAAGTTCGATTCGAGAACCCTGGTGAGCCATTCTCCAGCTGGTCTACGAACCTCGGAGATCCCGTTTCCGTGGCGAGTGGGGACGGAAGCGCTTCGGCGGTGACCGACGGCCGCGCCAGCGAGCAGTTCCCCGGCGTCGTAACCGCGCTCCAGCAGGCGCAGCCGCGTATTTCGGTGGCCTACGACAGCGCGACGATGCTCGACGTGCTCGCCGGATTCTCCGAATTCGCCGGCGTGTCGATCGTGCCGAATGGAGAAGTGGCCAGGGTGTCGGTCCAGGGCATCGACATCAAGAATCAGCCCTGGGACGTCGCGTTGAGCGCGATCCTGTCCGCTCAGAACCTCGGGTGGCAGACGAGCCAGAGCGGGATCATCATCGTCGATCGCCTCGAGAACCTCAAGGCTCGGGATGACCTGCTCTCGGAGACTCGCGTGATCCGGATCAACTACGCGAGCGCGGACTCGATCGCGGAGATGATGAGGAGCCTCGTAACCCCCGATCGCGGCCAGGTCGTCGCGCACTCGGGTTCGAACTCGGTGATCGTCACCGACGCTCCGTCTGTCGTGGCTCGAATGGACTCGATGGTCACGGCGTTGGATCGACGGATGCCGCAGGTGTCGATCGAGGCGAAACTGGTGTTCGTGAACCGCACGGATGTCTCGGAAATGGGCATCGTCTACGATCTGAAGGAGCGCGACGGCGGATTCGTCGAGCAGGGGATCAATCAGGTGCTCAACGTGCCCGACCCGAATAAGCCGCCACAGCTCATCGATACGGACGGGGACGGGATCCCCGACCAGGCGTTCTTCAAGCGCACGAACCAGACGCTCGTGAACATCGGCGGCGACGCGGTGGCCGCGCTCGCGAACGCGAACGATCGCGTGACGTCTCCGGCACTCCAGATCCTGACCGCGGTGGCGTTCGGTGACTTCTCGCTGTTCGCCTTTATCGATGCGCTCGAGTCACACCAGCTGTCCGACGTGCAGGCCGCTCCGTCGATCCAGGTGGTCGACAACGCGCGGGCCCGGATTCAGGTCGGCGAACGCACGCCGATTCGCGTGCTCGAGGCGGGCGGACTGAACGCCCAGGCGACGGTGAACGTGTCGTTCCAGGACACCGGGATCATTCTCGAAGTCCGGCCGCACGTGACGAACAACAACCAGATCCTCCTCGATCTGTCCGCCGAGCGGTCGGGCCTGAAGGTGGGTCTGTCCGACGTGGGGTACATCTTCGAGAGGCAGATCGGCGAGACGCGTCTGCTGCTCGATGACGGCGAGACGGCCGTGATTGGTGGCCTGACGCTGAGCGAGGTCAGCCGGAGCCAGAGCGGGATTCCGGGTCTGATGAACATCCCGTTGCTCGGCGCCCTGTTCCGTACCACGAAGGAGAACGAGATCAAGCAGGATCTGATCATCCTCGTGACGCCGCACATCGTGTATCCGCGTGGAACCGATAACGGCAATTAGAAAATCGTGACCGCGCCTGGGAACCTCTGCGCAAGTAGGGTGCACCGCGCGCAGGGGTCTCTCGGGGTTCAGGCAAGGAGAGAGGA
>JBGMQU010000118.1:4018-10712 GCA_048060725.1 Gemmatimonadota bacterium | reverse complement strand
CCTCGGCTCGACGGTCCGCATCGAGCGCCCCGAGCTCGCGCTCGATCTCCTTGACGTCGGACTTCGACTCGCGATTTTCTGCCGGACCGCGGCTTAGCTGCGCAGGATGTCGATGCTACCGTTCACCGTTGTGATCTCGAGGTTGGCGCCGCCGCCTCCGATTTCGCCGCTTGCGGAGCGCGGGCCCCATCGGCCTTTGATCGTAATCGGGAAGTCGGTCTCGATGGTGCCGTTGACCGTGGTGGCGTCGACGTCGGCCGACACGTCGGCCGGTAACCATAGTGTAATCCCACCGTTGACAGTCGTGAATTCCGCGTCGTCGGTGAGTTCGCCGACTTGAGCGGAAATCGACCCGTTCACCGTGGTCGCGGAGGCCGCCCCATTCGTTTCGATCGTGATGTCGCCGTTTACGGTCACGGCGTCCACCGCTCCCTGCAGGCTTTCCACCTCGACGTCGCCGTTCACCGTGACGGCCTCGAGTTCGACGCCGGCCGGCACCTCTACGGTGAAGTTCACGCTCACGTCGTTGTCATGGGTGTTCATCCTGTATGATCGCCCGCGACCGCATTGGTTGGCCTTGTCCGCGCTGCTTGGTGTGGGGTAAACGGAGCAGATCAGCAGGCCGTCGCCGTCCTCGATGACCTCGACGCTCACAGTCGACTCTTTGCCGTCACGGGACGTCTTTACGGCCGTGACGCGGACTTCGTTCCCGCTGGACGCCCGGGCGACGATGGTGCCGTTGAGGGCCTGTTGCGACGCCTCCGGATCTTCAAAAACCGGCAGAAACGGCCCCGGTCCGGTGATTGCCCTCTGCTACCGTGGCGTTCGGGACCGTCGAACCGCCAGGGAGCCGCGAATCAACGGGTTATCGCCCGTTCACGGCGGATGGCTCGACGGGGATCACAAAGCTCGTAAGGTCTTTTCTCGCGGCAGTTTGCGAGAAAACAGGGCAAACCTCCGCGGTCGTGGGCCGCGCTGATACGAGGGAGGACGCGATGGACGGGAAGCTGATCGGGCTCGTGCGGGATGCGCTCATTCGGGAGTACGGGGAAGGGCTGTGGGGTGCGCTGGCGAATCGGGATCTGGCCGGCGGGGAGGCTCCGTCGGACTCCCTGGCGTGCTGGCTCGGCCGTCACGCGGTTCCTGCGCTGGCGGATACGTATCCGAGCCTCTTTGAACGACACGACGATCTGACGTCGTTCATCTCGGGGTTGGGCGATGATCTTCCAGTCGCCGGTGAGCGGTCCACCACGCCGGTGCCGCTCTCCTTCCGGACGAGCACGGGGCCCGACGGACAGATCTTCCTCCGCCTCGAAGCGGCCTGTTCCGTATGTGCAGTGATCCAGGGGGTCATCGCTGGCGCGGCCGTCCACTACGGAGAGCCGGTCACGATCCAGCAGATCAAGAGCCGCCGACATGGCGACAACGTCTGCTTGCTCCAGATCGAGATCGGAGACTCGGCCAGCGTGCCGGAGATCGAGAGCTTCGATTTTCTGGCGGTCGGCAACGCCTGAGTCCGCCTGGTCAGCGCGCGAATCCGTCGGATCAGTCGGATCAGTACGGAGTGGGTGCGCCGTATTTCAGATGAAGCAGGGTGGCTTCGCCTTCACCGGAGAGCGTGACGACGAGCAAATCGTCGTATCCCTCCTCGGGGATGTCCTGCACGTCCGGGGCGCCTAGCGCCCGGGCGATGGCGGGCACGGTATTGCTGTGACCGATCACGAGGATCGCCCGATGACCGCCCTCGTGAATCTCCGAGAGCAGCGCCGCCATGTCGCGCGCGTCCACGACTAAAGGCGCAACGCCGGTCGCTTCGGCCAGGGGCGCCGCCGTGTCGCGCGTCCGGCGAAACTGGGACGTGTAGATTGCGTCGACCGGCCACTGCGACAGCACGTGCGCGAGGGCGCGAGCCCGTTCCTCCCCCGCTTCGCTGAGTGCGGGATCCTCGCCGCCGAGCTTCTCGGCGTGGCGGGCCAGAATCACGATCCGGTCGGTCTGCTGCTGAGCGGCCAACGGCAGGGCGCCGGGCAGCGGAAGGGTGCCGGGTAGCGCCAGCGGCAGGGAGCCCGGTAGCGCCAGCACCAGAACGGCCGCGAGAGCGCGCCATCGCATCATTCGTCTCCCCTCGTTCGATCGTGGAGGTTCGCATCGTGAGCTTGCCCCGCCGACTGGGGCGCGCGACGATTCCCCGATGAAACTTCATTTCTGGGGCGCCGCGCGCACGGTGACCGGGTCGATGCACCTGGTCGAGGTCAACGGGCGAAGGATCCTGCTCGACTGCGGAATATACCACGGGCGTCGGAAGGAGGCCTACGAGCGCAACCGGAACATCCCGTTCGACGCCGCCTCCGTTGACGCCGTGGTGCTCTCGCACGCGCACATCGACCACAGCGGCAACCTCCCCACGCTGGTCCGCGCGGGCTTCCGCGGTGAGATCTACTGCACGAGCGCCACCCGCGACCTGGCTGCGCTCCTCCTCCTCGATTCGGCCCACATCCAGGAGAACGACGTGCGCCGCGTCAATCGGCGCCGGCGGAAGCAGGGGAAGACGCTGTTCGAACCGCTCTACACGGCGGACGACGTGGTCGATACGCTCGAGCGGTTTGTCAGCGTCCCCTACGACCGCGCCCGGCAGCTGTTTCCGGGCATCGCCGTCCGGTTCATCGACGCCGGACACATGCTCGGGTCGGCCAGCGTGGTGCTGGACTTCGACGCGGCGGGCGAGCGGCGGCGGCTCCTGTTCAGCGGTGATGTCGGGCGTTCGACGCTCCCCATTCTCCGCGATCCGCAGACGATCGGTGACGTCGACTACGTGATCATGGAGAGCACGTACGGAAGCAGACTGCACGATCCGGCCGACCAGGCGCAGGGATACCTGCTCGACACGGTCAAGCGGTGTAGCGACCGGGGAGGGAAGCTGCTGATCCCGTCCTTCGCGGTCGGGCGCACGCAGGAACTGGCGTACCGCCTGAACCAGCTCTGGGAGTCGGGGGACCTCCCGCCCATCGACGTCTTTATCGACACGCCGCTCGGCGTGCGGACGACGGAAGTGTATCGCCTCCATCCCGAGTGCTTCGATCGAAAGATGCTGGCGGAGATGGACAGCGATTCCGACGGTGATCCGTTGGGCTTCGAGCGGCTCACCTACATCAAGAAGGCGGACGAGTCACGGAAGCTCAACAGCCTGGAGGGTCCCGCCATCATCATCGCACCGTCGGGCATGTGCGAGGGCGGGCGGATCCTTCACCACCTGATCCACCACGGCGGGTCCGAGAACACGACAATTCTGTTCGTGGGGTTCCAGGCGCAGGGCACACTGGGCCGCCGCATCCTCGAGGGTGCGGACGAGGCTCGGATCTACGGAGACATGTATCCGATCCGCGCGCGGATTCGACGGGCGGGCGCGTACAGCGCGCACGCCGACCGCGACGAACTGGTCCGCTGGATCGAGGAGGTTCGCGAGCGCGGATCACCCAAACAGATCTTCCTCGTGCACGGCGAAGAGGATGCGTCGCTCGCGTTCAAGTCGACGCTGGAGGATCGGGGCTTTCCGAGCGTCCACGTTCCCGAGCGTGGGAGCGCCGTCGACCTCTGAGCCTGTTGGTCGACCTCTGAGACGTGACCCGGCGTGGGCGTGACCCGGCCGGCCCGCTCAACCGGTCGTGGTCGCCCCTTCATCGAATATGGCTTTGCGAGCCGTGATGATGGCGCACGCCTCCTCGACGTTGGGGACGCAGCGGGCGATTTTCAGGTCCGCGGGCGATGCCAGCTGAGGCTCGTTCGTGAGCATGTGGTCCTCCGCCCAGGTGACCAGATCCTTCCACATCTCGCCGATGAAGATCAGCGGGACGTCGTTCACGTGCTTGACCTGGCAGAGCTGCCAGATCAGCGCCGTTTCGAGCAGCGTGCCGATACCGCCCCGGACGACGATGAAGGCGCTCGAAAGACGGACGAAGTGGTGCAACCGGGTGAAGAAGGTCCGGTGTCGGTAGATCTTCTCGACGAACGGGTTCGGCTCCTCCTCCTGTTTCGGCAACTCGATGGGGAGACCGAACGAGCGCGTCTGATTGTCGGGGTCGCCGAGCCTGGCTCCCTCGTTTGCCGCCTGCATGAGACCGGGCCCTCCGCCCGTCACGATGTCACAGCCGATGGATGAAAGATGGGACGCGAGTTGGCGCACTTCGGCGTAGATTTCGTCGCCCGGACGGATCCGTGACGATCCGAAAATCGTCACGCGAAAGTACTCGTGCCGGGCCGGCCGGATTCGGGCCAGTTCGTTCGCGACGCTCCAGAGGTCGTAGAGTGCGTGCTCCACCACTTCGAACGCGTCCTCCGACACTCCGTCCCGTACCGGAGGCTTTGTTCCCGGCGTTTCCTGCTCCACAGCGTCCTCCCGAAGACCTCTCCAGGCCGCATCCCCTCGCGGCACGATTTCTGGTGGAACGTACGCCGACGCGCGAGTTGTTGCTTTCTTCCGACATCCGCCAGAGCGGGTGAACGGCCCATGAATTGGGCGTCGACGGCGGGTTCGCGCTAACTCCCGCCCCTCCCATCGCTTATGCGGTCAGCGGGCGGAGGACGGTTTTCGTGGGATTCGTGTACGATCTCTGCATGAGCCCGGGGTGGTGGCGTCATCGCCGGGTGCGCCGTGCGGGCGTGTTGCGGTTCGGGGTCTGTGGAGGGAGGCGGGGGAGTGAAAGACGGGATCTCGGGTCACATAGCGGACGCGTCTCGGCGCGACGCGATTCTCACGACCGGGCTGACGCGCGACTTTCCGGGCATACGCGCCCTCGACTCACTGTCTCTGCGCGTGCCCCGCGGCTCGATCTTCGGGTTTCTGGGTCGCAACGGAGCCGGCAAGACCACCACGATCCGGCTCCTCCTCGGGTTGCTGCGCTCGACTGACGGTGAAGCGCGCGTCCTCGGGTTCGACCCGTCCACGGAGTCAGGCGAGATCCGGCGCCGCTGTGGCGTGCTACTCGAGCAGCCGGGTCTGCTCGAGCGGTTGAGCGCCGAGGCGAACCTCGATCTCTACGGCCGCATCGCGCGCATGCCGAAAGCGCTGCGGGCAGCCCGGATCGAGGAGCTCCTCACGCGGATCGGCCTGTGGGATCGCCGCGCCGAACCGCTACGCGACTGGAGCCGGGGGATGCGGCAGCGGCTCGCGATCGCGCGCGCGCTCATCCACCGTCCGTCTCTCATCTTCCTCGACGAGCCGACGGCAGGACTCGATCCCGTCAGCGCCGCTGAAGTGCGCGACGATCTTCTGCGGCTCGCAGGACGAGAACGGGTGACGGTCTTCCTGACGACGCACAACCTCGCCGAAGCGGAACGGCTCTGCGACCAGGTCGCCGTCGTCCATTCCGGCAAGCTGCTCGCCATGGGGGCCCCGGAGGACATCGCGGTGAGGGGCGGGAGAAAACAGGTGCGGGTCCGCGGTCAGGGGTTCAATGACAACGTGGCGGCCCTGCTCTCGGACCGGCGGGAAGTGCAGTCGATCCAACGGGAGGAGGGGGGCGCCCTGATCGCGCTTGCCGATGACGCGCAGGTCGCCAACCTCGTGACGTTTCTGGTGCGGGTCGGCGTCGGGATCGAGGAGGTCACCCCGGTCGGGAACACGCTGGAAGACGGCGTGCTGTCGATCTTCAGCGACCAGGGGTCCGACAGACTGGAGGCCTCGGCATGAACTTTCTTCGCGATGTGTGGGTGGTGCTCGGGAAGGAGTGGACCGAACTCCGCAGCTCGGATTCGGTCTGGGTGACCGTCTCGACCCTCGGCGCGTTTCTGGCGATCGTCGGTGTGTTCGTCCCCTGGCAACTGGGGCCGTCGTGGATCGAAGCGCCGTGGCCGATCCTCATCTGGGCGTGGGTTCCCCTCTTCATCGTGACGACGGTGACGTCCGACTCCGTGGCGGGAGAGCGGGAGCGGCGGACCCTCGAAACGTTGCTGGCAACCCGGTTGTCGGACGCCTCGATCCTGTGGGGCAAATGGCTGGCATGTGTGGTCTGGGTGTGGACGGCGATGCTGCTGTGCCTCCCGATCGGCGTGCTCACGCTGAATCTCTCCACCGATGGCGGATTGTATCTGCCCAGCTTCGGACAGGCGCTCGGGACGCTGGCGGTCGCGTTCGCCGGGTCCGGCCTGGGGGCCGCGGCCGGCGTGCTGGTCTCGCTCCGTTCAGAGAGCGTCCGGCATGCCCAGCAGGTGCTTGCGATCGGAGCGCTGGTGTTCGCGTTCGTCCCCATCGGGCTGCTCAAGCTCCTGCCCCGGGGCTGGGTTACCGAGATCTTCGAAGTGCTCGCCTACGGGTCGCCGGCGAAGGTCGCGTGGATCACCGCGGCGATCCTGGGGCTGGCCAGCCTCCCGATACTCGGAGTCGCCCAGACCCGCTTCCGCCGCGGACGGATCCTCCTCAAGTGACGCGGCTACGCGACCCGGCTTGTGACGGGGCTGCTCGCGAGCCCATGTTCGACGTGAATCCCGTGCCGGAAAACTCCGGGGAAGGAGCACGTCATGACGGAGACGAAGCAGACGTTCGTCCAGCGGATGATCGGGGCGGCGAAGCTCGACATCGAGACCTACGAAGAGGTCGAGCACGACGAGAGCGCGACGACCCAGGCCGCGGCAGTGGTGACCATCGTCGCCGTCGCCGCCGCGATCGGTGGGGCGGGCGGTGGGGGCGGTGGGATTATCG
>JBGMQU010000118.1:0-3918 GCA_048060725.1 Gemmatimonadota bacterium | reverse complement strand
TAGAGGACCGCCGACTCGAGGTCCAGCGGATACCCTTCCTGGATGAGGGCACCGGCTTTCGACGCGGGCACCGGACCGGAGAAGAAGTACCCCTGCGCCTGCTGGCAGCCGAGTTTTCGTAGATGCTGGAACTGTTCCCGCGTCTCGATTCCCTCTGCGATTACCTCCAGTTCGAGGATCCGCGAGAGTTCGATGATCGTGCGCGCGACATCCCATTCGTTGCTCTGACCCGCCGGGCCGCTGACGAAGGACCGGTCGATCTTGAGCGCGCCGATCGGATACCGGTGGAGGTAGCTGAGCGAGGAGTAGCCGGTTCCGAAGTCGTCCACCGCTACCCTGAGACCGCGTTGAGTCAGAGACCGCAGGATGCGGCCGGCACCCGGCCCGTCCTTCATGAACGTGCTCTCGCTGACGTCGAAACGGACGAGCTTGAAGTCGAGCTGGGTGCTCTCGATCACCTGGATCGTCCGCGGCACGAAGTCCGGCGCGAACAGCTGCGACTCGTCGACGTTGATCGCGATGTTTGGCGGGAAGCGGAGGTTGAACCGCTCGATCCACTCGCGCATCTGCCGGCAGGCGCGCTCTGTGACCCAGTAGCCGATCTCTTCGAGCAGCCCCGCCTCGTCGGCGACGGGCAGGAACTCCGAAGGCGGAATCGGGCCTCGTTCGGGGTGATTCCAGCGTAGAAACGCTTCGACCCCGGTGATTCGTCCGTCACCGAGCGAGACGACTGGCTGGTATTCGAGAAACAGTTCGCGCGCCTCGAACGCGTTGCGCAGGTCGCCCTCGAGCTCGGCGATCGACTGCGCGTAGGCCTTGGTGGCCGCGTCGAACACCTGTACATCGATCTCGTCGCGGCGCGCACGGCGGAGGGCGATCGCGGAGTCGCGGATGATCTCCTGGGGCGTCTCGTAGGCGGCGCGGCTCAGGGCCAGGCCGGCGGCCGGAATGAAGGTCGCCGACTCTGTTCCGAGCGGAATGTCCTGTTTCAGCGCCGCGATCGCTCGTTCGGCGACCTTCATGGCGTCGTCGAGGTTCTTCACGTCGTCGAGCAGGAGGCCGAATTCGAGCTCGTCGGTGTGCGCGACCGTATCGCCGGGCCGGACGACGTTGGCCATCCGCCGCCCAATGGTGAGGAGGATCTCCTCCGTGGCCTCGGCCCCGACGCGCTTCGCCGTCTCCCGAAACCCGGACAGCGAGACGGTGAGCACCGCGAAAGCCCGGTCGGGGCGGCGGCTGCGGCGTCGCATGGCCTGTTCGATCCGGTCGTGCATGAGGGCGGCCGTGGGCAGCCCGGTGAGCCGGTGATACATGAGGTCGCGGGCCGTGCGGTCGTCTCGCTGACGCGAGTCGGTGATGTCGATCAGCGACCCGGCGATACGCGAGGCGTTCCCGTCATCGCCTCGCTCGGCGACCCCCCGGACCCGGACCCAGCGGTATGTGCCGTCGCTGTGGAGCAGGCGGTGTTCGCTCTCGAACCGGGGCGACTGCCAGTCGAGGTGCTCGAGCAGCTCGAGCTCCACGCGGTCGGCGTCGTCCTGGTGAATCCGATCGAACCATTCCGATGCGGAGTCGCTCAGATCGTTGGCTCCGTACCCGAGTGCGGCTTTCCAGGGGGGCGAGTAGTGGACCTTCTCGGTCTGGATGTTCCAGTCCCAGAGGCCCGGCTCCGCGGCCCGACAGAGCAGGGCGTATCGCGCCTCCAACTCCTGCAGCCGGGCCCGACCGGGCTCCACCTGCGAGGCGAGTTTCCGGATGTGTTGGGCGGCGCCGGACACGGCCCTCTGCGCCCGGATTCGGGACGCGAGCTCGGTCAGCAGGCGGCAGGCGATCTCGACGCCCTGACGCGATTTCGGACGGGCCGGGGTCTCCTCGGGCCGTAGCAGCACGACGGCCGCGATGGCCGTCCCCGCCGCCCGGACAGGGAACACGTCCGCGGCGTCGAGACCCAGTTCGAGCGCCACGTCGGCAACGGCGTCGGGAAGAGAGCTCACCTCGATCGACCGTGCGTCCGTGACATCGAACAGGCTACTCAGCGCCTCGGGGTCGATGCACAACGCTTCCCCCAGCGCGTCGCTGCCGTCATGGGCCGAGGCGCCCACTGCCGGGACGGTCGGCGGGCCGCCATCGGCGCGACGGATCGCGAATCCGGCCTGCCATTCTACGGGGTCGATCCACGCCCCGAGTGCGGCTCGAAGGGCGTCGTCCAGCGTCTCTTCCCCCGACGTCCCGGTGACGAATCGGCCGATACGCTCGATCGCCCCGGCGTCGTCGTCGAGCGTTGTGGCGACGGTCCGGGAGGGAGTGTCGGCCCGGGTCGCCTTCCCGTGGTCGTCGTCCTGCCCGGGCACGAAGAGGAACGGCGTCTCCTTGCCGTTCGGGGCCAACGGATCTCTCGACTTCGAGTTGCCCCCGGACTTTCGCGTCATCGACTGTTCCTCCCGGCCGTCCCGCAGACGGTTGTGGTGTTTCGCGCTCGGCTCCCGTGTTTTGCCCACGGGTCTCGCAGCCTCATCACTTGCACTGAAGCTTCCGGTGTACGCCGTAACACGTTCATGTAATTACGGTTATAGCAGATGGAACAGCGAATGAATACCTGCCCTCTGACCGGCCGCATCTGCTGCCGTGAGAAGGGGTTGCAACGGCGAAGCCACCTTGGTTTTGGACATCGGGTCGCGGGTCTTTCGTCTCCCTCTCTCTCCCCCGAGGTTATGGACGACTCGACGAAACGGACCGGAGGCGAACGGAGGTTCTCAGGTGACGGACGGACAACGGGGCCCGCGGCGACCGACCCCGGGTGGTACTCGAACCCGGCGTGGCATTCGGGTCCTCCGCGGCGTCAGGACGCTCGCGGCGATCGTCGTCGCGAACGCGGCCACGATCACGCCGGCATTCGCGCAGAGTGGACGGCTCGCGAGCCCATCCCGAGAAGGCATGGTGGTGAGCAGCCATTATCTCGCGTCCGAGGCGGGGAACGAGATCCTGCGCCGGGGGGGTAACGCGGTCGATGCGGCCGTGGCCACGGCCTTTGCCCTCGCGGTGGTTCTGCCATCGGCCGGGAACGTGGGTGGCGGCGGGTTCATGGTGTACCACGGGGCGGACGGTCACGCGACGACCTTCCACTTCCGGGAGAAGGCGCCGCTCGCCGCGTACAGCGAGATGTTTCTCGACGAGACCGGCGAGATCCTCGACGACTCGAATCATGCCGGTCCGTTATCGGTCGGGGTACCCGGCACCGTCGCGGGGATGTGGCTGGCGCACCAGAGGCTCGGCAGCCTCCCCTGGAAAGATCTCGTCGAACCCGCGATCCGTCTCGCCGCCGACGGGTTCCCCTCGACTTGGGCCATGCAGCGCTGGCTGACGTCGCTCCAGGATCGCGAGGGCCCGACCTTCGCCGCGACGAAGCGCGCGTTCCTGAAGAACGGAACCGAGGTCTACGAACCGGGCGAGACGTTCAAGCAGCCCGATCTCGCGGAAACGCTTCGTCGGATCCAGCGAGACGGCCACGACGGCTTCTACCGAGGAAAGACGGCCCGGCTGCTCGCCGACTTCATGCGCGAGTACGGAGGCATGATCACCGAAGAGGACCTGGCGGCGTACGAGGCCGTCGAGCAGGTGCCCATCCACGGCACGTACCGCGGGTACGACGTCTATTCGATGCCGCCGCCCAGCTCCGGCGGGGTCGCGATCGTGGAGGTGCTGAACATCCTCGAGGGATTCGATCTGGCGCGGATCGGCCAGAACTCGGCTCTGTATCTCCACCTCCTCACCGAGTCGATGCGGCGGGCGTTCGCCGACCGCGCGATGTACCTCGGTGACCCGGCCTTCAATCCCGATATGCCGCTGGCCCGTCTGACGTCCAAGGAGTACGCGGACGAGTTGAGGTCGAGGATCGACCTGTTCATGGCGTCGGAGAGC
>JBGMQU010000117.1:4687-10773 GCA_048060725.1 Gemmatimonadota bacterium | reverse complement strand
CCGGCCATCATGACGTGGACACGGTCGGGATGGATGTAGTTGAGGATCCGCTTGTAGTGTGTGATCAGCAGAACGCCGAGTTTGTCGTCTGCCTCCGTGAGCGTGTTCACGCCCTCGGAAACGATGCGGAGCGCGTCGATATCCAGACCGCTGTCCGTCTCATCCATGATCGCGAGTGCGGGTTCGAGAACCGCCATCTGGAGGACTTCGTTCCGCTTCTTCTCGCCGCCGGAGAATCCGTCGTTCACGTACCGTCCGGCGAAGCTTTCGTCCATCTTGAGCAGCGCCATCTTCTCGGTGAGCCGGCGCTGGAACGCGAAGATGTCCATGTCTTCTCCGTCGGACAGCCGTGCGTTCGCCGCGGTTCGCATGAAGTTCGCGATCGACACCCCCGGGATCTCCGCCGGATACTGAAAGGCGAGAAACACTCCGTTGCGACTGCGTTCGTCGGGCTCGAGATCGAGAAGATCCTCGCCGCGAAACAGAACCTCGCCCGAGGTGACTTCGTATCCCGGGTGTCCGGCGATCACCTTCGCCAGTGTGCTCTTTCCCGAGCCGTTCGGGCCCATGAGGGCGTGCACCTGGCCCTCTTCGACCCGGAGATCGACCCCTCGCAATATTTCAATGTCTTCGCCCTCGACCCCCGCGTGGAGGTCACGAATCTCGAGAAGTGCGTCGCTCATTACGTCCCCTGGAATCCCCTGAGTCTTCAAAGGCCGGGCCCCCGGCGGGGGACTCCGGCCTGATGCAAACACCCTGGCGCTCAGCCAATAATCATTATCGACTCCACACGATACGCTAGTTGAGACTCGTTTTCAAGTGCGAGAATCGGGCCAAATGGTCCCGCATCGCGCGTTCCCGCGATTGAGCCAACGGGGGCGACTCGTCGAGATGCGGAGCACGGGGCCTCGCCCTACGTTCCGAGCCATGAATGCAGCCTACTTCGAGGCCCACGGAGGCCCAGAGAACATCGTCGTCGGAACCCTTCCCGATCCCGTTCCCGGGGAGGGGGAGGTCCTTCTCGAGGTCCGGGCGGCCGCGCTCAACCATCTCGACATCTGGGTACTCGGCGGGCTCCCCGGGCTCGAGCTTCGGATGCCGCACGTCGGAGGCTCCGACATCGCCGGGATCGTCTCGGCCGTTGGCGCCGGCGTGGACGGATGGGAGCCCGGGGCTCGGGTCGCGGTCAACCCCGGTCTTTCCTGCGATGCCTGCGAGGCGTGCGCGGCCGGAGAGCACCCGGTCTGTCGGCGATTCCAAATCATCGGCGAGCACACGCCCGGCGGGTTCGCGGAGCTGGCGGTCGTGCCGGCGCGCAACCTCTTCGCGATTCCCGACGACCTGGCCTTCGAGGTGGCGGCGGCGGCGCCGCTCGTTTACCAGACGGCGTGGCGCGCGCTCATGACACGCGCCCGGTTTCGACCGGGCGAGAGCGTGCTGGTCACCGGCGCGTCAGGCGGTGTCTCGACGGCCGGAATCCAGATCGCGAAACACGGGGGCGCGACCGTCTACGCGGTCACGAGCGGACCCGACAACGTGGAACGCGTGCGCGCCCTGGGGGCCGACGTGGTCATCGACCGACTCGCGGAGGACTTCGCGAAGCGAGTGCGGGAGGAGACGGGAAAACGCGGCGTCGACGTTATCCTCGACAGCGTGGGATCGGCCACGTGGGATGAGTGCATCCGCTGTCTCGCACCGCTTGGCCGCATGGTCGTGTACGGTGGCACCACGGGTTCGAAGGGGGCGATCAACATCCCTTCGATGTTTTGGAAGCAATACGGCGTCATGGGGAGCACCATGGGGAGTAAAGCCGACTTCGAGCACGTCATGAACCTGGTCGCGTCCGGCGTCCTCGACCCGGTCGTGCACGACGTGTGGCCCCTGGGGCGTGCCCGCGAGGCCTATGAACTGCTCGTGGGCGGGGGAGTCTTCGGGAAGCTCGTGCTCACGCCTTGAATTCGCCCGACTCGCGCGGGCCGCTGGCCCGCGAGCGCAACATCCGGCGTCTGGCGGACGAGGCGTTCGACGTGCCCGTCATCGGCGGCGGAGTCTCCGGGGCCGCGGTCGCCAGAGACTCCGCCCGCCGGGGGCTGAAGACGGCACTCATCGAGGCGGCCGATTTCGCGCAGGGGACGAGCAGCAGGTCATCGCGTCTGGTTCACGGCGGGTTGCGATACCTCGAGCATTTCGAATTCGACCTGGTGTTCGAGGCGAGCCAGGAACGGCGCACGCTGCTACGGATCGCTCCCCATCTGGTCCGACCGCTCGAGTTTCTGTTCCCGATCTTCGAGGACGGGCGGGTCGGGAAGCTCAAGCTGAGTGCGGGACTCTGGCTCTACGATGCGCTGGCCCTCTTCCGGAACATTGAGCGTCACCAGATGCTCGATGCGGAGGAGGTGCTCGAGATCGAGCCTCGCCTGCGGTCGGCCGGGCTCCTGGGTGGGGCGCGATATTACGATGCGCAGGTCGACGACGCCCGGCTCGTCGTTACCACGGTGATCGCCGCGGACGAGGCGGGAGCCGCCATCGCGAGCCGAGTCGAGGCGATCGAGATCGACGCCTCCGATTGGCCCGGGCACCGTGTGCGCGCGCACGACAAGGAGACGAGCCGGACGATCGAGATCGACGCGCTCGCCATCGTCAACGCGACCGGCCCCTGGGCCGAAACGACACTCAACCGTGCCGGTCTGACTCGAACGTCCCGGCTGGTGCCCTCCCGCGGCACCCACATCCACGTGCCGCGTGAGCGCATCGGACACGACCACGCGTTCATCTTCGAGGCGCCGAGCGACCACCGCGTGATGTTCGTGCTCCCATGGCGCGAGGACCTGACGCTGATCGGGACGACCGATGACTTCCACGAAGGTCCGCCGGAGTCGGTCGCAGCGACGCCTGAAGACGTGGGATATCTACTCGATGCGACCAACCATTTGTTCCCGGAGGCCCGTCTCACACGCGCAGACGTGTTGAGCGCATGGGCCGGTTTGCGCCCTCTGGTTGCCCCGGCTGACAGCGCCGAGTCGGGCGTCGAACCCGATGCCGGGAACGTCTCCCGCGAGTTCGAGATTCACGAAGAGCCGGGCGGGCTCTTTACTCTGATGGGGGGGAAGCTGACGTCCCACCGCGCGATGGCCGAAGACACCGTGGACCGGGTGGTGGAGTTCCTCGCCGGCGCCAACGTGACCCCGGAGCGGAAATCGGACACCGCGCGGGTCCCCCTGCCCGGCGGGAATTTCGACAGTCTGGAGACGCTGTACGATCACGTCGGAACGCGGGCGGCGGCCCTGGGCGTCGCGCCGGAGGGCGCGGCACGCCTGGCCCGCGCGTATGGGTCCAGGGCGGGCGCGGTGCTGGAGCTCGTCCGCGATCGGCCCCAGCTGGCCGCTCCGATCTTGCCGGGCCGACCACACATCCTCGCCGAAGCGGTCCACGCGGTGCGGGAGGAGTACGCGTTGAGAGTCGAGGACGTCCTCTATCGGCGGACTCGCGTAGGACTGGAAACCCGGGAGGGCGTGGCCGAGGCGGCGAGGCGCGTGGCGGCGGTAATGGGTCCCGAGTTGTCATGGACGCAGGAACGCGTGCGCGAGGAGATCGAACGCGCGGTCGATGCACGATCGGCTGACGACCTCTCGCTAATAGAGCCCACCTCTCACTAATGGAGTCCACGTGAGCGCATCGAAGCGGTCGGCTCGTCACCCGGCGTTCTCGTTCGTGGTGGCCATCGCGCTCGGAGGCTGCAGGGCGGCGGACGAGGCGCCCGTCCCCGCAGCGGCGACGGATGAGACGGCGGCCGCACACTCGCTACGCGGGGACTCGGTGACCGACGGACCGAAAGTCGTTCCCGTCGAACCCCTCGACGACGACCCGACTCCGCTCCTGCCCGGGGAGGGCGACCTACGGGAGTTCAACCTGCTGCTGGTGAATCGCCTCGGCCGCGACGCCACCGTCTTCGCGAGTGCCGGCGCAGCCAGAGTCGTGCTGGACACCGTGATGCGGTCGGATTCGGTTTACGTCGACATACGGCTCCGGTCGGACCAGGTGCATCTCGAGGCGGAGGACGACACGGGAGAGGTCGTGACCTCGACCTCGATCGATCTTGTCGGAGCCGGTATCAATCGGTGGGAGATGGTGGCTCCGCGACGCGATCGCACCGCGCTCGGTCCGGGCCCCCCTCAGTCGGTGGCCGTCGACACGCGCTCCGCCCTATTTCCTCCGCAGCTTTCCGGGGAGTATTCTCGGGGCCGTGATGTCCGGCCGCTCTCCGGACGCCAGCCCGCGCAACGGAGGATGAATGGACGCCGGTAGTCCGCAGAACCGCGACACCTGGGGGTCGAAGACCGCGTTCATCCTCGCCGCTGCCGGCAGCGCGATCGGGCTCGGAAACATCTGGGGGTTCCCGACCCAGGCCGGGATGAACGGCGGGGCCGCATTCCTCGTCATCTACCTGATCGCGGTCGCGCTGATCGGAGCGCCCGTCATGCTCGCCGAGTTGATGATCGGGCGGCATACGATGCGGAACCCGATCGGCGCGTTCAAGATGCTCGCGCCCGGTCGGAGCTGGTGGCTGATCGGGGCCATGGGCGTCTTCGCCGGCGTCATCATCCTGAGCTTCTACTCGGTGCTCGCGGGCTGGACGATGGCCTACATCGTCAAGGCGGCTACCGGTGCGTTCAAGGCCGGGGTCGACACCGAGGCGATGTTCACGGACATTTCGGCGAGGCCGCTCTCGGCGATCTCGTGGCATCTCGCGTTCATCATTCTCACCGTTTTCGTGGTCGTGGGAGGCGTCCGGGACGGGATCGAGCGCTGGACGAAGGTGCTCATGCCGGTCCTGCTGGTGCTCTTGCTCCTGCTGGCGGTGCGGGCGGTGACGCTTCCGGGGGCCGGAACGGGCCTCGAGTTCTATCTGAAGCCGGACTTTTCGGCCGTCACGGGTGTCGTCGTGCTGTCGGCCGTGGGCCAGGCGTTCTTCAGTCTGAGCCTGGGCATGGGAGCGATGATCACGTACGGCTCCTACCTGTCGAAGAAGGACGAGCTCGTCACGTCGGCCGCCTGGGTAACGGGTCTGGACACCTTCATCGCGTTCCTCGCCGGGTTGATCATATTCCCGACGATGTTCGCGACTGGTTTCGACGCCACTGTGCAGGGGCCCTCGATGGTGTTCGTGGTGCTCCCCTCGCTTCTGGCGACCATGCCGCCGGAGCCCTACGGCGGTCTGATATTCGGGACCGGTTTCTTCATCCTGCTCGGAATCGCCGCGCTGACGTCGAGCATCTCTTTACTGGAAGTCGGCGTGACGTGGGCGGTCGATGAGAAGAAATGGCCGCGAAAGAAGGCCGCGATTCTCCTCGGATCGATGGCGTTTCTCATCGGGATCCCGAGCGCCCTGGCAAACGGTGCGGTCGATTGGTTGACCCACGTGCCGGGCGTGGGGATGGACTTCCTCTCGCTGCTGTTCACGATCTTCGGTTCGTTCGCGCTCATCGTGGGCGGATTCTTCATATCGGTCTTCGTGGGGTGGAAATGGGGCGTGACGGCGGCTGCGGACGAGGTGATGGCGACGGACGGCAGATTCCGGCTCGGAGGGATCTGGAAGCTGCTGATCCGGTTCGTTTGCCCGGTTGCACTGCTGGTCATCCTGATCCAGACGCTGATCCAGACCTTCTGACTGCCAGGGTGTGATGCGGTGGGAGCACGGCGTTCCGCAACCGCGGATTGCGTTGCGCAAGGCGCCCGATTTATGTGATGGACAGGGAACGTCACGAACCCCGGAGTTGGCGCGTTTACTCCCTGCCGAAACGCGCGAGCAGGATTCCTGCAGTATTGCGTTAGGTATGACAGGAAACCTTCCGGGCGTTGTCCTCGTCGGGTGGGTGAAGCCGAAGGGACGTCAGAGGACGGGAACATGAAGAAGAAGCTCAAGATTCTGCTGGCATTGGCGGCGAGCATCGCCGCGATCGCGATCGGCCAGCGCTCACAGCCCGATGGAAACCAGCGCTCACAGCCCGATGCAAAACAGAAGGACACGCGGACGCAGAAGGCGCTGGTCGAAGGTGTCGACGACGTCGAATCCTGGTTCGTCTAGA
>JBGMQU010000117.1:0-4587 GCA_048060725.1 Gemmatimonadota bacterium | reverse complement strand
GACCGACCTTCCCGCTCGGGCGAGTTGATCGACGGATTCGACCCTCCGCGTTTTCCCACTCCACTCGAAGTTGTCCCTGACGCGAGTTCTCGCGCGTTGTCTGGACGTCCTGTAGCGCTGTAACGTGAGCCGCCACGATTTCTGAGCAGCCCCCTGGCGTTTTCGGTCGGATCATGCGGCGATCGGAGAAGTGGGCGACACCGGAGTCCCGGATGCGACGGCAGCGATCAAACACGATACGTGCAGTTCGGCCCGTGGCCATGGGAGTCGCGGCCGTTTGTGCCGTGAGCCTCACCGGATGTGGCGAGGGGACCATGGCTGCGGCGCCGGTCGAGTGTACGATCCCGCTCGACCAATTCTTCGACGGTGGGGCCGAGCGCACACAGATCCCGTCCCTGAATAATCCGAAGCTCGCGACCCGGGGGACCCCCGACATCGCGTATCTGATCCTGAGTGATCGGGTCATCGGGTTCATGTTCGGCGGTCAGCCCGTAGCGATCCCTCACAAGTTCCTGTGGCATCACGAAGTGGTGAACCTGGACATCCCCGGGGAGGCCATTACGGTCACCTACTCGCCCCTGACCGGGTCGAGCGCGGTGTACGATCGAACGTCGTCAGGTTTGGGGCCGCTCACGATCTCCAACTACGTCTTGCACTCGGGTCTGGTTCTGGAAGACGAGACCGGGTCGCTCCGGCCGCAGATGGCGACGGTCGCATCCTGCGGGCCAGGCGACGGGAGTTCGCTGCCCCGCGTCCCGTTCGAGGAGCGGACGCTCGGCTCGTGGATACAGGAGCACCTCGACACGTGGATCGCGTCGTCGGCGACCGGGCTCGACATCCTCTACACGCTGTTCCCGTACGGGAACGACTACCGCAACCCGGCCAACAGCCAGCTGCTCTATCCGGTGAGCGGCGGAATCGACCCGCGACGACCGCCGAAAGATCTGGTGTTCGGCATTCGGGCCGGCACGGGCGGGATGGCGTTTTCGCTGACCCAGCTCGACCAGCTGAGGGGCGCCATCAACGTCTTCGTCTCGGTGGCGAACGCCGAATTGGCCGGCCAGCCAGTGGCCGTCTTCTGGAACACGAGCGCGCAATCGGCGAAGGCGTACGTGGCCGAGGCCGACGGTCAGCGTCTGCACTTCGCGTTGGTCGATGGACAACGGACGGACATCGAGACCGGCAGCGTGTGGAATTTCGCCGGACAGGCGGTCGTCGGCCCCCTGCTCGGAGCCGAGCTCGCGCCGATCACCGACGCGATCACAGCGTACTGGTTCGCATGGGCGGCCTTCCAGCCGGACACCGATGTCTGGGCGCCGCCGCTCGCCGCATCGCTGATCCCTCTTTCCGAGCTGACGCCTCCAACGGACGACGCGGACCTGGAGTCGTGGACGCGTTGAGCAGGCAGTCGGGATTGCCGTGGAACCCACATCGAGCGACCTCTGTTCCGTGATCATGAAAAATCAATCCAGGATCCTGACCACCCTCGCGGCCCTCGTGGCCCTGTCCGCGTGCGCCGATACCGGACCGCAAGTCCCCGTGTCGGTGCCATACCCGGGGGCGAAGCGCGCCGTCGATCTCGACGATGGCATGACGGAATACCCCACGCCCGCCGAGTCGCTGCTGGTGTACGATGCGAGCCGGATCGACGGGGACGTCGAGTTGCTGTTCCACCGGGGCCGAGGCACGGCCCGCGACAACGAGGGGAGGGCCTACGTGCCCGACCCGGCGGGCAGTCGCATCCTGATCGTCGGGCCGGGCATCGAGGTGACCGGCGTGGCCGGAGGGCCCACCGACGACGGTGGCGCGCTGGGCCAGCCGCTCTCCGCCGCCCCGGTCCCCGGCGGAGGTCTGTTCGTCACGGACGCGGACTCCGATCCCGGCCTCTTCTACTATGACGACGACGGTGAGTACTCGGGCGCTGCCGCGCCACCCGTGGATAACGCGGAGATCCGCGCGGCGAAGGGTGGCGTCGTATGGGCGGCCCGGTCGCCCTACGTGCTTCGATTCGATGACACGGGTGCCGACGAACCCTTGCTGTTCCGGTTCGATCCCCTCGGCGGGGAGGGCGTCGGAATCGCGTCGATCGAGCCTGTGGCCGATCCGACGTGGAACCGCGTGGCGAACGCCGGACCCATCGCCGTCGGAGACGACGGCACGGCGTATTTCGCGTTCTTCCTGCGCAACGAGCTGCGGGCGTACACGCCCGACGGTGAATTGATCTGGCGGACGCGGCGAGGCCTGATCTGGGAGTTCGACGAGACCGGTGCGACGCCCATGCGACCCGTCAGCCAGGCCCTGGCACTCGGACCCGACGGACTCCTCTATGCGATGACGGTTCCCGACACGCTGCCCGAACTCGCAACGGAGGCCGCACCGTTGGGGCTTCGTCGCATCGAGGCATACGATCCGGCTAACGGTGCCTTCCTCCGGGCTTCCACGGTACCGGCCGCATGGAGCACGTTCGCCGTCGATCGCTACGGCACCGTTTTCCACCTCGATCCGGACGACGTCGAGGCGAGCGCTCCGGCACCCGAGAGACGGCCGCTCCCGCGGGTGACGCTCACGACGTTCGACGGCGAAGAGGCGTACTTCAGCGCGTGGGCCGGGAAGCCGCTGCTCGTGAATTTCTGGGCGAGCTGGTGCGTTCCGTGTCAACGTGAGCTGCCCCAGCTCAAGGCGTACTACGGTACCCTGGATCACGACAAGGTGGAGTTCATCGGCATCTCGGCGGACGAGACCCGCGGCGCCGCCCGCGAGTTCATTCAGCAGTTCGATCTCCCGTTTCCACAGTTCTATGGCGGACTGGAGATGCAGGACGACTTCGGGTTCTTCGGCCTCCCGTATACGATCGTGGTGGACGCGCGCGGGCGAATCGTCGAGGAGGTCTACGGCTTCGGGAACCCGGAGACGTGGGAGTACATGAAGGGTGTCCTCGAGGCCGAGATCGCTCGCGTGGAGCCTGCTGCCGCGATGGACATGTCGATGGACACGTCGGAAGTCGTCGCGCCCGAGGGCGAGTACGACTGAGGTCTTCCGGGCCGGCGGGAACCCCCCCGGGGTTGCTCGCGTTCAGGATTCAGACAAACGGCCGACAGGGGCCGAAGACGTACACCAATCTCGGAGGACCACGAAATGAAGTTCAAGGCGCTAACTCTGGCGTTCGCGGCACTCGCCGTGACCGCAGTGGCCGCAAAGCCTGCCCATGCGCAGGAAGCCACAACCATCACGGCCGAGGTCGTCGACCTCGTGTGCTACACGAACATGGGGCTGCAGGGCGAGGGGCACCGTGAGTGCGCGCAGGTATGCGCCGACATGGGTCTCGCGCTCGGGTTCCTCGGCACGGACGGGCTGATCTACCTCGCGTCCGGGCAGGGCATGCCGGCCGCCCCGACGAACCCGGATCTGCGGCCCCACGCCGCGCATACGGTCGAGGTCAAGGGGATGCTCAACGAGCGTTCCGGCGCCCGCATGATCGTCATCGAATCCATCGAAATGAAGTAGGCTGCTGATGGCCGGGGGGCTTCGGCCCCCCGACTCCAGCAGAATCCGACCTATGTCCAACTGTGACGAATTCCGCGAGAGGCTGTGGCCACTCGATCGCCCGCGAGGCGTGGTGGACGGCGAGGCCGAGGCCCGCGCCCACCTCGACGAGTGCGCCGCGTGCCAGGCGTTCTTCGAGCGCGACGCCATGGTTTCGCGGGCCCTCGCGTCGCGCGGCGTGGCCGCTCCGACGCCGCTGTCTGTTCGTGACCGCGTGGTGGAAACGCTCGATCGGGAGCGGACGCGTCGCGCGGTCTTACCCACCCCCGGGCGGGAACGGGGGCTCGCCATGGTTACGCGCGGCGGGCTGTGGGTCGCGGCCGCGGCGGTCGCGGGCCTTATGTTCGGCCTCTCGAGACCCTCTTTCGACGTGGAAGGTGCCTACGCGCAGGATTTCCTGTCGCGGGCCGTCGAGGCGGACGCCGTAGAGCAGCCGGATGTGCAGGCGGTGACGGCGTTCTTCATGCGCGAGCTGGGCGTGCCCGTCACGCCGGTCGTATTGGCGTCCAACCCGATTAGCCGGGCCATGATCTGTCTGATCGATGGTGATCGCGCTGCGATGGTGGAGTACGAGATGGACGGCTATACGCTGGCCCACTACACGGTGCCTCGGGAGAACGGCCGGATGCCGAGCCGATCGCCGGGCGTCACCGACGAGAACGGCGTGTGTGTCTACCGCTGGTCGGATGACCGCTTCGAGCACGCACTGGTCTCCGACATGCCCGAGGATCGGCTCGTCGCGATCGCCGAGGCGCACTTCAACGCGACCTCTCCGTGACGGCCTGGTGAAGCCAGGCCCGATCCGGGCGACTCTCCCTCCCTCTCACCCTCTCAGACACTGGCGCACGACCCGCCGGTGCGTTCGATTTGCCGCCCCCCACGGATCCGGCGTGCCGCCCGCAGGAATAGACCGGGTGTTCAGCGCGTCATACAGGGAGGGTGCTGAAGAACCCCTGTGGGTCACGCGCAGGGGGCTCTCGGGGTTCAGCCAAGGAGAGAGGACGAGTCGTAGCCATAGCTACGGCGAGGACGAATGACGATGGA
>JBGMQU010000116.1:0-10786 GCA_048060725.1 Gemmatimonadota bacterium | reverse complement strand
GCCGCGGCTGGCGCGTCCACGGATCGCCGGTCAGGTTGATCGGTTCATATCCGACACCCCACCGGAGGTAGCATGAGCATCACCCGGACGATCCGCCGTGCCCTGCTGGCCGGCTTCGCGATGTCGCTCCTCGCCACACAGGCGTGGGCGCAGATGGAAGAGACCACGGCCCGCCGGGCAGACGAGGGCGACGGGCCCTACGACCGGCTGATCCTTCGCGGCGTGACGATCATCGACGGCACCGGGGCGCCTCCCATGGGACCGGTCGACATCGTGATCGAGGGCGACCGGATCGCGGAGATCAAGAACGTCGGGTTCGCCGGGCTCCCGATCGACGAGGAGGGCCGGCCCGACCTCGAGGACGAAGACAACCCGACGGCCAGCACCCACGAGATCGACATGACGGGGAACTTCGTCATGCCCGGCTTCATCGACATGCACGCCCATACGGGCGGCAACCCCAAGGCTCCCCAGCCCGAATACACGTACAAACTGTGGATGGGACACGGGATCACCACGTCGCGCGGCGTCGGGCACGGACCGATGATGTGGGCGCTCGAAGAGAAGGCGAGGGCGGCCCGGAACGAGATCGTCGCCCCACGCATGTACACGTACGCGCGCCCCGGGGAGGCGTGGGAAGAGGGCGACATCGACTCGCCCGAGAAGGCCCGCGAATGGGTGCGCTGGGCCGTTGAGCAGGAAGTCGACGGCCAGCATATCGACGGCCTCAAGCTCGGCTCGTTCGATCCGCCGATCATGGAAGCCCTCATCGATGAAGCCCACCAGCACGGTCTCGGCACGGTGGCCCACCTCGGCCAGATGGGCGTCGCGCGCATGACCGCGCTGGACGCCGCCGAACTGGGCCTCGACATGATGACCCACTACTACGGTCTCTTCGAGTCGATGCTGTCGAGCTATAGCATCCAGGACTGGCCGCTCGACTACAACTACGGCAACGAGCAGCACAGGTTCGGCAACGTGGCGCGTCTCTGGGACCAGGTCGACGGCCCGGGGTCGGAGAGTTGGGACGCCCTGATCGACCGCTTCCTCGAGCTCGGGTTCGGGATCGATCCGACGATGACGATCTACGAGGCGAGCCGCGACGTCATGCGTGCGCGAAACGCCGACTGGCACGAGGAGTACACGCTCCCGAGCCAGTGGGACTACTACACGCCGAGCCGCGCCGCGCACGGCTCCTACTGGTTCTACTGGTCGACCGAGGACGAGGTCGCGTGGAGGAACTTCTACCGGGTGTGGATGCAGTTCCTCAACGAGTACAAGAACCGCGGCGGCATCGTGACGACCGGGTCGGACTCGGGCTTCATCTACAAGCTCTACGGGTTCGACTACATCCGCGAGTTCGAGCTGCTGCGCGAGGCCGGGTTCCACCCGCTCGAGGTGATCCGCTCGGCGACGATGTACGGCGCCCAGGAGTTGAACGACCCGAAGGGTCTACCGGCCGACTTCGGGATGATCCGCGAGGGGCTAAAGGCCGACTTCGTGGTGGTCGAGGAGAACCCGCTCGAGAACCTCAAGGTCCTCTACGGCACCGGCGCGGTGAAGCTCAACGACGAGACGGGCGAGGTCGAACGCGTCGGCGGGATCAAGTACACGATCAAGGACGGGATCGTCTACGACGCGAAGCAGCTGCTCGCCGACGTGCGCGAGATGGTGCGCGACGCGAAGGCCGAGCGGGCGACGGCCACGTCGGAGGATCCGCAGAACTAGCCCCACTCGACACGGCGAGGGTCACCCCACTCCACGAGCTACTAAGGTAGTACGACACGTTGTCGTTATGGACTATTGCACTAGCCGCTTCGCTACATAATGTGTTATTGTAGCAGCACGTTATAGATCGCGGATACGCTGGTAAAATAGCACGACGACACCACGCGTTTGGAGGCCCAATCGTGTCGAGGATCGATGACCTGCGGGTTCGACAGCTCGACGAAGCTCTGCTTCCGTTTGCAGAACTCAGACACCGTCCCCCTCCCTCCCAGGGCTGGGCCCGGACGATTCGCGAGACCCTCGGGATCTCGCTGCGACAGCTTTCCGAGAGGTCGGGACTCTCCAAGACCGCAGTGAGGAGTGCCGAAGGGAACGAGTCGAGAGGCACCGTCCAGTTCAACTCGCTTCGCACGTTGGCCGAGGCGATGGACTGCGATCTGGTCTACGCGCTGGTGCCGCGCACATCGTTGGCGGAGTCGATCCGCCGGCAAGCTGAACGAATCGCTTCAGGCCTGGTCCACAGGGTCTCCGACTCGATGGAGTTGGAACAGCAGGGCGTCTCTTCGGCGGAAAACGAGCGCCAGATTCAGGAGCTCACGGCCGAGCTGATGAAAGATCGCGGCCGAGATTTCTGGGATGTTTGAGGCGGGGCCTGACGGCGCGACGCCTCTGGATCCGGATGAGATCGATGATCTCCTGCCAGCGCACATCCAGACCCGCGACGAGCTCAACCTGTGGGAGCAGCAAAACATTCTGGAAGCCGCGAAGTGGGCGGAGCGCACCAGGACTGCCGCGCTGCAGGAGCCGACGATTCGAACGCTGCACAAACGAATGTTCGACGATACGTGGGCCTGGGCGGGAACCTACCGGCGATCCAACCGGAACCTCGGTGTCGACTGGCCGACGATCGCTCTCGAGGTCAAGAATCTCGTGGGTGATGGAAAATTCTGGCTTCAGAACGAGGCCTTCTCTACGGACGAGGCGATCCTGAGGCTCCACCATCGACTGGTTCAGATCCATCCATTCCCCAATGGAAACGGACGGCACGCCCGGTTGTGGGCGGACATGCTACTGACGCAAAACGGACGGCCGACGTTCGAATGGAGGCCCGGGGATCTGGATCAGGCCGGCGCGGCTCGGGAGGCGTATATCGCCGGTCTACAAGCGGCTGACGGCGGCGACTATGGCCCGCTGATCGAGCTGTTCCTGGAGGGCCGCGTTTGAAGGCGCCGACCCTGTCCCGGGCTACTCCCCCTTCAACAGATTGACGGTCACCGACGCGAGCTCGGAGTTCGGGAATTTCCGTGCGTGCTCAGGGCTGCCGCGCAATCCGGCCTCGGCGGCCACTCGTTCGAACACGTCGACCTCGACGATGTACTGATCCGAGTACCCGTGCGTCGCATCGTACGCCGTCGCGGGTGAGCGACCGAGACTCGCGGCGGCGATGTCGGGCGGAATCGTGTGCAGTTCGATGACGAGGAGTCCGAAGCGCTCGACCCAGGGCGCCCACCGCCGGAAGTGCTCCAGCAACGACTCTTCCACTTCGGAGTTCCGGACGCGCGCTCCCCTGTGGGCGAATGCGCCGGTCGACGTGCTCGTCCGATCGGCCGCGGCTTCAGACGGCGGGTTCCAGGGCCGGTTGTGATCCAGGAAGGTCCGGACGTTCAACAGGTCCTTCAGGTCGATCCCGTAGTCGGACATCAGGTCCTCTGCGAGCCTGTCGGGACGACCCACGTCGCCCCAGATCACCTTCGCCCAGATGTCGGCGCGCGTGAGGTTGGCCCGCGTCACCCGAAGCGCGGTCTCGTTGAAGTCCACGCCCACCAGAAACAGCGGGTGATCCTCCAGCACGTCGCCGCGCCGTGTCCGGTTCTCGATGACGTCAAAGAGATGCTCGAGAAACGCCCCGTTTCCGCACCCCATATCGACGATCCCGCGCGGCTGCTCCTCGATCGGCCGGTTGAACATCTCGACGATCACGTCGTCGATCGCCTTGAAGTACGCGGTGTGCGAGCCCCCGCTCCCCCACACGTTCGTCTCGCGGTCCACGTGGGCCTCCGGCGCCCCCACGTCATCGGTTCGCAGGACACAGGGATCGCCGAACAGGAGCTCGTCGAGAGCGCGCAGGGTGGGTAGATAGGAAACGGTCACCCCGTAGGCGCTGGCGCGCCGCGCGAAAAAGAGACCCTCGTCGGTGAAGCGGAAGGTGCCGTTTTTCTCGACGAACCAGCCCAGCGACGCGAACATCCTCAGGAGGCGTCCGAAGCTTTCCTCGTCTTCGTGGAACTCCTCGGGGCGGAAGGAGGCTTCCATGAAGTATTTGTGGAACATCCCGCTCATGCCGAGCCGCACGATCGTCGGTCCGAACAGCGCTCCCTCGATGTGCGTGAGGATCTGCTCCTGCACGCGTCTCACGTCCGCATCATCCGATAGCTCGACGCCAAAGCCGTCGGTGTATCGCGCCACGACTCGCTCCATACGCCGGAACGGCTCGACCTCGAACCTCCGCGGGTGGAAGTCTCCCGACAGCCTCATGAGGTCGACGACGTCGTCGTACAGGTGGACGGTCTCGAACGCGATCCGGCCCGCGTCCGTGACGTCGTATGAAACGTCCTCCGTCGTGCCGTCGATGTGCTGGACGAGCCAGCCCTGCGACGCGAGGAGACGGAGGGCGACATTGAGGTACCCCTCGTTGGCCTCGAATCGGCTCGTCAGCCCCTCGAGGGTGGCCGTCCCCTGGTCGAGGAGAAACTCCAGGACGCCCTTCGCCCGAAGCGCCTGAGCAGTGGGCGCGGTCACCATGCCGTCGAGGTGGCGGAACATCGTGGCGCGAAGCTCACGCTGCCGTTCTCGTGTCAGCATGGGTCGTTGGTCAGCATGGGCCGTCGGTCAGCATGGGCCGTTGGTCAGCATGGGCGATCGAGAGAACCGACACTCCCGAAAGTGGGGATGAGTTCATCCCGCACAGTACAGCATCGCATACGGATGCACGAAGGCCCGCCGATCGACGGGCCTTCATGTACAGCCTTACGGGGTGGCCGGCGGCCGCCCCGGTTACCGAATGGACCTAGAAATCGTTCCCGCGAACGGTCTTTCTCCCGTTGGCCGTGCAGCGGGCCTGGGCATCCTTCACGAGCGCGTGAACCTTTTCGTTGAGCGTGTCGAGTGCATCACCCGCCACGTTGAGACCCGTCGACTTCAGAGCGTCCTTCGTCTTCGACCCGACCAGCAGCATCTCCTTGGCCACTCTTCACCCCTCCGGAATAGTTGATGGTACTGCGTTAGATAGCGGCGGAACCTAACGTAAAGTCCACGAAACGCCCAATGCGGCCATCAGGAGGCCGCTGCGGGCGACCCTCCAGACTCGTCAACCGCGACCCGAGTCAGCGGTTCGCGTCGATCGAGATCCGCATCCCGAACGACGAAAACGTCTGGTTGCTCGATCCGACGTTCTCGTCCTTGCCAGCCTGTACACAGCTCAAACCCGCCGAGGTCACCGCCTCGAGACGGTTCGAGAGGATCGCGCCGACCATCTGGTTGTTCACGTCTCCGGCGACGACCGTGCAGCCCAGCGCCTCGAGCTGCGAGAAGTTGATCCCGCTGGCGGCGAGCACGTCCTCGAACAGGTTGGCGTCGCCTCCCGGAACGGTCATCCCGAAGTTGACTCCGCCGTCCTCCCGGATCTCCCCGCCGGATACCTCGCCCGTGATCGGGGTGCCCTGGGAACAGGCGCCCGCGGCCTCGATGAAGTATGTGCCGGAAAACGAACTCGTGGGCTTCCCTTCGAGTCCATCCTTGAAACTGTCCGCATATATCGTGACGGTGCCGGGGCAGGTGCCGACGAACCCGGAGTCGGGCAGGATCTCGATTCTCCAGTTGCCCGTGTATGTGCCGGCGACCCGCTGGGCGAGATCCTGCTCCCGACCGAAGATCGACGGATCGTCTCCATCCAGAGCGGCCGGCGACGAGACGTCGCTCGCGCACCCCGCCTGAATCGCACCCACGATCAGCGCTGCCGCGCCCAGCCATCGACGATTCATCATCAGAAGCCTCCCTGGCCGCCGGTCCTCGCCAGCTCACGCCTTATCAACTGGATCGGCAGACGATCGAATCCCCCGCCGCTCAGCGTGCCGTCTATCGCCGTGATCCCCGTGATCCGGCTCCCGAGCACCTCGAACGCCGCGACGCCCTGAAGCGTCAATACGGTGCCGTCGTCGATCGAGGTCAGGTCGAGCACCAGTTCGGGGAACACGTGCTGTCCCACGACGTCCAGGATCCTGCCGCTGGCGGCGGAACTGAGTGTGCCGGAGCCCGTCACGATCCCCTCGGCATCCTCGAGGATGCTCAGGGTCAGCAGAAACCCGCCGCCCCCGCCCGTCCACGAACCCGAAAGAAGGATGGCGGAGTTTGCCGGAAGCGCGACGCCCGCCGGATCGTCGTCGCTGCAGGCCGCCAGGCCCACCAGGAGGACCGCGCCGGCCATCAGCCGCGCGGTTTGTCGAAGAAACACCATCTCGCGTTCTCCCACGATTACCCATTCAGAGGCGAAGGGCGACCCCACGCGAAGCCCAAACCCTTCACACGATGCTCACACGTGAACTTCAGGTTGCCGATGTCACTATGCTGGTCCGGACGTCGCCTTCTCCTCAAGAGACACGGAGGGGCGGGCGGGCGTTGCCGCGACCACGAGCCGAGCCGAGTGTAGTGGGCGGGCTCGAGTACGGAGTACGGGTCGAGGGCACACGTGGGTTTCGACCGAAGCACCACGCCGGGAAACGAGAGACGGGCACACTGACGCCATGACAAACGCCGCTGCGACATTTCGGAAGCGACTTCGCGTCGCCGCGTTCGTGGGTGGCACATTGGCCCTGCTCGTCGGGTCGCCGCTGGACGCCCAGTCGATCGTGGGAGACGCGTGGATGGCCGGCGGCGCGGTGTTCCGGATACGTCCGTCCGAGAAGGAACAGATCACACCCTGGGTCGAGTGGCGCGGCACCGTCCGCAACGAACGCTTCGCCGTGAACGGCACGCTTTCCTTCTCCGACCGGGCGTATGTGCGTGACGTCATCCTGGCAGGCTCGACCCCGGTGACCCAATCGACAGAGCTCGCTTCGGATCTGGCCGTCGGGTTTCACCTGCGCGCCGACGTGCAGTTGATCGGACGCGGCACGGTCATTTCTGGAGCGGCGACCGGGCCCCTCGTGCCGGAGGAGGACGGCACGCTCATGGGACTCTTCGCACGAGCCGAGGGTGCCCTGCAGCTCATGCCGGATGACAACGAGTTCTGGGACTATCGCCTGGGGCTGGGATTCCTCGTCGCGAACTCGCGGCACAGTGGCTCGATCACGGCCTGGGCAGGAGAGGCCGGCCGGCTCGACAAGAAGTTCGATGTTTCGGCGCCCCCGAGGTTCGGAATCTCGCTCGAGTACATCAGCCCGCAGGTCTGGTGGCCGCGGTTGCTGCTGCGGGTCGACGGGAGCACGGCGCGCAACGACCGCGCGGACGTGGTCGACCATCCCGGCGTCGTCGGCGATCTCGTTGACGAGCTCGAGGTGACGGTCGGACTGGTCGTGCCGCTGATCCCGCGAGGATTCTAGCGATTCACGGGCAGGTCGAGCGCGGCTCGATCGATGATCCGTCCGCCCTTGATGACCACGTCGACGATCTGCGCGTTGGAGATGTCGGCCAGCGGATCGGCGGCCAGGATCACCAGGTCGGCGAGCTTCCCCTCCTCGACCGACCCCAGGTCACTCTCGCGGCCCAGGAACACGGCCGCGTTGAGCGTGGCGATCCGGATGGCGTCGACGGGAGCGATCCCGGCGTCGACCATGAGTTCGAGTTCGCGGTGCGACTGCGGGCCGGCCGACTGGTCCGATCCGAGGACGATCACGCCGCCGGCGTCATGGATCAGCCTGATGTTCTCCTGCGCGACCGGGGTCATCACCTTCATCCATGTGGTCCAGGCTCGCGCAGCGTACCCGTCCCGGATGGGCCCCTTGAGTCGCTCGATCAGCTCCGGCGGGTACACGGCGCGGTAGAGCGGCTGGTCGAGAAACTCCGGGTGTTCGACGAGTCGCGAATACCCCTCCCCGATCGTCAGCGTCGAGACCATTGGGGTGCGGGTCGACGCCATCTGATCCACGAACTCTTCGCTGACCGGGCCCTGGATGATCGGGTGCGCGAGCGTGTTCAGACCGGCGGCGATCGCCTGCCTCGCCCGAAACTCGTGCGAGATGTGGACGGTCGTGCGCACGCCGCGAGCGTTCAGGTACGCCGCCGCACGGGCCATCACGTCGGGGTCGAGAAGGGGGATGAGCGGCCGGGTTCCCCACCCGTGCTCGTCGAAGGTGAACTTCACGAGGTCGGGGTCGCGGGCCAGGTGTGCCTCGAGGGCCGGAATCGCCTCCGGCCAGGAGTCGATCAGGGTGGCTCCGGGCCCACCTCCGTGACCGCCCGTCGCCGTGACGACACCGCCGGACGCGAAGATTCGAGGGCTGACGATCTCGCCGCTGCGCTCACGCCCGCGAAGATCGAAGATAAAATCCGGGTTGTTCCCGGCGTCGTAGATGGTCGTGAACCCGCTGTACAGGAATCCGTGGAGAGCCGCCCGCGCGGCCGCCTCGCCCGAACCGCCGGACCCCCGCCCGCCGGCCAGATGGACGTGCATGTCCATCAGTCCGGGGATCAGAAAGCGGCCACGCCCGTCGACGCGTCGGACACCGTCCGGAGCCGCCAACTCCGACCGCGACACCCGGGCGATCCGGTCGCCTTCCACGAGGACCCAGGCGTGCTCTACCGCGGGGCGGCCGGTCCCGTCGATCAGCGTGACGTCCTCGATGAGCAGGCCCGGCGCCGCCTGACCGGCCGCGAAGCACGGAGATACGAGCGCGACTGCCGCCGCGATACTCAGGATTCGACGTCTGTTCATGGGGTTCGAAGTCTGTTCATGCCGTCGTGTCCGATCGGTGTAAGGAAAGGTGAGCGTCGATTCAAAACCAGTTGAACGCGTACGAGAGACCGATAGAGTCGAAATCGCCGCCGATCCGGGTGACGGCTCCTATGCTGCCCACGAGTCGGACCGTATGCCCCCGCGCGACCCGGACGACGACGGTCGCCCCGACACGCGATTCGCGCTGCCGGTCGTCGCTCACCACCCCATTCACCGTGGTCAGCCCACCCCGCCAGAAGTTGGCGTCGAGCGAGGCCCATACCGTGGAACTCGCGTTGTACCGGAAGTGGGCTTCCGTGGAGAAGATCGGGCGGCGGTCCTGGGTCAAGCCGCCGAAGAGATCGGTGTTCGTCGTGAAGAACCAGGCGCCCACATAGGCATCGATTGCGAACCGACCGAGGATCTGCACGATGCCGACTTCGGGTTTGAACGCCCAACGGTTCGTTCCGATGTTGATGAGCTTCTCCGCGTCGTACTGACCGACGGGGACCCGGGTCGTCAGGCTCACGCCGATCATCGTCCCCTGGTCGAAGTCGGCGAACTCCAGCCGACTCATGGCCGGGGCGCCCAGGACGTTCATCCCGACGCGCACGGTCGCGTCGCCGAGACCCGCCCGGCTCACCTTCGCCTGCTCACCCAGGTACCGACCCTCCAGGTCGCCGACGATATAGGGCAGCGCGACCAGCACATTGGCCGACCGCCCGAACAGCCCGAAGGTACGCGCGTAGCTGGGCACCGTCGCAGAGATCCGGGCGCTCCCGTCCTCGATCGGCGCGGAGGGCTCGAAGGACAACGCTCCGCTGCTGTAGGAAACGGACAACGAAAGGAGATTCACTCCGGACGGCGCCGGGGTGTAAGCGGCGGGGACAAGCTCCTGTGCGCCAAGGCTGGACGTGGCGCCACAGAGCCAGAATGTCAGCGCGGCTACGCGCCGTCGAGGGCCCGGAACGCGTCGATCGAAGTTGATTTTCATCACCCCGAGATGGTGCACATGAGGCGGTCTCGCCGCCATGGTACGCCCGGAAAGCTTGACGTCGGAGACGAATTGACCCAGAATCGGGTTCGGCAAAGTGCCGAACGGTGAGCCGTAGTGTCGAGTAGGACGCCATTTGTTGGACGGGCTTCTCATTTCTTCCCTCAGTTCACCACCCTGGCGCGGGGATTTCGCGCGTAAGTGTCAGTGTGTCGAGGGTACGGGTAATCCACACTCCGACCATGACAAAGTTTGCAGAAGGAGTACCGGATTATGCGTAGCACAGGCACCGTGAAGTGGTTCAACGATCAGAAGGGCTTCGGCTTCATCACGCCGGAAGACGGGAGCAAGGACTGCTTCGTACACCACTCGGCGATTCAGCTCGAGGGGTTCAAGACGCTCGCTGAGGGCGCCCAGGTGGAGTTCGACATCGTCGAGGGCACCAAGGGCCCGGCGGCGGAGAACGTGGTGCCGATCGGCTGAGTCTTGGCCGGCGGGATCACGAGAACGAGGGGCCGTCCGATTCGATCGGGCGGCCCCTTTTTCATCGGACGACTTTCATCGGACGACCTTCGCCGCCTCCCGGGGCACCTTGCCGCCTTTCGCACCCACGACCAGCTTCCCCCTGTGGTGCCGCCTCGTAGAACCTGGTTCCGCGCCCCGAGCCCGCAGACTCATCCGAGGGAGATTCCGCCATGAAACGCACGTTTCTCGTCTTCGCCATGTTCGTGATCCCGATCAGTGCGCACGCCCAGACGGCATCCGAGACGATCGAGCGCGCTCTGGCGGCGGCTCCGGGACGATCTCGAGAGGCGACGGCCGTCATCAAGTGGAACGCGGACTACACGTACGAAACGCTCAGGGAGGGCACCAACCGGCTGGTGTGCTACGACCGTTCGGGCGAGAACGGCCGACCGGCCTTCGCCGTCCAGTGCACCAGCATCGCGAATCTCGACCGGATCGCCCAGAACCGTCGCTTCGCGGCGGCGGGCGCCGATCGGGCCGCCGTACGCACGATGGTCGAGGCCGCCGAGGCAGACGGCACGCGGGTCTCGATGGAGTACTGGTCGGTGTGGATCGCCATGAACGGCGAGGATCAGGAGAGTGCGCGAACGCACCGCACGATCGGCGTGCCG
>JBGMQU010000115.1:2834-11109 GCA_048060725.1 Gemmatimonadota bacterium | reverse complement strand
ACGGCCAGCCGAACGGTTTCGAGGTCTGCGCGAGACGCCATGAAATCGCGTGCGGCGGCGTTGGACTCGTTGCTGACCCGACCCCAGAAATCGAGCTCGTAGGAGAAGCCGAGCGAGGCGGAATACGTGGTGAAGTCGAAACGATCGGGAAACTGGAACGGGATCCCGCCGCCGATCGAATCTCCCGGCACCCCGGTGTCGGGGCCGAGTTGTCCTCCCAGCCCGGTATTGGCCGGAGTGCTCGACCGGGAACCGTCCAGGGCGAGCGAGATCGCGGGGACCGCCGCCGACCGGGCAATCCGGTACCGACTCCGCAGCTCTTCCAGACGTCCCGCCGCCTCTCGAAGGTCGAGGTTCGCCAGGAGGGCGGTGTCGATCAGCTCACCGAGCGTGGGGTCGGCGAATGTCTCCCACCAGCGGAGGGGCTCGTATGCCCCGGCGGTCGCCGCAGTCGAAAAATCAGCGGGTAGCTCGGCGACGGTAGCGGGCGTTTCGGGTTCCGGCGCGAACGAGCACGCGGTCGCGCCGGCGGCGAGTCCGACCAGCCAGAAGACGCGAGCCGTACGGTCTCGAGCGAAGAACGTCATGACGACCCCGGGCGTACGCCGTCGACGAACGCGTCGGCACCCGCTTCAGAACGAAGCCCGCGCAACAGCAGATCGACCACGTGCCGCTTCCGCTGTTCGACGAACTCGTCCATGTCGGTCTGTACCTCCGGGTGAAAGATCTGCACGGTGGGTAGCGCGACGAAGGGAAACAGGCAGGCCGAGACGATCGTGAGCATCGTGTGCTCGGCGTCTACAGGCCGGATCTCCCCCGAGGCGACCGCCTCGCGGATGCGATCCTCCATCACCATCCCCGGGAAGTGGCCGCGCTCCTCGAGCGCCGCGGTCAGATAGGCCGTCAGAACCGGGCCGCCGCACAGGCACTCGTTCAGCATCAGGCCCGCCATTTCCTGATGGCCATGGATGTAGTCGATGTACCCATGGACGAACGCCCTGAGGCTCTCGGAGAACCGGGACTCGGACTTGAGGCTGACGGTGAGCCCCGAGATGAACTGGCGAAAACCGTGAGCGAACACGGCCTCGTAGAGTTGACTCTTGCTGCTGAAGTAGTAGTGCAGAAGCGCCCGGTTGATCCCGGCGTGGTCGGCGATCTCCTGCATCCGTGCGCCGTCCTGGCCCTTGCTGGCGAAGACGTGAAGTGCCGCATCGAATATGCGCTGTTTCGTACCGACTTCCGGCGACTCCGAGCCCATGTCGGCCGGCGTCGCAGTCGAACCCTGAGTGTCCATGTGCCGCTCCTGCCGCCCCGTTCAGACGTCGCGCCGTGTTTAACTGTTTTGTTAAACTGTTTTGTTGATCTTTCGGAGTCAAGGGATCTCCGTATGTTCCTTTGCGTCGGGTTACCCGATTACACACCCCCCCGCTCACACTGACGGGACGGCCTCGAATGAACTCCCGCCCGCCGCCGACGTTGATTCTCGCCTCGGGCTCGCCGCGCCGGGCATCCGTGCTCGGGCTGCTGGGGCTCGAGTTCCACGTCCGGGCTCCCGACGTCGATGAGACGGTCCGAGTCGGAGAGCCGCCGGAAGCCCTGGCAGAAAGACTGGCCCGCACCAAGGCGACGACGGGCGCTGCCCCCGGGGCCCTTTCGCTGGGGTTCGACACGATCGTCACGCACCGGGGGGACATTCTCGGTAAGCCTCGCTCGCCCGAGGAAGCCACCGGGATGATCGAGCGCCTGGCAGGGGAGACCCACGACGTATTCACGGGAATCGCGATCGCGGCGCCCGGACGGGTGGAAAGCGACGTCGAGAGAACGACGGTTCGCTTCCGCGATATCGAGCCGGGCGACGCGGCTGCCTACGTTGCCACCGGAGAGCCGTTGGACAAGGCGGGCGCCTATGGCATCCAGGGGCTGGGGGCGTCGCTCGTCACGGGGGTGGAGGGAGACTTTTTCAACGTGATGGGGTTCCCCATCCAGCCCTTCCAGCGGTTGCTGGAACGCTACGGATGGCGATACAACTTCGGGATCCTCATCGGGAACGGACAGGTCTCATGAGCAAGGTCGTTTCGACAACCACGCCCGCGTGTCACGCCCTACGGGTCGCCGGGCTCGTCGCCGCGCTCGCGCCGGCTGCCATGAGCGGGCAGAGCGCCGGCCAGATCGCACGCTCGGCAAACGGGGTCGTGGTCGCGGCACAACCGCTCGCCGCCGCGGCCGGGACACGCATGCTGGAGCTGGGCGGGAACGCGGCGGACGCCGCGGTGGCCGCCGCGTTCGCGATCGCCGTCGTCGAACCCAGCATGAACAGCATCGGCGGACGGAATCAGATCCTGATCCGGCTGCCCAACGGTGAGATTCACGGCATCGATGGCACGACCAGCGTGCCTCTCGGCTATGACCCGCAAACGGCCCCACGGGCCGCATACGGGTACGCGACGGTGGGGGTGCCGGGTGTCGTTGCCGGACTGATGCGTCTTCACGAGGAGTACGGCTCTCTGCCGTTGGCGGACGTGATGGCTCCGGCGATCGACTACGCTGAGCGCGGATTTCGGGTCCTGCCCGGAGAGGCACGGCGCGAGGGCGGTTCGGCCCGCCAGATCGCCGAGTCGGTGGGGGCCAGCCGGTACTACCTCAAGGCGGACGGCACGCCGTACTCGACCGGCGACCTGCTGGTACAGCGCGACATGGCAGCCACGTTCCGGGCGATCGCGCACGGGGGGCGCGACGCGTTCTACCGCGGGGTCATCGCGGAAACGATCGCGGCCGACATGGCCGAAAACGGCGGCTTCGTCACCCTGGATGCGCTTGCGGCGTACGAGGCGGAAGATTCCCGGATCGTCCGGGGCAGTTACCGCGGGTACGAGCTCGTGGGGTCGGACACGCCCGCCTCCGGGACGATCGCCATCCAGGCCCTCCAGATAGCCGAGAACTTCGATCCCGACGAGTTCGGTGCGGAAGCCTGGGCGTCTGTCATCGGGCAATCCATCGCGCTCGCGCTTGGCGAATACATGCGGCTCGGAACGGACAGCGCCGCGGTCCGTGCTACGTCGAAGGAATGGGCGGCTCGGCAGGCGGAGAAGATCACGGTCCCCGCCGGCGCAGCCGGGCCCGGGCTCGCGCTTGGCGGAGCGACCCTGCCACCCGACCACGGGCACACGACGCACCTTTCCGCTGCCGACCGGAACGGGATGGCGGTATCGCTAACCCAAACGCTCGGACCCGGCATGGGGTCGAAGGTCGCCACGCCGGGCCTCGGCTTTCTGTATGCCGTCACGCTCGGCGGATATCTGGGGATCAGCGAGCCGGGAGAGCGGGCCCGGTCGGGGATCACGCCTCTCATGGTTCTCAGAGATGGCGAACTCGTTCTCGTACTCGGAGCGGCGGGCGGCATCCGCATCATATCCGCGGTCGTGCAGGCGGTCACCCGGGTGATCGATGACGGCCTTTCGCTCCCCGAAGCCCTCGCGGCTCCTCGCGTACACCCGAACATCGATCCGCGGACGGGTGAGGTGAGCGGTCTCTCGGTCGAAGCGGGTGAGGACGATGGATGGTCGCCCGAATCCGTCGCCCGTTTCGAGGAGTTGGGCGTCGAGGTCGCCCCAGCCCGCTTCCGGGGTGCCTTCGGCAGGATTCACGGAATCCAGTACGATGCGGAGAGCGGCATGTGGATCGGAGCGGCCGACCCGGATTGGGAAGGCGCGGCGGTCGCCCCTGCTGTCGACCGGCGCCGGCAGGAGGGTGCTGAAAAGCCCGGGTGACACCGACGAACGCGATCGACCGCGCGTGACGGACGAGGCGTCGGGGCCTTTTGTCCCACAGCCGTGGTCGCGATCGGTCGACCCTGTCCCGCATCGGGCGTCACGCGACCCCGGGAAGGCCCGGATGTGAGCGGCTTTCAGTCCCGATGCCGGTGGACCGATGCTTGTTACAGGTGGCTGCCGTAGGCGGTCCCGCCGGGAGAGATCGACGTGGGCATACAGAATATCAGTCCGACGGCCAGCCATGATCAGTTGCGCGCCTTCACCGGACGGCTGCTCGAGGACCTGGATCGACTCGAGCTGCTGCTCGAACACGGTGATATCGAACGTGGGCCCGCCCGGATCGGGGCAGAACTCGAGCTCTTTCTCGTAGACGAACGGTTCCGCCCCGCCCCGGTCGGCCCGTCGCTGCTCGATGCGATTGGCGACGCGCGTGTTACGCCGGAGCTCGGGGCGTTCAACCTCGAAATCAACACCCACCCCGAAGAGCTCGGCGGCGCCTGTCTCGCCAGACTCGAAACGCAACTCCTGGATGTTCTGGATTCGATTCGGACCGCCGCCGCTCCCCAGGGCGTGCAGGTCGTGCTCTCTGGGATTCTCCCCACTCTCGAGGCCCGCCACGCGAGCCTCTCCTTCATGACGCCGGCGGATCGATACGCGCAACTGAACGATGCCATGACCGAGCTTCGCGGCGGATCGTACAACGTCTTCATCAAGGGAGTGGACGAGCTGAGCCTCGAGCACGACACCGTGATGCTGGAGGCGTGCAACACGAGCTTTCAACTTCACCTGCAGGTCGACCCGGCTCGTTTCTCCACCGTGTACAACATTGCCCTTCTCGCCATGGCGCCGGTGCTCGCGATCTCGACGAATTCGCCCCTTCTATTCGGACGCCGCCTTTGGCGCGAGACACGAATCGCCCTGTTCGAGCAATCGGTCGACACCCGCCGCCCCATATCGGATCAGCGAATCTCGACCCCCAGGGTCGATTTCGGACGCGGATGGGTTCAGGAATCGGTGCTCGAGATCTACCGGGACGACGTCAGCCGTTTTCGCACGGTCCTCTCCGCGGAGCTGGAACGCGACACGCCCGGAGCGATCCCACGCCTCAGGGCGCTTCAGCTGTTCAACGGAACGGTGTACCGCTGGCTTCGTCCATGCTACGGCGTCGTCGGCGACACGGCGCATCTGAGAATCGAGAACCGCATTCTCCCCGCCGGCCCGACGGTGGTCGATCAGGTTGCCAATGCGGCCCTGTGGTACGGTCTCCTCTACGGGCTCGCGGAGGCGGTCGGAGACCCGAGGTCACGGATCGAATTCGACCTGGTCCGGGGCAACTTCCTCGGGGCTGCTCGGCTCGGGTTGGGCGCCCCGATCGATTGGATCGACGGGCGTCAACTCGGTGCGCGTGAACTCTTGCTCAACGAGTTACTGCCGATCGCGGCGCACGGGCTGATGCTGGCCGGTGTCGACGACGCCGACTCGGAACGCTACCTCGGCATTATTCGGGAGCGCGCCGGGACCCGGCGCACCGGATCGGAGTGGACGCTGCGGGCGGCAGAATCGCTGGGGCGCGGCCTGGTGGCGCCGTGGGCGCAGTTGACGGAAGCGCTGATCGAGCGGCAGCTCGGGAATCGTCCCGTCCACGAGTGGGACCTGCCCCGCCCCCTCCATCGGACGATCCGCCAACGGCTGGAGCAACCGTTGGGAGCGCACATGCAGAGGGACCTCATCACAGCGCAGGAAACCGATCCGGTGAGTCTCGCGATCCACCTCATGGGCTGGAAACGCATTCGCCATCTGCCGATCGAAGACGCGGATCAGCGCCTGGTCGGACTCGTCACGCGCTCGACCCTTTTTCGGTTTCTCGCGGAACCCGACCTCCGCGACGAGCCGGCCGGCCTGACGCCACTGTCTGACGTGATGCATCGTGATCTGGTGACCGCCGACGCCGATCTGTCGGTGGGTGATGCGATCCGGCTGATGCGTGAACGGGGAGTATCGTCCCTTCCCATCACGGAAGACGAACGCCTCGTCGGCCTCGTGACCGAACGGGATTTCCTCGCACTGGCGACCGTCTCGCTATTCGGCTCCGATGAGGAAGAACCCGGTTAGAGGGTGCCGCGACACCCGTCCAGGACACCAGCTCTAGGACACCAGCTCTCGGACCGCTCGGCGGATGAGCACCTCGGCGAGGTGCTGGCGGTATTCGGGACTCGCCTGATCGTCTCCGGGCGGAAGTCCGAGATCACCCACCTGAGCCGCCGCCGCCGCGATCGCGTCGTCCGACTCGGCGCCGACGAGCGCCGCTTCGACCGCCGGAGCGCGAAGCGGCGTGCCTCCCATATTCGTCAGCCCGATGGCGGCGTTCGTGATCGTTCCGCCGTCATGCTCCACGACCGCCGCGACCCAGACAATCGCCCAATCCTGGGCTCTGCGCTGGAACTTGTGGTACGATGCGCTCGCGCTCGACACGGGCACCCGAATCGCGGTGAGCATCTCGGCGTCCCCGAGGGCCGACATGAACGGGCCTTCGAAGAAGTCGGCCGCCGCGACGGTTCTCGATCCGTCGCTTCCCTGAAGCACCACTTCGGCATCGAGCGCCAGCAGCGCCGCAGGCAGGTCGGACGCCGGGTCCGCGTGCGCGACCGACCCGCCGATCGTGCCCCGGTGACGGACCTGCGGATCGCCAATCTGACGAGCAGTCGCCGAGAGCAGCGGACAGGCTCCTTCGAGTTCGCTCGAGTCCGCGAGTTCGTGGTGCGTGGTGAGCGCCCCAATGAGGATATGGTCGCCGTCTATGCTCACATAGCGGAGGTCATCGAGTCTTCCGATGTCGACGAGCAACGTGGGCCTGGCCAGACGCAGCCGCATCAGCGGCAGCAGCGAGTGGCCGCCCGCGAGCAGGCTGGCGTCTTCTCCACCCTGTTCGAGGAGGGTGAGCGCCTGCGCCACCGAGTTCGCGCGTTCGTAGTCGAACGGTGTCGGGATCACGAGGCGCCTCCCTTCGCATCCTGAATCGCGTTCCACACGCGCTGCGGCGTGGCCGGGATCGGAATCCCCGTCACCCCGAGATGGACGAGCGCGTCGGTCACCGCGTTCGCCACCGCCGGGGTCGACCCGATGGTCCCCGCTTCTCCAATCCCCTTCACGCCCATCGGGTTCGAGGTGCTGGGAGTTACGGTCCGGTCGAGTTCGAACGACGGCATCTCCGCCGCCGAGGGCACGAGGTAGTTGATCATCGAAGACGTCTCGAGCGTGCCGTCCTCGGCGTATGTGGCCTCCTCGAAGAGCGCAGCCGCGATCCCCTGCGCTATGCCTCCGTGCACCTGACCGTCGACGATCTGTGGGTTCACCACGTTGCCGCAGTCGTCTACGGCGATGTAGCGCACGATCTCGACCTGCCCCGTCTCCGTATCGACCTCGACGACACAGATGTGGGTCCCGAACGGGAACGTGAAATTCGGAGGATCGAACACGTGGTGCGCGGTCAGGCCTGGCTCTTCCCCCTCGGGAAGGCTGTGCGCGGTCCAGGCCGCGTACGCGACCTCCTGGATCGTCATCTGCCGGTCGGGAACGCCCTTCACGGAATACACTCCACTCTCGAATTCGAGGTCCTCCGGGGCGACCTCCAGCAGGTGCGCGGCGATCCGGCGCGCCTTGTCGACGACCTGGCCACACGCGGTGTGCACGGCGACCCCGCCCACGCAGAGGCTGCGGCTGCCGTAGGTATTCATCCCGTGAGGCGCGATCAGCGTATCGCCATGCAAAACGGTCACATCCTCGAACGCCACCCCGAGCGCATCGGCCGCGATCTGCGACCACGAGGTCACGTGGCCCTGACCATGAGGCGACGTGCCGGTCACGACCTCCGCCTGACCGGTCGGTAGCATCCGAACGGTCGCGGCCTCCCATCCGCCGGCACCGTAGTTGAGCGACGCCAGAACCTGCGACGGAGCGATTCCGCACATTTCGACATAGGTGGATATCCCGATGCCGAGGAGTTTGGTGGCGTCTCGAGACCGGCGCTCGGACTGCTCGGCCCTCACCGCCTCGTAGTCGAGAAGCTCGAGCGCACGATCCAGGTTCGGTTCATAGTCGGTCGAGTCGAACGCGAGTCCGCCCGGGCTCTCGACCATCTCGCCCTTCGGCAGGAAATTCCGCTTCCGAATCTCCACCGAATCCACCCCGACCGTTCGCGCCAGAGCCTCGATCGCGCGCTCGATCGCGTACGTAGCCTCGGGTCTGCCAGCTCCCCGGTACGCGTCCGTGGGCGTCGTGTTCGTGAACACCCCCGTGCACTCGAACGAATAGGCCTCGCCGCCATAGCTGCCGCAGTAGAGAAAACCGCCGAGCAGCGGCGTTCCCGGGGTAATGAGTTGCAGGTAGGCGCCCATGTTCACGAAGATCTTCACCCGGTAACCGAGGATCTTCCCCTCGGAATCGGCGGCGAGCTCGATCTCCTGGATCTGATCGCGCCCGTGAATCGTCGCGACGTACCCTTCGCT
>JBGMQU010000115.1:0-2734 GCA_048060725.1 Gemmatimonadota bacterium | reverse complement strand
GTCGGTTGGACCACGACCGCACGCGGTTCGATCGCGTTCGGGATGAGGCGCGGCTGAGTGTAACGCTCCTTCACACGCACATCCGCCTTCGCGAACGCGGCGTCGACGTCGCCGTTCGTGTGCACCCACGTGTAGCAGTCATTGTCCTCGAAGGACTCGTGCACCCGCGGCGCGTCGTCGGCTCGGGCGCTCTCGATGTCGACCACGGCGGGGCGTTCCTCGTAGTCGACGTCCACCAGATCCGCCGCATCCGCGGCCTGCGCCCGACTCTCGGCCACGACGACGGCCACCGCATCGCCGACGTAGCGGACCGCGTCCTTCGCCACCGGCCAGTGATCCGGGATCCGGATGTCGTCGGTCACGGGCCACGCCATCGGCAGCGCCGCGGCCCACTCCTCTGCCAGATCCTCGCCCGTCAGGACGCCGACGACGCCTGGCGCCGCGCGCGCCGCCGTCGTGTCGATGCTGCCGATCGCCGCCGCGCCGTAGGGACTGCGCACGAAGGCGACGTGGAGCGTGCCCGGCAGCGTGATCGACTCGACAAACGTGCCCTGGCCGGTGAGTAGGGTCGCGTCTTCTTTCCGAAGGACTCCGCCTCCGACATATCGTTCGGCCGTTGCCATGATCGCCTCAGCTCGCGCCCGCGGGAGACCGCATTGCTTCGGCCGCCGCGAGTATCGCGTGTACGATGTTCTGATAGCCGGTGCACCGGCAAAGATTGCCCTCGAGCGCGTGCCGCACCTGATCGCCGGTCGGCTCGGGGTTCTCGGCGAGCAGGCTTACCGCCGCCATTAGCATCCCCGGAGTGCAGTAGCCGCATTGCAGCCCGTGATGTTCATGGAAGGCATGCTGGACCGGGTGCCATTCTCCTCCGGACGCGAGCCCTTCGACGGTCGTGATCTCGGCCCCGTCGGCCTGTGCGGCCAGCATCGTACACGACTTCACCGATTGCCCGTTGACGAGAACGGTGCAGGCTCCGCACGAAGACGTGTCGCAACCGACGTGCGTGCCGGTGAGTCCGAGATGTTCACGAAGGAAATAGACGAGGAGCGTTCGCGGCTCGACGTCGGCCTCGTGCGAACGTTCGTTGACGCTCAGCGAGATGCGGGTCATGCGGCCTCTCTTGCAAGTTCACGAAGCGGCCACCGCGACGGGGCAACGTTGCGGCGGCCGTGCGGAGAGACTCTGGAGGAAGAGCCTCTTCGACCACGATATCCGCATCGGCTCCGCTCCGTGGGGCCGCTTCCGGTTGGCGGCGGCACTCACGGTTCCGGAGCCGAGACTGGTCCGCGGCCAGCCTTTTCAGCAGATCGCTCCGGTACCCTAATGCTCCATCGTTCGACAGCGCAACGGGTTTCCGAGATGCCCCCCTGCCCCTTCCATTGTTCGGCCTCTCAACTACGAGAGCAGGGGCTCGGGTGCACTCGACAGGCGGGGCTGGACGTAAGGACGAAGCCTCATGATTTTTGGTGACGGCTCCGCTGACGACATTCGACGTGTCCTTGCCGAGACGACTGGAGAGCCATGAGCAGACCGGAAGTACCTGACTCCGTGAAAAGAAGGAGGTCGAGAGCGCGCGCGCCCGGCTTCGTGAGCATCGCTCTGGTCACGACGTGTATCTACGTGACCAGTTCCTGCTCTAAGGATCGGCCCTCCGGCTCGGTTGCCCCCCCTCCCGTCGAACGAGTCGTTTCGATCTCGATCGAGCCGTCCGACTTCCTTCTCTTCGAGAACGCACAGACGCGGCTGGGCGTCACGGTCCTCAACCAGCTCGGAAACAAGATGACTCGGCAGGTGGTGTGGTCGACCTCCGACCCGGCGGTGGCAGGCGTCGACGAGTCGGGCAACGTGTCTGGAATCGCTCACGGGGCGGCCGAGATCGTTGCTCGCGCAGACGGCGTCGAAGGCAGCGCGACGGCGCAGGTGCGCGAACGTCCGCCCCCTCCTCCTCCGAGCGGCCAGCATTTCCTGGGCGATTTTTCATCGGCCATGTCGGACGCCGATCTCCAGTCCATGGTGCAGATCAACACGCAGGGGAACGTGCACGCGGATCCGGGTGTCGGCATGCGATACGACTTCCAGGCGTTCCCCAACCGCTGCAACGACCAGTCGCTGGCTTCCATCGTGAACCTACCACCGGGGACAAAGGAGGTGTGGATACGCTTTAGGATCCGATTCTCATCGAACTGGACGACGCGGAACGACAACTGCCAGTCGCCGTCGCCGGACTACAAGACGGTGCTGACCTGGCTGGACAAGAAGACCGATTCGGGACACACCCGGTTTAATTTCAAGATCGGACAGGGCGTGACCAACATTATGGCGACCGTCCCCGGCTTCCCGCAGGTCGATGCCGTTCCGTTGAGCGTGGTCAAGAAGAACGGCGCGCAGGAGCTCGCTGACAATCGATGGCACACGGTCGAGTTGCACCAGCGTCTGGTCGGTGACGACGAGAGCCTCTTCCAGGCGCAAATAGACGGCGTGGAGACGCACAACTACCGCACCAGGACGAGTGCGGGTCTCGTGTCGCGCTGGCTCAACCGCATAAACATCGGAGCCAACAGGAACCTGGGTGCGACCACTCTGATGCGCGTCTGGTGGGACGATTTCGAGATTTTCGTCGGCGATGATCCCGGCGGTTTCAACTTCTCCGCCCCGACGGCCTACTGACGCCGCCTGGAAGGCTGTTGAAGAAGTACGGTGGGTCGCGCGCAGGGGTCTCTCGGGGTTCAGT
>JBGMQU010000114.1:9023-11243 GCA_048060725.1 Gemmatimonadota bacterium | reverse complement strand
CGGCACCTTCGTCGACACGACCGCGGCGGTCGTCCCGTCTCCCCACAGCACCGCCCCCGACCGGTCGGTGTAGTTGACGGCCGTCGTAAGGCTTTCCGGTGTCACCAGCAGGACAAACTCGGGGAGGACCTCCGGACGCATCATCGACAGCATACGAAGCGCCACGTGGAAGCTGGTACAGGCCGAGTTAATGTCGAACGACGGCGACTCGATCCCCAGACCGCATGCGATCTCGCAAGCATCGGCGGGTGACATGTTGTCCGGATAGCACGATCCGGCGATGACCATCCCCACGTCGCTCGCTTCGATTCCGGCGCGGGCGAGCGCCATCTCCGAGGCGAGCTTGCCGGTATCGGCATGGCTGTACAGCGCCGCCTCGAGGGCGTGTCGATGATCGACGTTCTTCGTCTCACGGATGTAATCGAGCGGAAGTACGGTCCGGCGTGACTTGATGCCGACGCGTTCTTCGATCCACTCGTCGTTCGTCCCGATGTCGAGACTCGTGAGGAACTGGTTCGTGATCTCGTTTTCGGGGTGGAAATGGCCCAGTCCGTGAAGGTAGAGGCTCATCTGGACAGCCCGGAGACGTGTTCGCCTCCATCGACACGGATGACCTCGCCGTTCACCCATGCGGCTTCGGGAAGAGACAGAAGATAGATCACGTTGGCCACGTCGCGTGGAGTGGTTAGCCGGCCGAAGGGATTTCGGGTCCGGGCCTGCGCTTTCAGGTGGCCGCTGCCCGGGATCATCCGGAGCGCGGGTGTGTCCGTCACGCCCGCCTGTATGATGTTCGACCGAATCCCGAAGTGCGCCATCTCCACCGCAATGGATCGCGAGACGGACTCGAGCGCCACCTTCGCCGCCGCCACAGCCGCGTACCCCTTCCATGCCACGGTGTTTCCCTCGCTGGTCAGACCGAACACGCGCGCGTCGGCCGCGAACAGCCCGTGGGCATGCAAGTCCTGCGTCCACGAGAGGAGGCTCGTGCCCATGGCGTGAACCGTCCGCGCCATGTCCTCCTCCTCGAGGAAGTTCTCCGCGCTGTACGCGGGCGGCGTGGCGATCCCAATCACGCCATCGACGTCGTCCTGAAACAGCTCGTCGGAGGCTTCGCGAAGCTCCTCTGCGTCGATCGCGAGCCGCTCCGCCAGGCGGTCGCGCGCCTCGTCGCTGGAGGGCTCCTCCGGGGCGATGAGCTTGAGGTTGCCGAACGCGATCGAGTGCAGCAGCACACGGATCCGCCCCCGCGGGCCGAGATCGGCGCTCAACGCATCGAGGACTTCAGCGCGCTTCTCGGAGTTCAGCGCGTCCAGATTGTAGGTGGCGAGCGACACGCCGCGTGCGCGGATCGCCTCGAATTCCGGCTCGATCCGACTCATCGCCCCGCGTCGATCGCGGTGGACCACGCAGACGTTGAGCCCTTCCTCGGAGAGTTTGTGGGCCGTGGCGAGCCCAAAACCACTGGACCCCCCGAGGATCAGTGCCCATTCGTCGGCTTCAAAGGCGTGTGGCGGCATCGAGCGCTCGTGTCTTCCCCTGGGGCGGCCCGCCGGGTCGGGGCAGTTAGTAGAGCGTGGCGAAAACGTGCTGCAGCAAACTCGTGAAGGCTTCCACGAACGCGGGAAGATTGCGCTTCATCTCGTCCAGTTGCTCTTCCCGGACCTTCAGATCGCCCTGCATCTCGTCCCGGAGCTTCCGCCAGGTTTCCGATTTGTTCTCGATCATCAGGGCTGCCTTCGTCGCCTCGGCCGCGTCGTTCAGCGTCAGCAACTCCGTCTTCGTCACCAGTCCCTGGGAGGGCTTTCGAGCCGTATGCACGTAGGTGAACTCGACGGGCTCCTCGAAGTCGTTTTCCTCCGCCAGCTTCTCGAGAGCCTTCCCCGACTGCCGTAGCTGGGCCAATTCTTTCTGCTTCTGGTCCACTTCGTCAGCCAGCTCGCGAGCGAGGATTCGATGGCCGGCCCTCGCGAGCTTCAAGACATCTTTGCGGGCGGCCGCCACCGGATCCTTGCCCAGCGTTGTCCAGCCGAGGAACCCGGCAGCCGTGGCGTAGCCTCGGCGGACCCCCTCGCGTTCGCGTACTGACAGGTGTTCGTCATGATTCACCCAGGCCAGGGCGAGTACCGCGAGGTTTCGGGAGACCTCGCGCTTCTCATCCGCGCTTTCCTTCGTCGTTCGGGTCGTCTCGACACTGGATGGGGGAATGATGGACGCTCCTCG
>JBGMQU010000114.1:0-8923 GCA_048060725.1 Gemmatimonadota bacterium | reverse complement strand
GGCTCAGCTGCTGACACGCCCCGGGAATCCGATCAGGGGCCGATCGTGCCGTAAGCGTCGGGCCGCCATGAAGCTAGGCGTCCGGTGTGCCGTTCCCACGCCGGCATCCGGTGAGAGGGCAGGGCAAACGGGCCTTGACGCAGTTACGCCGACGCGGCATGACATCCCTCCCCCGGTCTTCCGTCATCACCAAGGAGCGTTCAATGTCGTACTCCTGGCTCTCCGCCCCACACGAGTCTCGCTACCGTCCCCCTCTCGCCGCGCTTGGCCTCGTGCTCGTGATTCTGTTCGGCAGTCCCGCAGGCGCCGTCGCCCAGTTCAACTACGATTGGACCTCGACCGACGATCAGTATGACACGTCGCGGGTCGAATCCCGTCTCGATCAGCTTCGCCAACAACTTGCCGAGCGTCATGGCCCGCTGGCGGAGACCCTGTTCGAAATGAACGCCGATCTCGCCCGCTGGCCCGATTTTCACGGCGCTCCTTCCCGTGGACCGCGCGCCGAGCCCATTCGGTACCGGGTCGAGGCGTCACACCTCATGCACTACCAGGCACTGAACGGCGGCACGCTCGGCAAGCTGCACGGAACATCGTCCCACCCCGTGGGCGTGGGCTGGATGCCGCACTCCATGTTCGCCCAGAGCGGTCGACTCTATGGTGAGTGGGGACACGCGCGTTTGCTGGCGGCGGTTGACGAGTTCAAGGACCGCCACCGGGACTGAACGAAACGGGGTCGAGCGTCGACGCAGACTCCTGGCAGAGAGGATCGCCGAGATGCGCCCAGCCGAGTTGTCGATGAGGAAGAAGCAGGTCCTTACGCTGTTCGTACTCTCGCTGGTCGGCGCGGCGGGGGGCATCGTCCATGGGATCTTCTTCGACCTGGACATGTCGCAGATGGGGCGGCTATCACTCATGGGCGTCATCTTCACCACGCTGGTCGTATTCCCCGCCGTCATCCTCCTCGAGTGGATCTTCGACCTGAACAACGCGGCGAGAATGAACGAGCTCCAGGCGGAGATCGACGCGCTCAAGGCTCGTATCGAAGATTGAATGATTGCGCTCGAGCAGCGCTCCCCTCGGGCTTGTCGCCTCCGCGCAGTCAACCGCATGTTGGGAGCGTCGCCTCGCTGCCGGACTTCCAGCGAAACCGCCGAAGAAGGCTCGCCGCCGGATCGCTCGAAGCCCGCCGCTCTCGTGATTCCGGAGGCCTGAACATGCGTGCAGCACTCGCCGTCAGTGCTCTCATCCTCGTGGCGCCTCCCGCCGACCTCGTGGGACAGGAGACCCGGGAACTGATCCTCGAGAACCGCACCGATACGGATGTTTGGGTCTGGTATCAGCGCCCGGGTGAGCAGCGCAGGCGACGGGTGGGGCAACTCCCCGCAGGCGTTGAAATCCGCTATGAGGAGGGACCGCCAGTCGGGGTCACCTGGAGGCTGTGTGCACAGGCCTGGATCGAGGGTGCCGAACCTCATTGCCGGAACTTCGAAGGCGTGACGAGGTCCGGCGGGGTTCGCCGCGATGGGATCTACTTCACTGTCACGGACGATTTACTGGAAAGGAGCCCGACCGCAATCGCGAAGCTCGAGAAGGATCTGGACTACTCCGCCAGACGCTGGTGGGCGACCTGCGAGCAAGGGGTCGATGCATTTGGCAGGGGGTCCAGATACCGGGGGCTCCTGAAGGCGATCCGTGACCCTGACTGGGGGGGGAGGATGGATTGCTTCGAGGAACTCGTCTGTCGCCCGGCGGGCCGGCTACTCGGACAAGAGGTTCCGCAGGGCTTCCTGACTCGACAGGGCAATGTCCACTACATCTGGAGGGAGATGTACGATCCTGACCAGCGCCTGGGGGTCCCGTGCGACCCGTGAGGGCGTGAGCCAGCGACGTTTCGTCCCGGGAGGTGATTGTGCGTACTACGGTCTTTTGTCTGTCCCTGCTGGCGTTTCCGCAAGGCCTCGCGGCCCAACGCGCAGGTGATTTGCGCCTGGTGAACGAGACCGGCGCGACGTTGGAGGTTTGGGCCGAGAGTGGGAATGGAGAGCTGCTCGCCTCCGAATCGATCCGGCCGGGCCAGAGCTTCCATAGCCTGGGATCGATGACTTATGGAGAGGAGTGGAACATCTGTCTCCAGCCCAAGTTCATCGAGGACATCAAGCCGTTTTGTTGGATCGTCGAGCCTGTTCGCGGCCAGCGCGTGTACAGTTGGGACATATTCGACGACGAGTTCGTGACCACCGCGGGGCGACCGGTGACCGTATTGCTGGACCCACCCTCGGCAGATCCGGATCCTTCCCCGTTTGAGGGTTTCGACCAGAGTGATTTTGCCGCGCGCGAGGAGTTCGTTCGGATGGAGCTGGCGGCGCGGTGTCCGGGCGATGATCTGGAATACAAGTTCCGAGAGCTTCGTGGCGTAATCCCCAACGGTGAATCAAACTACCCCCATTGCTATGAGAGTGAATGTTGGGAAGAGGGCAGGAAGACGCTGCTCTTCGGAGACACCGAGCGAGTCTACGAGACGCCGCCCGCCTACTGGACGTATGATGGAGAGAACCTCTACCTCTGGGGACAGCGGGATGAGGGATCGGAAGGAGTCCGAGAATGGGTCGGATGCCCGTGAGATGTCGTCTTTTCCCGTTATCCTCGCGGCGGTGATTCTGCCTTGGCCGACATCTTTCTGAGCTACGCTCGGCAAGACCAGGATCGGGCCCGCGTTGTCGCGGAGCGGCTCGAAACGGCCGGATTATCGGTCTGGTGGGACAGCGAGATTCCGCCCGGCAAGACGTGGGCAGACGTCGTGGCCGAAGCGCTCCGCGCGGCACGGTGCGTCGTTTCGCTGTGGTCTCACGCCTCCGTGGAGTCCATCTGGGTCCAGAAGGAGGCCCGATTCGGAGAGAAGGAAGGGATCCTGGTTCCCGCGCTCATCGACAATGTGGAGCCGCCCTTCGAGTTCGAGCACATCCAGGCGGCGAAGCTGTTCGGGTGGGATGGGTCGGACCCCGAGGAGAGCTTCTCGCGCTTGCTGCACGGAATCGAGATGGTCGCCGGCGCGCCGGTTACCGGCACGCCCGCTGACCGCCCGGCCATCGCTCTCGCCACGGCCGAGACGGCCCCCACTGTCGTGGTCGAGGCCGGGGAGACGAACTCGATCACACTCAGAGGCCACGAGGATACGCTGTGGGGCGCCGTGTTCAGCCCCGACGGCGAGCGCATCATCACCGCGTCCGTCGACGGCACGGCGCGTGTATGGTCGACCCGTGAGCGAGGGCTCCCGGTCGTGCTTCGGGGGCACCGTGAACAGATATGGACCGCGGTTCCAAGCCCCGACGGCAACCGCGTGGTCACCGCCTCCACCGATGGAACGGCGCGCGTGTGGCAGGCCGACGGGAGCGGTGACTCCATCGTGCTGGTCGGACATACTGAACACCTTAGCAGCGCGACCTTCAGTCCCGACGGACGGTGGATCCTCACGGCTTCCGACGATGATACCGCTCGTGTTTGGGCCTCCGGTGGAGACCCCGATCCCATGGTTCTTCGAGGACACGCCGACCCGCTGTGGTGCGCCCTGTTCAGCCCCGACGGCATGGCGGTAGCCACGGCCTCGGATGACGGCACGGCGCGGGTGTGGCCATCCGCGGGCGAGGACGACACGACGCGCTGGACGCATTTTCGACCGGAGTCGAGGGTCCTGCGGGGTCATGAGGGCCACGTGTTCTCCGTCCGGTTCAGCCCGGCGGGCGACCGGATCGTTACGGCGTCGGCCGACTGGACGGCGCGGATCTGGCCGCTCGAGGAAGATACCCAACCCGTGATTCTCCGGGGCCACGAGGATCAGATCTTCATGGCGACGTTTAGCCCGGACGGGACGGCCGTGGCGACGGCATCCATCGATGGCACTGCCCGGCTGTGGCCGGCGGCTGGGAACGGTGAGCCCGTCGTCTTGGGCGCCCACAAAGGAGAAGTCGAGAGCGTCGCGTTCAGTGCGGATGGGGCAAGAATAGTGACCGCCTCGCTCGACGGCACCGCGATCGTGTGGCGTACCGATGGCGGCGCGGTGCCTGAGACCGTCCTGCGGGGGCACGACGATGGCGTCCGTTCAGCCCAGTTCAGCCCTGACGGGGGGCGAGTCGTGACCGCTTCGGAGGACGGCACCGCTCGTGTGTGGGACCTGACGGCGTGACTTCCGGCAGCACGATTCCGGCTGAGATCGTAGTCGGCGTGACGGGCACGCGGCGGCTACCCTCGGGCCCGGCGCTCGCCAACAGGGTGCGGGAGGTCCTCGCCGGGCTTGCCGCTCTTCTCCCTCCCCTGACAGATACGCCCGTCCGTCTCGTTGCACTGTCTCCGCTGGCTGAGGGCGCGGACCGACTGGTGGCTCGCGAGATTCTGGCCTGTCCGGACGGGGCGCTGGAAGTCGTATTGCCGTTGGAGAAGGACGACTACCTGGAGGATTTCGAGTCGGTTGAGTCGAAGCGTGAGTTCGAGTCGCTTCTGGGGCGGGCGCGCCGTGCGTCCCGAGTGACCCCGCCACGACAGAGACCGCTGGCATACTCGAAAGTCGGACGCCACGTCGTAGACCATTGTGACGTTCTTATCGCCGTATGGGACGGGCAGCCGGCGGCGGGGCAAGGCGGCACTGCGGAGATCGTGCGGTATGCGCGAGAGTCCGAACGCCCGATCTTCTGGATCCACACGGAAGAGGGACACGGGCTCACGGAGGAGCCGGGCCAGGGGATCAATCCCGCCTCATTCGAGGACATCGATCGGTACAACCGGGAGAGTCTCGACGGCCCCGCCGTCCAACGCGGGATGGAACAGTTTCGGGATGACGTCGAATCGCACGCTGAGGAAGTCGGGCTGGATCCGAACGCCCTGGCTCCGGCCATCGATCAACTGGTGCCTCCTTTTGTGCGGGCCGACTTCCTCGCTCAGCGATATCAGCGACGCTTCCAGCGCGCAGGCACACTGATTTACTCGCTCGCCGCGGCCTCGGTGGCAGTATCCGGGTTCCAGGTGCTCTTCTGGACCGAAATCCATGCGCTTGCCCTGGTCTCGGCCCTTAGCGAACTGTTGTCCATGCTCCTCATTCTGGGGCTGCTATGGCGCGGCGTGAAGAAGAGGTGGCAATCGAAATGGATCGACTACCGGTTCCTCGCGGAGAGGCTTCGGACGGCATTTTTCATGCATGTGGCCGGCGTCCAGATCGCAGACACACAACCGCCCCGCCACCTCAGCCTCTCGTATTCGACCAGTGACTGGATGGTGTCGGCCTTTCGGGCGGCATGCGGATCAGGGGCATTGCGTCCCTCGCCGGCCACAGCCGAGCGCCGAGCCTTTGTCCGCCGCGCATGGATAGAGGACCAGCTGGAGCATCACAGAAAAAGCAGCGAACGCAACCACCGGGCTCACGTGCGCCTCGGGTGGGCCGGAAACGCGCTCTTCAGCCTCACTTTCGTAGCCGCAGCCGTTCACTTTCTACCCGGAAATCCGGAAGCAGTCATGAGTTGGGTTGGGATCACGTTTCCCGCCGTCGGCGCCGCTCTCGCCGCCATCCGAACGCACAGGGAGTACCACCGAATCTCTGCCCGTTCGGGGGAGATGGCGGACCACCTGCGAAGAGCTGCGGAACGTCTCGAGGCCACCACCGACCCGGACGAGTTCCGCGCCCTCATTCGGGAGGCGGAGGAAATGATGGCGAACGAGAACGCCGATTGGCGTGTGGTGGTGCGCTTCCACGAACTGGAAGCGGCCTGAACCGGACGTGCTCGACTACCGAAAGGCGCGCTCATCCCATGGGACGTGCCGCCGGTCCGGGCTCGAGTTCCTCACCACGCTTCGTCCGACACGCCCGCTCGCACAAAGGCAGTCACGAAAGCCGTAGCAGTGTCGACCAGAAGAAGCTCTCTGGCTCTGGAAGCGGGCATCCGACCGATTTCGATGCTCCACTCCCCCAGCGTCGTCACGAGGGCAATCTCCGCGTAGTCTCCACCGACGGCGTCGGCGGCCTCGAACCGGAGCAGGACGGAATGGGCACTGAGTCCGAGAGGGGTCTCACCTACATATCGTGCCGGCCATCCACGATGTCGGAATGTCTGGATCTGCGGTGACATGCGGAGCGCCTGGTCGAACGCCCTCTGGACGTTCGCCTCCGATCGATGCTTCGCGAGCATGACCGTGACCTTCATGGTCTCTGCACCGTCGAAGGTCGCGAGATTCAGGGTGAACCACACGGTCCAGGGCTCCTGATCCGTCTGCCATCGAACACCTCCCGGGGCGACCTCATAATCGTGTCGCCGGAACCACTCGTCGGCGCCCACGAGAATGCGGTTTTCCAGAAACTCACGGATCTGCGCTGACTCGCGCGCGCTCCACTCCCCCGACTGTCCCAGCAGGGGCCGAGCGGCCGCGGTAAGAAAGACGAGAACCGGCAACGCCCCGACAACGATGGACCCGAAGGTCTTTGGCCGAGCGACGAACTCAACGATTCGATGTGCCATGATCGAGTCCTTTCAGGGGCCGGGCCAAGGTGCCTTCTCGGTACGTAGCCAGCACCAACCGGCAAAGAGGGCGCTAAGAAGGAGCGCATACGCCAGAACGCCACAGAACCGATCACCCTGCTGGAATTCCGAACCGCACCCCACGCATTCGACTGGCATCAGAAAAGAGGCCTCCCGATATCGTTGGGCACGCCTTCGTCTCCCAACACGCCGATGAAGGCAGTCTCACGCCAGCGATCGACGAGGTTGCGCCAATCGTCTCGCTGCGTGCCCTTGATCACCAGAAACTGCTGCTCATCGGGAAACCACTGGATGCTCCGGACCATGCCCTGGTTCTCCGGGCCTGCCAGAAACAGCTGTACGCTCCCGTCGCGCAGATCGATCTCGTAGGTGACGCCGAAGTCCACGAAGACGAATCGACCCCCGCGGGGGCCCGCGAGATGCGAAAACTCCCGGGGCGACTCTGTAATCACCGAATGCCCGGAGCCATCGAGCCGCACCCGATTCAGGCGGCCACCCGAGTACTGCTCTCCCGACCAATAGTAGAGCCACTCCCCGTCGCCGGACCACTTCGGTGCCTGCACCCAGGGGCGGCTCGGCCCCGTAATGTTGAGTTGGGTGCGCCCGCTCTGGATGTCGATGACCCGCACGTCCTGACCTCCCGCTCCGTTATCGACTTCTATCGCGACCAGAGTCCCGTCCGGAGACCACTCGATGGGAGAATAATAGGCGACCTCGAACTCCTGGTCCGTCTCGACGGTCCGGGGATCACCGCCGATCTCGTAGACACGGAGCCGGTGTTCCAACCCGCTGGGACCGTCAAAGAAAGCGAGCCGGCGGCGATCAGGGTCGACGCCGACCCTCGTCCAGAAGCCCTCGGTCTCCAACAGCAGGCGGGGGCTGTCCCGGCCGGACTCGGCGACGCTCCAGATGTCATCTCCGCGCACGTAGACCACCTCTCGGGAACTCGTCCAACTCAGGAGCCGCGCAGCATCTGACTCGGTGACGAGCGGGTCGAGTCGCGTAATCTCGTCGGTGTAGAAATCAAACCTATAGAGGCCGCTCTCGGCCATCCCGTTCCTGGTATCGCGCTGACCGACGAAGGCCATGGCCGCGGCCTCCGGCTGAATGGCAGCGGTCGCTCCCGGCTGAGGGGGGAGAGCCAACCAGGCCGCGAGATAGAAGCCCACCAGACCGACAGCCAGGGCCACCTGACTCGCCACCGTGATGATTCGCCCGCGTGAGTCGAGAGGCCGAAACAACGCGAAGAGGATCGCCGCATGGGCGAGTGTCGGCAGAATGATCTTCGCTCCGCCGCTACCGGTCGACTCGGCCAAGACTGCGAGAGGGATGGGTACGAGCACGAGCATCGGCCCCCAGATCGCGCGTCTGTTCGGCGTTCGCGAACGCGCCGCGGCAAGCACGGTCCCGGCCCCGACAACCATCGCGGCCAGGATGGCGAAGAAGAACACCGGGCTCACGGAGTCGCGCACGAACAGGACGACGGCGAGCAGATACAACGGAATCGGGATCAGAAGAGGCCAGCTTGCAGCGAGGGGAAGGGCCTCGAAGGGCAGGGCGGGCTCCCGAACAGGCGGCTCCGGTCTCGGCGACTCCGAGGCGGACGGCTCCGGGATCGCGGGCTCCAGCGCGGGCTCTCCGCCGGTTACCTCTTTCTCCTCCGTGGAAGGGTCGGGGCCCGCAGCGAGCATCGCCCGGAGACTCCGGATGAGTCGATCTGCGTCGGAATGAAAACGGAGGTGACTGATGTGAACGGCGTTTCGACGCAACAGAGGCGCGAGGTCGGGGGGCAGCTGTGCAACATTCGGCAGGACCGCGTCATCGATGAGTACCGGGATCACGCGAATATCACGCTGCAGGGCCGTCCCCACCTCGAGACGGACGAAATCATCGGGATCCTGAATCCTCGGACTCCCGGCCGACGTGGTGACCGACGTCCAGCGCCGACCGATCACCGCGATGACGACGTCTGCGCTCGCGATCGCGCTCTGGATGGCTGTGACGAAATCGATGCCGGGCTCGATCGTATCGATGTCCATGAACACCTGATCGGGCCCGAATTCCTCACGAAGACGGTCGTACAGGCGGCCCGTGGCTGCTGCCGCATCTTCTCGACGGTATGAAAGGACGATCTTTGCCATTCGGCCTCGGGTCGAACCGCCACCAGGTGGTGCCGCGATCGGGTTGTGCCACCATGACGCGCGAGTCAGAATGTCGATGACGATCCGGTCCGGCAACCGCCGTTTGCGGGCGGATCCACAGCGCGATATCGAGGCAGGCCCAGCAGGGAGCGACATGGCGTTTTGTCGGCAGTGCGGTGTTCAGCTCAAGGAAGGGGGCCTCCAGTTCTGCACATCGTGCGGAGCCGCGGTGCGCAGCGAAGCGAATCCCCGGGGAGGCTCGAC
>JBGMQU010000113.1:10116-11530 GCA_048060725.1 Gemmatimonadota bacterium | reverse complement strand
ATGCAGTTGGTCTCGCGGGTGGCCAAGGCCGGGGTTCTTCACGATCCGGCGACGTTGTTCAACTCTCTGGCGGGCGATCTTCGCGATCGGACCACGCCCCCGCTGAGTCGATTGATCCTCGGCGTCTTGACGCTGCTGGTCACGGTCGGGATCACCATCGGGGCCATATTGCTTCACCGAGCGGGGCGACGACGAACCGGCTGATTCGCACACCCGCCGGGCAGGGTCGACCCGCCACGGTCAGGCTGCCCGGAGACTCCCGAGCAACTCGGCGACCCGCTCGAGTCCGGCAGACAGGTCCGCGGCCGGATTCCCGAAACCGATTCTCAGATAGCGGTCCATTCCGAAGTGATCTCCCGGCACCACGAGCACGCTCTTCTCGGTCCGTAGCTGCTCGGCCAGCTCGCTCGAGTTCACGTCCAGCGAGTAGCGCACGTAACAGATCGCACCGGCGTCGGGTGAGCGGTAGCTGAACATGTCGCCGCGTTCATCGAACCAGTCCGTGACCGTTGGCAGGTTGGCCCGGATGATCCCCCGGGTGCGCTCCAGGACTCGTGCGCGGGTCTCCGGCGCCAGCACACGTTCGGCCGCGATGTCGGACAGCGCTGACGGCGTGATGGTGGTGTAGTCCTTGTTCGCCCACAGCTGTTCGTGCCGATCGGCGGGGGCGATGATCCACCCGAGACGAAGACCCGGCAGACCGTACGCCTTTGATAGCGACCCGGTCGTCATGACCCGTTCACAGGTGCCGAAGAAGCTCGGCGTCTCTTCGCCATCGACCTCGGCTCCCGTGTACACCTCATCGGCGAGCAGCCAGGCTCCGGACGCCGAGGCCGCCGACACGATCTCGGCCCGAGCCTCGGACCCGAGAACGGCACCCGTCGGGTTGCCCGGATTCGTCACGATCAAGAGCCGTGTTCCGGGGGTGACCGCCTCTGCCACCGATCCGGGCGCGGGCTGCCAGCCGAGCGACTCCACGAGCGGCACAGAGACGACTTCCGCACCCAGCGCCCGGGCCAATCCCGGAGTCTGGCCGTACGTCGGTTCGATCACCACGACCCGGTCCCCCGCCGAAACCAGGCTCCAGAGCACGACGTAATTCGCTTCGGCACCACCGGTTGTAGCGACCACGTTGGCGGGCCCTGCTCCGTCGTACAGGGCCGCGATGCGGGCCTTCAGCCTGTCGGACCCGTCGCTCTGGCTGTATCCGAGCAGGACGTCCGCCGGATCCAGATCGATCAGATCCAGGAGCTCGTCGAGCTTGAACGGGTGGACGCCACTTTCAGAGAGGTTGAAATCCACCCTGTGCTCGTGGGTGGACTGCCAACGCTCCATCGTGAACGGGGGGACGCGCATGCTCTCACTCTCCGTGGGTTCGAAACGGCCGATGCCGGCGGATCCCCTGATCGTCCGG
>JBGMQU010000113.1:1296-10016 GCA_048060725.1 Gemmatimonadota bacterium | reverse complement strand
GCGGCAACGAGATTCCGGGCCAGTGTGTTTGCGTCCATGGCGGTCTTTCACCGCGATTCGACTCGGGAACGACGCGGGTCGGGTCGCGGTTCAGTGGGATGTTATCTTTAAATGCTCCAGGCGGTCGCCCATTGGTGGCCTCACGGGATAAAAACAGGCTGTATATCGATCATATGTCGCAAGAATACACAACGCACCGGGCCCTGATCCGCCGCGGCCTCCTGGCCGCAGCCATTGTAGGCCTGGCCGCGCCCTGGGGCGTTGCCGCCCAAATCCGGATCCCGCAGCAGGAACCGTTCGACCTCGAGAAGGGGGACGTGGAGGTTTTTGTCGACCGGACCTCCTACGAGCCGGGCACCGTCGCCAGGATCGCGGTCAAGCTGACGATCGAGGAGGGGTGGCACACCAACAGCAACATCCCGACGTACGACAACCTCATCGCGACCCGCGCCGTATTCGACGCGCCTCGCGGGTGGGCCCCACCCGGCGAGCCTGCGTATCCGGCCGGCGAGATGAAGACCTTCAGTTTCGCCGACACGCCGATCTCCGTGTACGGCGGCGAAGTCATCATGGTGAGGGATGTGGCCATACCGGCCGAGATCGCCGCGGGGACCTACCCGATCCGAGTGACGGTTACGTACCAGGCTTGCGACGACAAGATGTGTCTCGCACCCGTGACGATCGAGCAGACGCTCGGGCTGATCGTCGGCGTGGCCGGCGAGCTGGCCAACGAGGATGTGTTCGCGTCGAGCGCCAACCTCGGCGGCGAGACGGAGACGGCGAAAGCCGCCGCGCCGCGGACGTCGCGCGGATTCCTCGGGTTCATACTGCTGGCGTTCCTCGGGGGCCTGATCCTGAACGCCATGCCCTGTGTGCTTCCGGTGCTGTCGCTCAAGGTGTTCGGTCTCGTGAAGAGTGCCGAGGGAGGACGGGGCTCAGTCGTCTCGGGAAGCCTCGCGACCGCGCTCGGCATCCTGCTTTCGTTCCTTCTGCTCGCCACGGCCGCGGTCGTCGCTCGCTCAGCGGGCGCGGCCGTCGGGTGGGGCATCCAGTTCCAGAATCCGGGGTTCGTCGCGGGACTCACTGTCATCGTGCTGCTGTACACGCTCAACCTCTGGGGGCTGTTCGAGATCCCGCTGCCCACGTTCCTCGCGAAAGTGGGGGCGTCGGGACCGAGCGAGGGCATGGCGGGTCACCTGACCACCGGGTTCTTCGCGACGATCATGGCGACACCCTGCTCCGCGCCCTTCCTGGGCACGGCCCTCGGTTTTGCCCTCACGCAGAACACGCCGACGACGTTCGCCATGTTCACTGCACTCGGGATCGGCATGGCCTCCCCGTACCTGCTTCTCGCGATCGTCCCCGGGGTCGCACGTGTGCTGCCGAAACCGGGCCCCTGGATGAACACCTTCCGCATCGTAATGGGGGTCCTGCTCGCGGGAACGGCCGTCTGGTTGCTCTACGTGCTCTCCGGCCTCGTCGCGCTGCCGCCGCTGCTGTTCTTCATCGGTCTGCTGTTGGCCGTGTCGGGAATCACCTGGGTGGCGTCGAGGGCCCGACCGTTCTCCAGCCGCCGCCGCGCCCTGATGGCGGGGATGGCGGTGTTGAGTGTGGCGAGCGTCGCGATTGCGGCGCGTGCGACGGACGGGGAGTCGGCTCGGCGACTCGGCGTGGCGCCAGAAGACCGGCTGATCCCCTGGGAGACGTTCGACCTCGACCTTGCCGAGGAAGCCGCGGCGGCGGGACGCTTCGTGTTCGTCGACGTGACGGCGGACTGGTGTGTCACCTGCAAGGTGAACGAGGCGCTGTTCCTCGAGACGGAAGAGGTGGCCGACGCGTTCAAGCGTCACAACGTGCTCGCGTTACGGGCCGACTGGACCAGACGCGACGAGGCGATCGGCGAGTTTCTCGCGTCATTCGGGCGGTACGGAATCCCCTTCTACGTCATGTATCGGCCGGACGGAGAGCCATACGTGTTCTCGGAGCTACTCTCGAAGTCGGCGATTCTCGACCTGTTCGAGGGACACGAGAGCGAGTAGAGGTTCGAAACGCCTGACGGGTCAGGCGCTACTCGCTTCGCGGACCCCGCGGCGTCAGGGGCGTCCGATCGCGTCGAGGAACGGGCCCACGTCCAGCAGCACGATGTCGTCGCGCTCACGTAACGCCCGCAGGAACCAGCCCTTGTGGCCCGCCCCGTAGGTGATCAGGAAGCGGGCCCCCTCGCCCCGGTGCTCATCGAGCGCCCTCGCGATGTTGGCGTAGTGTGAGACGTTGATGTTGTCCCACCCGCCGGGGCCGAGTTCCTCGTTGAAGATCCGGTTGTACGTGGCGAGCCGTAGCTCGTAGGCATCGTCGTACGCGTCCGTGTTGATCCACCGCGGGTCGTCGGGCTCGCCGCCGGCCCGAATCGCCGAGTCGGCCGCCGCATTCGCAGCCTGGTACTCGGCCCAGTCCCCGGTGCGGGACGGATCCTCGGACACGGCCTGGAGGTGCGCGGCTCGAAAATCCGACATCGGCCGGGTCCACCCCGCGGTCGGGATGACCTCGAAATCGAGTTCGCGAGACAACGGGAACAGCCCGCCGATGTACTCCGGGAACCTGCGGACTCGCGGCTCGTCGACCCGCCCGTTCGCCGCGAACTCGTCTCGGGCAGTGGGCCACCGGGCCGGCGAGATTTCGACCATCCAGTAGTCGGGGTCGATCTCGCGCACCAGATCGCTCAGCACGTCGAGGCTGAACAGGTCGCTCGTCTCGTGCTCGCCGTGGATCGTACCGATCACGATCACCTCGTTGGGCGTGCCCCCGGGATCGGATACCCCGGGGTCGGACGCGCCGGCGTCGGCCTCGAGCGCGTACGCGCCGGCCGGCACGAGCACCACCAGCGTGCCGCTCACCTCGTTTGCCACCAGCACCCGTCGGCCATCCGGGTGGGCGCGCACGACGATCGGCTGCTCGCCGACCTCGATCTGTTGGACCACCGTCAAGGCGTCGAGGTCCACGATCGAGACCGTCGTGCCGCCGGCGTTGTTCACGACGGCGTACCGTCCGTCCGACGTCACCGTGGCGGAAAACGGGCGCGGTCCGAGCCCGTCGGTGACCCGGCCGACGACCTCGAAGGACGCGGTGTTCATGAGAACCACCTCGTCGGAGCCTCCACAGGCCACCACGTACGTCACCATGTCCGGCGTGAGGGCGCCGCCGGGCGGACCGGGGCACACCGCGGTCGTGCCGTCCGTCTCGCGGTTCAGGACGTCGATCGCCGTGACCGTCCCATCTTCGAGATTGGGAACGAACACGTGCGAGCCATCCCACATCGCGGCGCCGGGGTACGGCCGATCTCCGGTCTCGAGCGAAGCCGTGACCGTCGACGTGGACAGATCCACCTCGACGAGCCGATCCGCGAACTCGAGCGTCACCCACACCCGGTCCCGCACGGAGCCGGGGGTGAACAGCGACGGCCCGGGGCCCACCTCGACCACGCCGCCCGGGATCCGGTTCCCCTCCCTGTCGAGCCGCAGAAGCGTGGAGTCGGTGAACTGCGTGATCAGCCAACCCCCGGCCGTCGCGATCAGGTCGAGCGGAGTCGCTCCCGCCTCCCACTTCGCAACGACCTCTGACCGCGTCAGGTCGACGACCGCGATCTGCCCGTCGCCGCTGAGCGCGACGTAGGCGGTATCGCCGTCGCCGGAGAAGCGGATCCCGTGCGGAGCGGCACCCACCTCGATGGTGGACTCGACGGCGAACGGACCGTCACCGCCCGCCTCGCCCGCGACCGACAGCTCGGCGTCTCCGGACGTACACGCAAACGCGGTCCATGCGGCGAGAACGACTGCCGGACGCGGCGCGAACCGGCCCCGATACATTGACTCCATGATCCATCTCCGCGGGCTGTCGATCGCATCGTCGGGTGAACGGAACTTCCCGTTCTCCGTCCCGGCGCTCAAAGATCTCGAGCTCGAGCTCGTCCGGCCCGTCACGCTGTTCGTCGGCGAAAACGGTAGCGGGAAAAGTACGCTCCTCGAGGCGCTCGCGTGCGCAACTTCGACGATTGGGGTCGGCAGCTATTCGCTGGACCGCGATCCGACGCTCGATGCCATCCGCCCGCTCGCGCGGTCGATGCGCCTCGTGTGGAACCGCCCGGTCCATCGCGGTTTCTTCATGCGGGCGGAGGATTTCTTCGGGTTCGTGAACCGGGTAAAGGCGGAGCAGGCAACCTTCGAGAGAGAAGCCGCACGGGTGAGGGCGGAGAACCCCGACGTGGCAGCCCCGGACCTCGCGAGAATGCTCGGGCCCCACGTCGGATCCGCAGGAGCACTCGCCGATCGCTACGGAGAGGACATGGACGCCCGCTCCCACGGGCAGCAGTTCCTGGCGTTTTTTCAGTCCCGATTGGTGTCGGGCGGGCTCTACCTGCTCGATGAACCCGAGGTCGCGCTGTCGCCGACGAGCCAGCTCGCGTTTCTCGGTCTGCTCATGGACGCCTCACGCGACGCCGACTGCCAGTTTCTGATCGCTACGCACTCGCCGATCCTCATGGCGCTGCCAGATGCGACCATCCTGAGCTTCGACGATCCGCCCGTGCGGCAGATAGAGTACGACGAGGCCGAGCACGTGCGGCTGACACGCGACTTCCTGGAAGCACCGGAGCGGTTTCTCCGCCACTTGTGAATCCCGGTCTCCGTGATTCAACGGACGAAGAGACGTCGACGCCGGGTCGTTATCGGCCTCCCAACTCCGCCGACACGTCTTCGACCGCGCGCCACACCCTGAGCGTGTTGCCCCCCCACAGCTTCCGGATGTCGTCCTCGGCGTAGCCCCGGCGCACGAGCTCGAGCGTCACGTTGAACGTCTCCGAGGCGTCCTGCCATCCCTCGACTCCACCGCCACCATCGAAGTCGGAGCTGATTCCGACGTGGTCGATCCCGATCAGGTTGACCGCGTGGTCGATGTGGTCGACGAAGTCGGAAACCGTCGCGGCCGGGAATTGCTCCCGGATCTCCGCCATGCCCTCCTCGAAGGCCTGACGTTGCTCGTCCGTCATGGACGAGAACCCCTCGAAGCCGATGCTCTCGCGCAGCGCGGTGACCGCCGCCTGCTCTTCCTCTGAGGCGGGCTTGACGAACGCGCCGAGGGCGACGGTCTGCATCACGCCGCCGTTCTCCTTCAGCGCCGTCAGCTGCTCGTCGTCCATGTTTCTGGGGTGATCGGCGAGCGCACGTGTGCTCGAGTGCGACGCGATCACCGGGGCGCGGGAGAGCCGCATGGCCTCGAGGCTGGCTTCCTTCGACACGTGCGACACGTCGACAATGATCCCGACCCGGTTCATCTCGGCGATCACCTGCTCACCGAACTCGCTGATCCCGCCGTTCTCGCCTGCCGTGTCTCCGAAGTCGGGATTCGGCTGCGCGGAGTCCGCAATGTCATTGTTGCCGTTGTGAGCGAGCGTGATGTAGCGGCCGCCCAGATCGTGATAGGTCTGGAGGAGCGAGAGGTCCTTCCCGATCACGTAGCCGTTCTCGATACCGATCGCCGCGACCAGCCTGCCTTCGCCGTGAATCCGCTCGACGTCGTCCGCCGAGTAGGCGAGCCCGATCCGGTCCGGGTACATGTCGTCCGTCATCCGGTGGATCGCGTCGAGCTTCGTCATCGCGTCGGCCTTCGCCTGCGCGTAGTTCGCATCGTTCCGTTCGGTCTGTCCCACGTAGACGACGAAGAACCCGACGTCGAGACCACCGGCCCGCATCTTCTCGAGATTCATCTGTCGGTCGGCGTTGAGCGGATCGACCTCGGGGGTGGCAAAGTCGAAGCCGATATCGTCGTGCGTGTCGATCGTGATGACGGACTCGTGGATCGCGCGGGCCCGGTCCTCCAGGCTCACGTCGGTTGCGGCGGTACCCGGGCCCGCCTCGGAGGCGCCCGAGTCCGGTTCGGCGGCGTCCCCACACGACCAGACAGCGAGCGGCAGCAGGAGGACCATCGCGCGGGCGCGCGGGCGGCGGCTTCTCGATTCGATGGACACGACGGCTCCTGGTGGTGGGGGTAGGCTTCGACGACGCTGCACAGCATTGTTTTCGGCGTCTGGCGAAGCAAGTGAGGAGGGCCGGAGCGGACCGGCGGCACTGCCCGCGAGCGCCGGGAACACGGCACTGGCGCCCCACCCGACGGATCAAGATGTTTCAGACATGATTTCACACTCGAAGACGAGGGCGACGATCATCGCGGTCGCCGCGGGAGGCCTGTTCGCGACGGCGTGTCGCGACGGCATGGGACCCGTCACGTCCTACCCGGAGCAGATCGCCTACACGGCGATTATCGACCGGTTCATGCAGGTCGTCGTGGCGAACCCCGATGGCTCCGACCCGGCCACGCTCACGGCCGAGATGCAGACCAACCTCGAGGCGACGTTCTCGCCGGACGGGTCCCTCGTCCTGTTCACGAGTTGGAGAGACGGCGACGCGAACATCTGGGTCATGAACCGCGACGGGTCTAACCCGAGGGGGCTCACGACACATGCGGCCAACGATCGTTCGGCCCGCTTTTCCCCCACGGGGCAGCGGATCGCGTTCGTGTCTCAACGCGACGGACCCTACGAGATCTATCTGATGAACCCGGACGGTTCCGGCGTCGTGAACCTCTCGAACAGCCCGGCTTCCGTCGACTGGGAACCGCGGTGGTCCCCGGACGGCACGAAGGTTCTCTTCTGTTCGACGCGCGGGAGCGGCGGAGCCGAAGGCACGTTTTCGCTGTGGACCGTCAACGTGGACGGGACGGGTCTCACGCGCCTCCCCGTCGAGGGAGGCGCCCGCTGGCCGGCGTGGTCGCCGGACGGGTCGAAGATCGCGTTCGCGTCCGCGCGGAGCGGCGACGCCGAGATCTGGGTCATGAACGCCGACGGCTCGAATCAGGTGAACGTGACCGCCAGCCCCGGAGTGGACGAGGAACCGTTCTGGTCGCCCGACGGATCACGCATTCTGTTCACGAGCCAGCGCGACGGCTCTCCGGACATTTATGTCATGGACGCCGACGGCTCGAACCAGACGAACCTGACGCAGTCGGACTACTGGGTCGCCATGCCCGCGTGGAGTCGCTGACCCATTCTCGCCAACACCTCACGCCAACCGCAGGAAGACACATGCGAACGCTGCTTCGAACCTCCGCGGCCGTGTTGTTCTCCGTGACGGTCTCATCCTGCACGGTCGCGTCTGCCGATTTGCTCCCGATCCAGGAAACGAGTGCGCTGCTTCCGATCGCCGGCCGGTCGACGGTCTACGCGCCGCACGGCGTGATCGCGACGAGCCAGCCGCTCGCGTCGGCCGCCGGGCTCCGGGTCCTCGAGGCGGGGGGCAACGCGTTCGACGCCGCGATCGCCGCCTCCGCCGTGCTTTCGCTGGTCGAGCCGCACATGACGGGGCTCGGAGGCGACCTGTTCGCGCTCTTCTGGTCTGCGGATGAGGAGCGGCTCGTCGGACTCGACGCGACGGGACGGGCGGGCGCGCACTCGACACCGGAGCGCATCCGGGCCGACGGGTTCGACCGTATGCCGGGGTCGGGACCGCACGCGGTCACCGTGCCCGGTGCGATCGCCGGGTGGGCGGCGCTCAACGAGCGGTATGGATCGATGCCGCTCGCCGAGCTTCTCGAGCGGGCGATCGATCTGGCCGAAGACGGGTTCCCGGTTTCCCCGATCATCGCGCGGCAATGGGAGGGTCAGCTACAGAAGCTGCAGTCGGATCCGGGCGCCGCGGCCACGTTCCTGATCGATGGCGAGCGGGCGCCACGGGCCGGCGAGTGGTTCAGGAACCCGGATCTCGCGTCGTCGCTGCGGATGGTCGCGTCGGAGGGGCGATCCGCCATGTACGGCGGCGAGCTCGGCCGAACGGTCGTGGAGGGCCTGGCCGGACTGGGCGGCTACCTCACGATCGAGGACCTGGAAGAGATGGAGGTTCGGTGGGTCGATCCGATCTCGATCGACTACAAGGGCTACACGGTCTGGGAACTCCCTCCCGCGGGCCAGGGGGTCGCGGCGCTCCAGATGCTCGGGATGCTCGAGCCTTACGAGATGGGGAGCATGGGCCACAATTCCCCCGAATACCTGCACCTCTTGATCGAGGCGAAGAAGCTCGCGTTCGCCGACCTCGCCCGATACGTGGCCGACGCCGACCACATGGAAGTCACGACCGACGACCTGCTCGATCCCGACTATCTGCGGCGACGAGCCGGCCTGATCGATCGAGACCATGCGCTCGAACGTGTCGAGCCCGGCGAGTTGATGACGCACAGCGAGACGATCTACCTGTCGGTCGCCGACCAGTACGGGAACCAGGTGTCGTTCATCCACTCGATCTTCGGGTATTTCGGGTCGGGCGTGGTCGTTCCCGGCACGGGCTTCGTGCTCCAGAACCGGGGCGCGGGGTTCACGCTCGAAGATGGACACGCGAATCAGGTCGCCCCCGGGAAGCGCCCGTTCCACACGCTGATTCCGGGCTTCATCACGAAAGACGGCGAGCCGTATGCCGCGTTTGGCGTGATGGGCGGCTCGATGCAGCCGCAGGGGCACACGCAGGTCGTGCTGAACATGGTGGAGTTCGGGATGGATCCGCAGGAGGCCATCGATGCGGCCCGTTTCCGGCACCTCGACGGCCTCCGCGTGGGGGTCGAGAACATGACGCCTCACCTGCAGGCGTCGCTGGAGGCCCTCGGACACGAGATCATTCCCTGGG
>JBGMQU010000113.1:0-1196 GCA_048060725.1 Gemmatimonadota bacterium | reverse complement strand
GCACGACCCGCCGAGGGGCAGACGAAGAAGGTGCTCCTGATCGGCATCGACGGGGTTCGCGTGGATGTGCTGGCGGAGGTCTCCACCCCCAACATCGACGCACTCGTGGAGAACGGGGCCTGGTCGATGAAGGCGCGGACCACCATTCCGACCGTCAGCGGACCCGCGTGGTCGAGTATGCTCATCGGCGTCTGGCCGAACAAACACAACGTCTTCAACAACAACTTCAAGGGGAATCGGTACGCGGAGTACCCAGACTTCCTCACCCGGATCGAGTCGGTACGGCCCGAGCTGGAGACGTTTGTGGCGGCCGATTGGCTACCGCTCGTCTCCGATGATTCCGGCGGCCCGTTGATCGGCGACGCCCCCGACGAAGTGGTGGCTCTGAACGGATACGACCTCGGGTGGGCGGCGGCAGATCGTGCGACGACGGACGCCGCCGTGGACGCCCTTGCCGGGGGCGACCCCGACGCGCTCTTCGTCTATCTCGGGAATCCAGACGAGACGAGCCACCAGCAGCGATCGATCGGCGTCGAGTACCGAGCGGCGATCGAAGAAGCCGACGTGCAGGTGGGGCGACTCGTGGCCGCGATACGTGGGCGCGGCACCTCTGCCGATGAGGACTGGTTGATCCTCGTCTCCACCGACCACGGGCGCCGACCCAATGGTGGACACGGCGGCCGGTCCGAGGCTGAACTCACGAGCTTCTTTATCGCCAGCGGCCCCTCCGCGCGGGCAGGGGAGATTGCCGGCACGCCGCGCGTGGTGGACGTCGCGGTGACGGCGCTCGCCCACCTCGGCATCGAGGCGGACCCGGCCTGGGGTCTCGACGGACGCGTCGTGGGGATCGAGGGCGCCGAGACGGGGTGGCTGGCGGGGTCCACGCCACTCGAGCTCGAGGCCTCCGACGGCGTGACCGTGTTCGGCGAGCTACACGGCGACGTCGCGAACGCGCGGGCGTTGATCCTCCTGTTCCACCAGGGCGGCGCGAACGCTCACGCGGAGTACGCGTCGATCATCCCCCGGCTCCTGCGCAACGGCTACGCGGCGGTCGCAATCGACGCTCGGGCGGGCGGGAACATGTTGGGCGGGGAGAACCGCACGATGGCCCGGCTCGGCGGCGAGCCCGACTACTGTGAAGCAGTTCCTGATCTCGAAGGTGCGGTCGACTACGCCCGGGGAGTGGCCGGCGGGCT
>JBGMQU010000112.1:0-11582 GCA_048060725.1 Gemmatimonadota bacterium | reverse complement strand
GGTCGCGCTGCGGCCTCCCGGTCAGGTGATCGAGCGCACCGCCTCGCCGAGCGCTTCGATCGCATCGTCGAGTTGCCGGTCCGACAGATAGGGCGCCGGCCCCAACCTCAAGACGTCGTTTCGGTGGTCGGTGAGGACGCCACGGTCGCGAAGCGCCGCGCGAAGGTCTCCGGCCCGCGTGGACCGAAGCGCAAGAAATCCGCCGATTTCGGAGAGCGACACGTCCTGGCGGGCGATCACGTCAACGTCCAGATCGAGGGCGTCGAACCCCGCCGCGAGTCGTTCGACCTGGTGCCGGCTAACCTCCCGGAGGAACTCCGGCGTGAGCCCTCGCGCCTCGAAGAAGTCGAGCACTTCGGTCGCCCGATAGTGGCTGGTGGGGTCGTAGGTACTCCCCGCGAACCGATCGGCGCCCGTCCCGTAGGCGACGCGATCGCCGTCGGGTGCCGCTTCGAGCGCTCCGAACTCGGAAAACCAGCCGGTGACTACAGGTCTGTGATCCGCGCCCGGGGGAACTCGGAGGAAGCAGTTTCCTTCCCCCAACTGGCAGTACTTGTACCCTCCACCGGTCACGAAGGCCCCGCTCAGCCCTTCGGCCGCGAGGGCGAACGGCACGGCGTTCAACGCGTGATACGCGTCGATGAGGAGGGCGGCCCCGACGGCATCGCAGCGCGACTGCACCGCCCCGAGGCCGCGAACGATACGCGCGTCCCGGAACAACACGCACGATACGAGCGCCGCCGCCGTCCGGTCGTCGACGGAGGCCGCGATACGCTCGGCGAGCGAGTCGACGGGGTCGCGGGGAACACGAACGATCTCGAGGCCTTCCTCGCCGAGGCGCCCGAGTTGTCGCCGGATCGAGTGGAACTCACCATCGGTGGTCACCAGCCGCGGCCGGCCGGAAAGGGGGAGGGCGGAGAGGAAGCGTACGACGAGTTCGTGCGTGTTCGAGCCCAGCGCGTAGTCGCCGTCGTCGGGCGCATCCCGGCTCCCCAACAGGGACGCCCACCCTCGCCGGACCCGATCGGCGCGCTCGAAGGCCTCATCCCACTTGTCGTCGACGAACTCCGCGGCGGCTTCCCATGCCCGCATCTGTCCCCTGAAGCCGCAGTCGGGCCACGCCTGGTGGGAGTGCCCCGTCAGCAGCACTCGCTCGCCCACGCGGAATCGCGAGTACTCCGGAGCCAGGGCGTTCGGGTCGGCATACAGCGACTCGCCGGTCGGCATCGTCACAGATCCGTGCGGATGGCCCATAGATCGGGGAAGAGCGGTTGGTTGAGGGACCGGTACAGGTATGCCGCCCCCGCCGTCCCGCCCGTCCCGCGTTTCGCGCCGATCGTCCGCTCGACCATCTTCACGTGCCGGTACCGCCACTCCTGGATTCCCTCGTCCAGGTCCACCAGCCGTTCGCAGAGCGGCACCAGAGCAGGATCCTCTCGGTAGACGCGAATGAGCGCGGTCTGTACGTCCGCGTCCTCGCCGCACGGCTCCGTGACGTCTCGCTCGAGAACGGCCTCGGGCATGTCGAATCCGCGGCCGTGCAGAAACCGCAACACGGAGTCCCAGAGGCTCGGTTCGTTGAAGCGCCGCTCCACGCGCGCGCGCGCCTCGCTCCCCGGCGGGTAGCGGTCGAAGACTTCGGGTCGCCTCGCGCCCAGCACGAACTCGAGCTCGCGGAACTGAAACGACTGGAGGCCGCTCGCCTCCTCGAGCCGGCTCCGGAATGCGAGAAAATCCATGGGAGTCATCGTCTCGAGGATGTCGAGTTGAGCGACGAGCACCTTCAGGATCGTTAGCACGCGCTTCATCGTGTGAAGCACCCGGCGAAGGTCGTCCTGAGCCAGAAGCTCACGAGCGTAGTCGAGCTCGTGCAGGAGCTGCTTGAACCACAGCTCGTACACCTGGTGAATGATGATGAAGAGCATCTCGTCGTGCTCGGGATCGCCACCCTCCAGCGCCGAACGCTCCCGCTGAAGAGAAAGCAACTCATCGATCATCAGGTAGCGGGTATAGGTCGTGTACTTGTCGTGGCTCACGGCGTCCTCGGAATCGGTGGGATCTGAGTGTCGGGTTGGGTCACACGAGGACCCCCATCAATACCCCCATTCGAACCTGGGCGTGTAGCGATCCAGGGTCGAGTAGGGAAGCGGCCAGGGCAATTCGTGTCCCAGGGCGGCGGCGGCGTGCCGCGTCCAGTACGGCTCGAACAGGTGCGCTCGCGCGAGGCAGCAGAGATCGGCGCGTCCAGCGGCGAGGATCGTGTTCACATCCATGAACGACGAGATGTTGCCGACCGCCATGGTCGCGATGTCGGCGTCGTGCCGGATGCGGTCGGAAAAGGGCGTCTGGTACTGTCGTCCGTATACAGGTTTCTGGTCGGGCACGGTCTGGCCGGCCGACACGTCGATGATGTCGACCCCCGCGGCCTTGAGCCGGCACGCGACATCCACGGCGCCGTCCGCGTCGAGCCCGCCGGGGGCCCAGTCGACGGCGGAGATTCGGACGGAGATGGGCTTCTCGTCGGGCCAGACGCCCCTGACCGCACGAAAAACCTCGAGCGGAAAACGGAGCCGCCCCTCGATCGATCCGCCGTACTCGTCCTCCCGAACGTTGGTGAGCGGCGAGACGAAGCTCGCGAGCAGATACCCGTGCGCGAAGTGGACCTCGAGAAGATCGAAGCCGGCCTCGTCGGCCATCTCGGTCGCGCGGACGTAGTCCGCGATCACGTCGTCCATGTCCTCGCGCGTCATCTCGCGCGGCACCGGGCTGTGTTCGAAGTAGGGGATCGGGGACGCGGACATGATGTCCCACCCGCCGGCATCGAGCGGCTCGGTGTCGCCGTCCCAGGGGAGACGGGTCGAGCCCTTCCGGCCGGCGTGCCCTAGCTGCATGCCGATGCGCGCCTCGGTGCGCGAGTGCACGAAGTCGACGATCCGCCGCCAGCCGCCGACATGCTCGGGGCGATAGAGGCCGGCACACCCGGGCGAGATCCGGCCGTCCCGACTCACGTCCGTCATCTCCGACATGACGAGCCCTGCCCCGCCGACGGCCCGACTGGCCAGGTGGACGAAGTGCCAATCATCCGGCTGTCCGTCGTCGGCGACGTACTGGCACATCGCCGACACGACCACCCGATTCGGGATCACCAGATCGCGCAACCGAAACGGCGTGAACAGGGGGGGCGGCGCGGGTCGGGTCGGGACGTCGACCCCACTCTGCGACGCAGCCTCGCCCGCGAACCATGCGTCGACGCGGGCCGTGAAGTCCGGGTCGCGCATCTCGAGGTTCTGGTGCGTGATCCTTAGACTGCGCGTGAGCAGGTTGAATGCGAACTGGAGCGGCGGAGTCGCCATGAACCGTTCGGTCCCCTCGAACCACTCGAGGCTGGCCTGGGCGGCCCGCTGGATGCTCTCGACGTCCGGCCTTCGCTCGTCTTCGTAGGCGGCCAGCGCCGCCCCGACGTCGCCGCCCCCCGGCACCGCTGCGATGTCGCCGCTCGCGTGCCCGGCCACCGCGGCGTCCGTTGCGAGCAGCGCGTCGCGCAGCGCGATCGCGTCGATCATCGCGATCCGCGTGCCCGACCCGATGGAAAAGTGCGCGGTGTGAGCGGCGTCACCCAGGAGCACGACGTTCCCGTCGCGCCAGCAGCGGTTTCGGACGGTGGGGAACCGACGCCAGAGCGACCGGTTTGCAGCCAGCGCGTGGCCTTCGAGCTCTCCTGCGAACAGCGTCTCCAGAAACGCCACCGTCTCGGCCTCGCTGGCCTTGTCCATTCCCGAGACTCGCCAGGCCTCGTCGGTCGCCTCCACGATAAACGTCGAGATCGGCTCCGCGTCGCCGGTTTCCGCCCGATACTGGTAGGCATGGACGCGCCACATCCCGTGCTCGTTCCCCCGAAAATAGAACGTGAACGCGGGAAAGGGTTTGGTCGTCCCCAGCCAGACGAATCGGTTGGGTCGCTCGTCGACCGACGGCCCGAACGCTTCGGCCCCGTCTTCCCGGATTCGGCTGTTCACGCCGTCGGCCGCCACGATGAGATCGGCGTCGGCGTAGTCGTCGAGCGTCTCCACCTCCGTCCCGAACTCCAGACGCACGCCGAGTTCGAGACACCGCGCGACGAGGATCTCCAGCAGCGTCTGCCGCGACATGCCGCTGAATCCGTGACCGGAGGAAGACAGGCACTCTCCCCCATAGTGGATGTCGATGTCGTCCCAGTGATAGAACGATCGCGTGATCGCGTCGTAGCTGGCGCGGTCGGCCTCGGCGAACTCCTCGAGGGTGGCATCGGAGAAGACCACGCCGAACCCGAACGTGTCGTCGGGGCGGTTCCGTTCGACCACGAGGATGTCGTGATCGGCGTCGGCCAGCTTCATGAGGATCGCGAAGTAGAGCCCCGCCGGGCCACCGCCCACACAGACGATCTTCACGTCGCCTCCGACCCCGCCAGGAGGTGGCGGGCCACGATCAGACGCTGGATCTCCGTGGTGCCCTCGTAGATGCGCAGGGACCGCACGGCACGGTACAGCTGATCTACCGGGTGGTCGGCGAGGGTGCCCCGACCGCCGACGATCTGCACCGCCTCGTCCACCACGCGCTGCGCCGTCTCGGTTGCGAACGACTTCGCCATCGCCGCCTCGAGGTCGGTGCGGTCCGCGCCCCCGTCGCGCTCCCAGGCGGCTCGGTATACGAGCAGACGGGCGGCCGTCAGCTCCGTGGCCATGCGGCCGAGCTTCTCCTGGATGATCTGGAACTCGGCGAGCGGCTGCTCGAACTGGCGGCGCTCGCGGGCGTGGCTCAGGGCCTCCTCGAGGGCCCTGGCGGCCATTCCGCAGGCCGCCGCCCCTACCGTCGGACGCAGACGGTCGAGCGTCGACATCCCGATCTTGAATCCGTCGCCTTCCTCCCCGAGCCGGTTCGACGCGGGAATGCGGCAGGCGTCGAACGCGATGTCTCCCAGCGGGTGAGGGTCGGACATGATGAGGGGACGGACGAAGCGGAATCCATCGGCATCGGCCGGAACCACGAACGCAGACAGACCGCGCGTGCCGGCGGTGGGATCGGTCGAGGCGAACACGACGTAGAAGTCGGCGATGCCCGCGTTGGAAATCAGCGTCTTGGTGCCATCGATCACGTATGCGTCGCCGTCGCGAACCGCGGTGGTGGCGATCGCGCCGACGTCGGAACCCGCCCCCGGCTCGGTCATGGCGAAGGCCGCGATTCGCTCCCCGGCGATCGCGGGTTCGAGCCACTCGGCCCGCAGCCCTTCCGACCCGGCGAGCGCGATCGGCGTCGAGCCGAGGGCCTGCAGCGCGAACATCGCGTCGGCGAGCGGCGCGAACGCGGCGAGCGTCTCGCGAAGGACGCAACAGGCACGGAAGTCCTGTTCGCGAACCGGGGCCAGCATCCCCCGCTCGCCCAGCGCGCGGCACCATCGCCGGGCGAGGTCGCGGGCCTCGTCGTCGCTCGCGGGGTGGTGTCCGACGAGTTCCCGGGCGCCGAACTCGAGCGCGAGTCGACCCATTTCGTGGTGGCGCGGTTCGAGGAAGGCGCGGACGGGCGCGAGATCGATCACCCGAACACGGGGGGGCGCTTCCCGACGAAGGCGTCGTACGCCTCGCGGAAATTCGGGTCCTCCATACAGATGGCCTGCGCCTGCGCCTCGGCCTCGAGCGCGTCGGCGAGCGTCATGTGGGCCTCGGCGTCCAGCGCCTCCTTCGTGACGGCGAGCGCATGCGAGGGGCCGGTCGCCAGCCGCTCGGCGAAGGCGGTCGCCTCCGACAGCGCCTCTCCCTCGGGCACGACGCGGTTGTACAGGCCGATCGCCTCGGCCTCCACGGCGGAAAGGAACCTCCCGGTCATCAGCAGGTCGGTGGCGCGTCCCAGCCCGATGATGCGCGGCAGCATCCACGACGACCCCATATCGGCGCCCGAGAGCCCGACCTTCGTGAACAGGTAGGCGATCTTGGCGGTCTGCGATGCGATCCGAATGTCGCAGGCCGTCGCGATGACCGCGCCCGCGCCCGCGACGGTGCCGTTCAGGGCCGCAACCACGGGGCGACGGCACGTCCGAATCGCCAGGATCAGATCACACGTCATGCGGGTGAACTCGAGCAGGCCGTCGGCGTCGTAGGAGAAGAGCCGCCCGATGATGTCCTCCACGTCGCCGCCCGAGCAGAACGCGCGTCCCGCCCCGGTGATCACGATCGCACGGACGCCCTCCTCGCTGTCGAGCGCGTAGAACGTGTTTCGGAGCTCATCGTACACGTCGAACGTGAGTGCGTTCAGACGATCGGGGCGGTTGAGCGTGATCGTCGCGACCGACGTCTCCGAGTCGACCGAGTACAGAAATGTCTGTGGTGAAATCACCGGGCACGACTCCGTTTCAGGAGGACAGGACGGCCGTGGCTTCGATCTCCAGTTTCGCTCCCTCGTCAACGAGCCCGCTTACCTGGACCAGCGCCATGGCCGGGAAGTGACGGCCCATCCGTTCACGGTACGCGGCGCCGAGGGCACGCCGGGAGTCGCGGTACTCGTCGATGTCGGTGACGAAGATCGTCAGCCGGCCGATGTCGGCGGCGTTCCCGCCCGCCTCGATCACGACCGAGATAATTTTGTCGAGGCACGTGGAGAACTGGATCACGAAGTCATCCGAAACGATGCGACCGTCGCGGTCGGACGCGGCCTGGCCGGCCACGAAGAGCACGCGCCCCCCCGCATCGGCGAGCAGCCCGTTGTTCCAGCCGCTCGGAGGGCCCAGCGCTTCCGGGTTGAAGATCTCGAAAGACATGTCAGTTCAGCCCGCCGATCGCGCCGCCGTCCAGCACGATCGTCTGTCCGTTGATTCCGCGCGCGCCGTCCTCGCACAGGAACATCACGGCGGAGGAGACCTCGCCGGCTGTGATCAGGCGACGCTGCGGCGTCGTCGCGAGGATGGCCTCGAGCGCTTCCTCCGCGCTCTTGCCGGTCTTCTCGACGATGTTGGCGATCGAGGCGTCCGTCATCGGCGTGTCCACGTACCCCGGGCATACCGCGTTCACGGTCACGCCGGCCCGCGCGACCTCCGCCGCGACCGACCGGGTGAGCCCGATCACGGCGTGCTTCGACGCGGAATACCCGGCGATGTAGCTCGCGCCCCGCAGGCCGGCGACGGACGCGACGTTCACGATCCGGCCCCACCCGCGGTCGATCATCCCGGCGAGCACTGCCTGGGTGCTCAGGAACGTGCCGGTCGCGTTCACGGCCAGCAGCCGGTTCCAGTCTGCCAGCGTGAGCCGGACGGTCGGTGCCGCCGTGGCGATGCCCGCGTTGTTGACGAGGATGTCGACCTCGCCGAGGTGTTCGCGGGCCCGTTCGAAGAGCGCCGTGATGCTGTCGGGCTCGGCCACGTCGACCCGCACCGCCCACGCGTCGATTCCACCGCTTCGTAGCGCGGTGGCCACCGCCTCGATCTCGCCGGCGCTCCGGGCCGCGACGACCACGCGAGCGCCCGCCTCGGCCAGCGAGCGGGCCACGGCCGCTCCGATCCCCCGGCCGCCTCCGGTGACGACCGCGCCCCTGCCTTCGAGACTCATTCCTTCTTCCCCTCCTTCTCGTCCTTCTCGTCGCACTCGATGCCGAGCGCGTCGCACACCGACTCGGCGAGAATCTGGCCCAGCGTCGCGATCGTCGCCCGCCCTTCTTCGGCGGTGGCTTCGCTCGGGCTCCCGAAGTATGCACGGTCTCCCCCGGCTTCCGCGAAGTTGCGCTTCCCGTCCTGGATCGCCTCGGAGAGCGAGACGGGATTGGGCGGCAGGCTGCGCATGGCATCCGTGTCCACGCGCTCGGGGGTTCGGGCCAGGACGACCGAGCCCTCGTACCGACCGGCGTGGCACGCACCGCTCCGGAATTCCTCCGTGAGCCGCGAGCCCCACGGCTTCCGGGTGACGTCTGGAAACGCGATCGTCATCAACGCCCGCTCGGCGATCGCCTCGGTCGCGGCGTGCAGCGCCCCGAGGTGGGCGGGGTCGAAATGGGCGTTCGCGATCGCGAGACATCCGAGACCGGTTCGATGGAGGCTGGTGGCGATGTCGACCACTAGAGCCGCCGCGGTCTCGGGGCGTATGCTGATCGTGCCGGAGAACGCGGCCGCGAACGGGGCGGGCGTGTATGCGAGCGCAGGGAGGATGATGACGCCGAGGCCTCGTGCAGCCAGCAGATCTCCGCCGGCCTCCGCCATCGCCTCAGCGATCGTGACGTCCGTATCGAGCGGGAGGTGGGGCCCGTGCGCCTCCGTCGCCCCGGTCGGCAGGATCGCGACCGTGCGTTCGCGATCGAGCCCGCGCACTCGTTCCCAGGTCGTGTCGGCAAGACGGAGGACGGTCATGCAGCCCCGGTAACGCCGATCGTCGAAGCGGCGCAACCCCCGATGATTGACCACTGCGATGCGGGGCCGATACCGTCCGGCATGCCATTCGAGCCGCCGGACCGATTCAACATCGCCGACTACTTCCTCGGTGATCGCCTCGCCGAGGGTCGAGGTGATCGCGTCGCCATCCTCACCGCCGACGGTGAATTCACCTACGCCGACGTCGATGAGTTGGCGAATCGTTACGGAAATCTCCTGCTCCGTGCAGGAGTGAGGCCCGAAGAGCGCGTGCTGATCGCGCTGCCGGATGGCCCCGAGTTCGTCGCGGCGATCTTCGGGACGCTCAAGATCGGTGCGGTTGTCGTGATGCTGAATCCGCACATAAAGCCAGACGAGATCGCGTACTTCTTCGACTACACTGGAGGCGCCGTCCTCCTCGTGAGCGCCGATCGCGCGCCGTTCTTCCGAAGCGTCGCCGAAAAGGCGAAGGCGGGCATCGGGGGAGGCGAGCCGGCGCGGCGTACCCCGCGCGACATCTTCGTCGTCGATGGCCCGGCGTTTCGCGAGCGTGCGGAGGCCATCTCGGCCGAGCTCGAAACCGTGCAGACGCACCCCGATGATCCGGCGATCTGGCTGTTCAGCGGGGGCACGACGGGCCACCCGAAGGCCGTCGTGCAGACTCACACGTCGTTCGCGAACACGACGGAGTGCTACGCCCGGGACGTGATCGGCTACGAGGAGACCGACATCACGCTCTCGGTTCCGAAACTGTTCTTCGGATACGCCACGGGCTCGAACCTGCTGTTTCCCTTCGCGGTCGGTGGGGCCACGGCGCTGTTCGCAGAGCGGTGCACGCCCGAAACCCTCCTCGACGCGATCGAGCGTTTCCGGCCGACGATCCTCGTAAACGTCCCCACCATGATCCATCAGCTCCTGGCCGACGAGCGGCTGGCGGATCGCGATCTGAGCAGCCTGCGGATTGCCACCTCCGCGGGGGAGGCACTCCCGGCCGAACTCCACCGGAGATGGAATGACGCGGTGGGTGTCGACTTGCTCGACGGCCTCGGGACGGCCGAAATGTGGCACATCTTCCTCTCCAATCGGCCCGGCGAGGTGCACCCGGGGACGCTTGGCACCGTCGTCCCCGGTTTCGACGTGCGCGTTCGGGACGACGAGGGGGTCGATCTACCGGACGGAGAGGTCGGCTGGCTGTGGGTGCGCGGGAATTCGCTGGCGCTCGGATACTGGAGGCGGGCCCGGAAGACCCGTGAGGCGTTTCGTGGAGAGTGGTATGTGTCGGGCGACATGATCGAGCGCGATGCGGACGGGGTGTTCCGCTACTGCGGCCGGGGCGACGACATGCTCAAGGTGAAGGGGAAGTGGCTGTCGCCGAAGGAGGTCGAGAATTGCCTGGTCGAACACGGAGGAGTCGCCGAGGCGGCGGTGGTCGGGGCGCCGAGCCCCGAGGGTCTCGTGAGGCCCGTCGCGTGGGTCATCCCCACGCCCGGCGCGACCGAAGACCTCGCCGAGGACCTCGCGGATGCGCTGCGGGAGCACGTCGCCTCTCGTCTCGCCTCGTACAAGGCCCCCGCCGTGGTACACGTCGTCGAAGATCTCCCGCGCACGCACCTCGGGAAGATCGACCGTGGCGAACTGAGGGCCCGCTCCTGAGGGCCCTCTCCTGAGAATCTGCTTCCGCTGGGCCTTCTAGATCAGCGCCATGACGAGCCCGCTCCGAATCTTGGGCTCGAACCAGGTCGACTTCGGGGGCATCATCCGGCCCTGACGACACACCTGAATGAATTGCGTCATCGTGACCGGGGGTATCGTGACCGCGAACTCCGCGCGACCCTCATCCACCTCACGCTGCAACCACGCCGCGTCCTTGTTCGCCCCGACGAAGGTCAGCCGCGCGTCGCCGGCATCCTCGATCCCCAGCGCCGACGCGAACAGCCGATCCTGGACGATCGCATGATCGATCGAGGCCGCCGCGTCGGTCGGGTCGTAGGAGCCGTCGCGTGGCCGGAGCGCCAGCCACCCTTCCGCGGCCGAGTACACCCCGAGGTCGTGGATCTTCGCCGGTTGATAGGGCGTCTCCGGCGCCGGTCCCACGATGTCGAGGGCGCCGGCGAGCGCGGAGCGGTCTAGCGGCGCCCGCACGAGTCTGTTGTATGCCTTGATGCCCATCCGATCGGCCGGGAAGAACACGGTGAGGAAGAAGTCGTACCCGAGCATCGCCGCGGCGGCGCTCCGGTGGTTCCCGTCGGCCACGTAGGCTTCCGGTTCTTCCGACAGGAGGTGCTGGAATCGGGCGATCTCTCCCGGTTCCCCGATGATCCAGATGCGATGAGCGTTCCCCGCAGCGTCCCGCACTTCGAAGTCGGGCGGTCGCGCATCTGCATATGCTTCGAGGCTGGAGGAGAACCGCCCGCTCGGGTCCGGAACCGCGTTGTTGACCGTTCCGATGATCGCCGAGGTCGCCTCGATCAGCCTGGCCCGGCCGCGGGCCTTCGGTTCACGCACGCCCTCGTTCCGGATGATCGGACCCTCGGGGGTCGCATCCGTCCGAATCTCGTCCGTACGGCCCATGCCACCGAGGCCGATCTGGCGCACGCCCGGTCGCTCGGGGTCGACGATCTCGTAGCAGTACAGGATCCGGGACATCGCGCGCGTCAGAGGCGAATCGATCAGTCGTTTCATGTTTGCCGCGGCCCGCGCGCGCGATTCGGCCGAGTCTCCGGCGGCAACCGCTTCGAACGTGGGCGCGTCACAATGCGCCATCGTGACCGCGAGCACGCTCTCCGGCGTGGACTGGAGGAGCTCCCAGATCTCGCGATCGCCCTGAAACTCGTCGTAGTTCGGGGCGCTGACACGGGCGGCGGCGTCAGAGTCGATCGGCACCAGAGCCCGGGGAATCGGTTGGATCGTAATCATGTGAGACGCGTATCTTCAAGAGTGGGCGAAGCCGGTGCCACGGCGCGTGATTGGCGCCTACGCTGCGGCCATCGCACGAGTTTCGCAACGGAAACGGCCGCGGAACGTTCGACACGGGTACCCGCGCCCGGCCTCGTCCGGGCGCAGGTGCATCCTACTTGTGCAGAGGTTCCCCTAGCGGTCTTCCACCAGATCGAGTTCCCTCGCGCGCTCCACCAGGTGTACGAACTCCGATCGGTAGCCGTTGACGTCGGCGCCGATCGCACCCCTGGCGAGGCGTGAGACGTCACGCAGGCCAAAATCG
>JBGMQU010000111.1:0-11718 GCA_048060725.1 Gemmatimonadota bacterium | reverse complement strand
CCGTCGGCGGGCGGCTCCTCCGGGGTCACTCACCCGCGCCCGGCGGGAGAGGCGGGAATCGCTACTGATCCTGCTGCGACGTCTCCGTACCTGCCGACTTTCCAGGAATAAACTCGAAGAAACCGAACATCATCTCCTCGAAGCTCTGCTCGCCGTAGGTAACTGGTCCGCTCGGGTCCGGATTCGCCGGGTTCGCCTCGCTGTTGTCGTACCATGCGGTCCCGATGAGCTTGTCACCCGCGTGGATCTCCAACGGCTGTACCGGTTTGTATACGAGCTGCCAGTTGAAATCGTAGCGGGGCACGTCCAGGATGACTTCCGTGGTTCCATCGGCCCGAACCAAATCGTACCGAAACGCCTTCCCGCGCAAGTGCATGTGTGGCAGGTAGGAAATGATGCGTCCCGCACGCTCGAACTCCAGTTCCGCGACGACCTCGTGGTTCGACGAGTGGGCCGGAATCTCGAAATCCTGCGTCGCGACCGCGGCCATGAAGACTTCGTCGGCCGGCTCTTCGTCGTGGAAGTAGAGACCGACCCGGGTCTCGTCGACGGTCGCCTCGCCGTTCGTCGTGTAGTGGAGTTCGAACATCAGGGTCTGCCCGGCGGGAATCCGCTTGCCGGCCTCACCCCACGAGCGCACCGGCACCCCGGGCGCGTATCCGACAAGCCAACCGCCCCGTTCCTCGGCGTCCTCTTCCTCGAGATAGACGATCACGTGGTGGGTCACCTGAGTCGCCGTCGGAACCACCTCCGCCGCGCGAACCCACCGGTCCTCGGGCCAGTTCGTCTCGACATAGACATGCCGGTAGTCCAGCACACCGTCCGCCGGAACGTCCTGAGGCGCCGGGATCGTGATGATCGTGTCGGGCTCCACGCCGAGCATCCAACCGGGCGCCAGATTGCGAGGCAGCACCGCGAGCGTCGCGTCGCCCTCCGGTGCCCCCGCGTCGATCCATGACAACAAGTCGCGCTTGTCACGAGCCGAGAGGCTGCGATCGTTGGCCCACTCGCCGTGCTCCGGCGCCGCGAACCACGGCGGCATCAGGCCCTCGCTCACCATGAACTGGACCATGTGACGGAAGCCGTACACCTGCTCGTAGCTGTCGAGCGCGAACGGCCCCACCCCACCATCGCGATGACACGTGACGCAGTTGGTGTTGATGATCCTGCTGACCCGGCTGTGGTACGTCACGTCGCGTTGCGGCACGTATGCGACGTCGCCTTCGAGGTAGCATCCGGACGCCTCGGCGTACGGCGTCTCTACATCGACGCCGGCCAGGACCTGATCGATCGCGTCGCGCAGGTAGTGGTGACTGACCGCCGGGTTCGAAAACGTGATTCCGTGCTGATCGTCGACGGCTCCGCGGTAGCGCAGCGTCCGCGCGCGATCGATGACGAACACTTCCGAGGACACGTTCGCCTGGAGCCGCGAACCGATATGCCGCTCGGGGTCGAGGATGTAAGGGGCCTCGAACCCGAAGCGCTCGATGTCCTCCGCCACGTCTTCGTACGAGTCCTGCTCGCTGATGTTCAGATAGACAAACTGGACACCGGCGTCGCCGTACGCCTTCTCGAGTTCGGCGAGCCGGGTACCGTAGCGCTTCGAGACCGGGCACTCCGACGTACGCATGACGATGACGAGCGCGTCGTTTCCATCGAGAAGCGAGGCCAACGATCCCTTCTTGCCCTCGACATCCCGGTACTTGAACTCTGCGACGAGTTCACCGGGTTCGAACCCGAAGGCTCCCATTTCGTCCGCGGCGATGACTACGGTGCGGTTCATCGCCGGAAGAACAAGCAACGCCGCTGCGATCGCGACGATGGCGAGGGGGAATGCGGCAAAGGCGGTCTTCCGTGCCATTCTCTGCTCCTGGACCTGCGAAAACATTCGTATGCGTGACCTGGCAAGCTCACGAGGCGGACGGCTCGCTGCAAGCTGGACGATGGCCGACTTCCGGACGTTCTTCACCTACGAGAACGGAAAGCCGACCGTTTCGCGCTCATGATGGACCGACGCCGGAGCGTATTCGTGGCACGCGGTCGCCGCCGTCCGAAATGCCCGGGCGCATCTCTCGTGGGCCCTCGTGTGTTGTCTGAGGGACGAGACATGGCGATCTATCCTCTTCTGCCTTCCCCAATCAGGAGATGTCGAAACGTGCGCATTCGACCAGTGCGACGATCGAGCTTCCGCGCGATCCTTGCCGGCGTGGCCACATCGGCCCTGTTACTACCGGCGCCCGGCTACGCCCAGGCGACCTACCGCGACTACGACGGACTCACAGCCGAACTTCGATCGTTGACCGGGGGCTCCAACCTCGCATCGATGAGTTCGATCGCCACGACCCTCGGGGGCCGTGAGGTGTGGGTCGTCGAGATCGCGAACCAGAGCGGAGCGAGCCTCCCGGATCGACCGAGCCTACTGGTCGTCGCCAACCTCGAGGGCGACCACGTCATCGGGAGTTCGAACGCGGTCGAGATGATCCGGTATCTGCTCACCCACGCCGCAGACCCGGCGGTTCAGGAGATGCTGAACACGCAGGTCGTATACGTGATCCCCCGTCTCAATCCTGACGGCGCCGAGGCGATGTTCGCGAGTCTTCGGTGGGAACGGCGCGGCAACGACAGCCCCTACGACGACGACAACGATGGGCGGCTCGACGAAGACGGCCCGGAGGACCTGAACGGTGACGGCATGATCACGGTGATGAGAGTCGCCGAGGCCGGTGGAGCCTTCATGGTCGATCCGGACGATCCGCGGCTGATGAAGCGCGCCGACGCCACGAAAGCCGAGACCGGAACCCACACGCTGTACTGGGAAGGGACGGACACGGACGGCGACGGGTTCATCAACGAGGATGGACCCGGCGGGACGGACCTCAACCGCAACTTCCAGCACGAGTACCCCTATTGGGCCGCCGACGCCGGCGTCCACATGGTGAGCGAACTGGAAAGCCGCGGACTGATGGAGTTCGTGATCGTGCACCGGAACATCGGCGCGATTCTCACGTTTGGTCACTCCGACAACCTCGTGACCCCGCCGAACTCCGGCGGCACACTCGCCGACGCGCGCCTTCTCGACCTCGTGACGTTCGCCAACGCATCGTTCGACGGGCTGTACGATGTCGGCGTGTTCGGGGCGGCCGGCGGCGGCGGATTCGGCAGGTTCGGTGGATTCGGCAGATTCGGTGGATTCGGCAGTGGCGGGTTGCGCGGCGCGCAGCCCGGGCGCGACAACGATCCCTCCGCGGGTCGGCGCCCTGCGGTGACCGTTGACGCCGACGACCAGGTGTACTTCAAGACGGTCTCCGACGCTTACAAGGAGCTCACTGGAATCGAGACGGTCGGTCTCAACCGGACCGCGGCCGGGGCGTTCTTCCAATACGGCTACTACCAGTTCGGCGTCCCGTCGTTCAGCACCCAGGGATGGGGACTCTCCGGTACGAAAGGCGACGGGGAGGAAGACGAGTCCGAGGGCGAGGGCGAGCCAGCGCAGGGCGAGAGAGCCCGTGCAGCCGAGGGCGAAGTTGGCGGAGCCGGGCGGCGGGCTGGCGGAGCCGGGCGGCGGGCTGGCGGAGCCGGGCAGCGCACCGGTAGAGGCGGTGACGCCGGTGACGGAATCGACGCCGAGGTCCTCGCGGCCCTGGAGGACGCCGGGGTCGACGCCTTCGTCGACTGGACGGCCTACTCGCACCCCACTCTCGGGCAGGTCGAGATCGGTGGCTTCGTGCCGTACGCGACGACGAACCCGCCGGAGGCGGACCTCGCGGATCTCGGCGAGCGACACGGCGAGTTCCTCGTCCGACTCGCGGGGATGCTGCCCCGCGTGACGATCGTCGACACCGAAGTGACGGCCCACGGCGGAGGCCTCTTCACGGTGGAGGTCGAAGTGGCGAACTCCGGATTTCTCCCCACATCTCTCAGACATGGCGTGATCTCCCGGTCGGTGCAGCCCACAACCGTTCAGATCCAGATCGATCCCGACGCGATCGTCTCGGGCGCGCCGAAGAGCTACACGATCCAGCGGCTCGAGGGGTCTGGAACGAGAGAGAAGGTCACCTGGGTCATTCGCGGACGGTCGGGCGGGCAGGTCGAGATTCGTGTGAGGTCCCAAAAGGGCGGCACGGACTCTTCCACCGTCACGTTGAGGTAGCGCCATGACCACGACACGAGGAAACGGAATGAAGACGAAGGTCGCGGTCGTCGCCATCGCACTCGGTGCGTTCGCCACGCCGCTCACCGCGCAGCAGAACACGGGGGGCGGATCGGACCCGGAACACACGCTGCCCCTGACGTGGGACCGCTGGCTCGATCACGAACAGATCGGCGATCGCATGCGCCTGATGGAGCAGACGTGGCCGCAGTTCCTCTCGCTCCAGTCGCTCGGCGACAGTTACGGCGGCCGCGAGATGTGGCTGATGACGATCAACAACCCGGAGACGGGCCCCGAGGCGTCCAAGGCCGCGATGATGATCGAGGCGAACGTCCACGGAAACGAGATCCAGGGCGCCGAGGTCTCGCTGTACACCATCTGGTACCTGATGGAGAACTACGGACGCATCGACGAGATCACGCGCCTCGTCGACGAGCGCGTGTTCTACATCCTGCCGAGTGTAAATCCCGACGGACGCGACTACTTCCTGCACGACGCGGGGTCGGGCGCGCGAACGGGCCACATCCCCGTGGACAGCGATGGCGACGGACGCTTCGATGAAGACGGCCCCGACGACCTGAATGGAAACGGCGTCATCGAGCAGATCCGCAAGTACGTGCCCGGGGCCGGGACACACCGGATCAGCCGTGCCGACAAACGGATCATGGAGCGAGTGCCACTCGGCGAGGTCGGCGATTGGGTGCTTCTCGGTTCGGAAGGCATCGACAACGACGGCGACGGCAGGGTCAACGAAGATCCGATCGGTGGATACGATCCCAACCGCAACTACGCCTCGGACTGGCAGCCGAACTACATCCAGGGCGGGTCAATGGACTACCCGTTCCAGCTGCCCGAAGCCCGCGCGATCAACGATTTCCAGATGACGAAGCCGAACATCGCCGGGTTCCAGTCATTCCATAACTCGGGCGGGATGATTCTCCGGGGCCCGGGGATGGCATGGTACGGGGACTATCCCTCACAGGACATCCGCGTCTACAACGAGATCGCCGAGAACGGCGAACGGATGCTGCCGTACTACAACTACCTGATCATCTGGCAGGGGCTCTACACGGTCCATGGCGGCTCGATCGACTGGACCAACGACGGTCTCGGGATCGTGTCGTTCTCCAACGAACTCTGGAACGGCGGACAGTACTTCAACAGCCCGCTGCTGCAGGAGCAGGGGCGCGACCCGAACTCGCCGATCTCCGGTCAGAAGTCACGCTTCTTCTTCGATGACCTCCTCGAGTTCGGCGACCAGTACGTAGAGTGGGCGCCGTTCGATCACCCCGTGTACGGCGCGGTCGAAATGGGCGGGTTCAAGAAGCTGTCGGGTCGCGTGAACCCCCGGTTCATGAGCATGGAGCTCTTCCACCGGAACATGGCGTTCACGCTCTACCATGCCGACGAGATGCCGATGCCGGAGATCGGCGAGACGTCGGTCGAGTCGATCGGTGGCAACGTGTACCGCGTCCGGATCGACTTCGTAAACGATAAGGCGATCCCGACGATCACCGTGAAGGCCAGGCAGAACAACGTGGTGCGGCCCGACCTGATCACGGTCGAGGGAGCCGACGTTATCGCCGCCGGCTGGGTCGCCGACCGGCATCGACCTGGACCCACGCAGCGAATCGATCAGGAGCAGTTGAACCGCATCATCGTCCGGAGCGGACTCGGCGGTCACGAGACGCGTACGCTCGAATACCTGGTGAGCGGTTCTGGTTCGATCACGATCCGCTACGACGCTCTCAAGGGCGGGGTCGCCGAGACGACGCTCCAACTGAGATAGCAGGCGAGTTCCGAGAGGCGCCGTAAGGTTTGGTGCCTCTCGTGCATCTCATCCAATGCGGCTCCCTCGCCGCGACGCCGGTTCGGGGAAGCTGCCGAGCAGCGCCGGCGCGTCGCCAGGGTTTCTCGACAGCCTCCTAGCGCCCCTGGCGGGAAATCTCCGAACGAAGAAGCGCGAGACGTGTCGCGTCCTCTACTTCATAGTGGACGGAATAAGAGCCGTCATGCACAACGACATATTCCCACAGATCCCAACCGCCGAATCCATCGGTCGCCGAACCGTCTTCGTCGACGACCGGTCGGGCTCCGACGAGATCCGCCACACCGCGGGTTTCAGTGAACCACCGTTGCGGCGAGGCGATCAACAGGCGCACGCCGGCCACCGACAGACGGCGGGCCTCCGCCGCCAGGATTCGCACCTCCTCTGCATCGGGGTCGGGCGGAACCTGCCAGAGCACGAGCAAGGTCACGCCGCCGTCGTCGACCGGGACGGCGGCACCGCCTGCCGATCGAAGAAGAACATCCGGAACACGAGCCGCGCGCGCGTCGCGGAGGAGCCGCTTCTCCAGACGCTCGGCCGCGGCGCGGACTTCGGAAGCCGAGACGTCGAGTCCGGCCGCGGGAACCGGCCCGTCGTACAGCGGATCGACGCGCACGAGCCGCTCGAGTTCTCGCATCCGGACAGACGTCGTACCCGATGCGGACAGTTCGATCAGAAGCGACGCGACGTCGGGATCCCAGCGATTGTCGATCGATTCCTCGAGCGCTGCCAGACCTCCCGCGAGGTCTCCTCCGCCGATCAGCAGCCGGCCGAGCGCCGACTGGAGGGTCGCGATCTTCGACCGCACTCGGCTGGAAAACTCGCCGCTCGATTGGTGGAGCGCCCGCAACGATGGGGGTGGAGAGGCGTAGAAGGCGAGACGCTCCCGGAGCAGTCGGGCGGCCTCTCCCCTCAGGGTCGGTTCGGTCGCGAGATCGAACGCGATCCCGTCACGGGAATCCGGGTCGCCCGCGTAGAGACGCTGCGCCCACGCGAGGATTTCGACCGGATCACCCACGTCCCTGGCGAACGAATAGCCCATGGCGGCGATGAACTGACTGAACTCGTGGGCCTCCTCGAAGTCGGTCTCGAGACCCGCGAGAAACTCACCGTAATCAGACCCCGTCACATTGGCGAATCGCTCGGCCGTCCGGGCCTCCATGACCACTCGATGACCAGGGGCGATGGCAGACAGACGCTCGAGCAATTCCGACGTTATTCCGGCGTCTTCGACAATCGCGGCATACTCCACCAGCCGCTCCAGCCTGGCCAGATCCGGCTCCCCGGCGACGGAGCGACGAACGAACTCGGCGAGCCGCAGACGGTGACGCGCGATCATCGAGTCGCGGGCGGAAGAACGGGCAGTGACGCGCGTCTCGTACGCGGCGCGGGCTGCCCAGAGTTCGAGGCTCTGTGGGTGCAGGGCCGTCGCCTGGATCGCGGCGCGCCGCAACTGAGAGGCAGGCAGAAGGCCGTTGGCGGACAGTTCCCGCAGCGCTTCGAGGCGCGCGAGCAGCGCGGAGGCCGACGAGAAGCTGTCCTCGACGTTCGTGTAGTCCCAGAAACCACCGCCGTTCACGTCGATCGCGGTACCCGTCGCATCCTCGAGGGCGATCAGCGCATATCCGGTCCCGGCGGGCAGCTCCAGGGTTCCCTGGAAGCTGTCTTTCTCCGTGCGAGTCAGGACCCCGATTCCGATTGTGAACGGGGCGGATGGGTCCGATTCGAGCCAGATCCGCGCGCGGGCGCGCACCGAACGCCGACCTCGCAGTATCGATCCGGGCTCGTAGGAGGCGGCGATCGTGACCCCATCGGTCGAGATCGCCTCGAGGGAAAGCACGCTTGCGCCGGCCTGCGCCTCGCGACTCGGCATGAGTACGGTGAAAACCCCCGCCAGGAGGATCGTCCCCACCGCGGCCACGGCGGGCACCCGACTGCGACGACGAACCACGCCTACGGGTGCGGCGGGAAGAATCGAGCGGATTCCGTTTGCCCGGCGTTCGAGTACACGCTCGAAGAGCCCCTCGGGCATGGCGGGGATCGGGACCGCCCGCAGGGCCTCGTCCGCGTCGCGGATGACCCCGAGTTCGCGTCGGCAGTCCGCGCACCGTTCGAGGTGGTCCGCCATCTCGCGCGCCCTGGAGGCGGGCAACGTGCCGTCCGCGAACTCGCTCAGGCGCACATACGGTGGGTGCTTCAAGAACCTGTACATCCCCCTCACCTCTCGCCAAGCACGGTGCGTAGCATGCGCCGCGCGCGGTGCAACCGTTGGTACGACGTGTTCTGGCTGAGTCCGAGCGCCTCGCCGATCTCGGCGTGCGACCAACCATCGACGACTTTCAGCCAGATCACGATTCGATACTCATCCGGGATCTCGTTCAATGCCCGTTCCAGCGCGACCCGGTCCACCGGTCGCGTGATGTCCCCGAGGGTCCTTCGCGCCGCCATTTCCGCGGCGACCGCGTCGATGAATCGTTCCTCCCTCAGCCGCATCATTGCGGCGCGGATGGCCACTCGGTGAAGCCACGTACCCAGCGACGACTTGCCCTCGAACGAACCCAACCCCTCCGGCAGGGCCGCGAACACGTCCTGCACTACGTCCTCGGCATCGCTCAACGACCCCGTGATGCCGTACGCCAGCCGATACACGTGCTGGCTGTGCCGCTCGAAGGCCTCCCCGAGGGCTTCGGGGTCGCCATCGACAATTCGCGCGACCAATCGCGCTTCGGAGTCGCTCCGGTCGAGTCGGACTGGCTCCTCCTAGATGAACTGACAGGGGAGAGGGGCGCTCGCATGACATCCAAACTCTCGAAATCGAGGACACCATGCGAAATCGTATCTCTCAGAAGGTCATCGCCAGCCTGCTCGCCGCAACCGTCGCCGGATTCATGGCAATATCGATCATGCCGGAAATCCGCTGCAGTACCGATCGTTGCGTGTTTGCTCCCGGGTACAAGTGTTTCGCCGGGGGCAAGATCATCAACGGCTACAAGATGAGGATCGGCTTTGACGGCTAGACCCAATGTGGTCCCCCTTGTGGGCGACCTCTCTCCCTGTCGGTTCGCGTTCGTTCCTTCGAACAATGGTTCGATGCACGTGGACCCCGGAACCTTACGGACGAGTCGAAAACTCGTGTAGAGGCGATCCGCTCTGACGCGGACGCGGCCATCGGACGCAGCGTCCGGTACATTGGTGAATCCGGGGCCCGGCATGAGCTGCCGGGCCCCACCCGGTACCGCGAAAAACCTTGGCCTGTATGATCATCCGCGCTGTGTGCGTTTTTATTTTCGCCGCGGTTCCGCTCGCCTGTGGAGCCGCGCGCCTGCCCGTAGCAACGCGTCCCGCCTCCCTCCCGGCGTCGGTTGCGGTTCTCTATCTCATCGGCGACGCCGGCGACGCCGACGTAAAGACCGCCGTCCTCGAGCAACTCGAAGTCGACATGAATTCGGTGACAACCGGCACTCCGGTTGTCGCGTTTCTGGGCGACAACGTGTACGGGGCGGGTGTCCGAGACGTGAGCGACCCCGGGTTCCGGGACGACAGCACTCGTCTCGAGACTCAGATCGACGTGGTGAGGAACACGGGCGCCCGGGGAGTCTTCGCGCCCGGAAACCACGATTGGGCGCGTGGCCGCTCCGACGGACTCCGGCGGATGAAGAACCAGACGGAGTTCGTCGAACGGCGGCGAAGCAATGGGGTCGACGTCGAGGTCGCGCCGGCGAACGGGTGTCCGGGACCACGACAGATTGCCCTCGGCGATTCCGTCTCGCTGATCTTCCTCGACACGCAGTGGTGGCTACACGACGAGGTCGGCCGCCGGAACCCGCGGTGCGGGAACCAGACCGAATCGGACGTCCTGGAGGACCTCGATGCCATGCTCGCCGGACTGCCGGACTACCGACACGCCATCGTGCTCGCGCACCACCCGCTCGAGACGTTCGGGCCACATGGCGGGTACTTCACGGCGAAGACCGTGTTCTTCCCGCTCACCGAGATCGTCCCGTGGCTGTACGTGCCCATTCCGTTTCTGTATGCGGGGCTGAGAAACATGGGCATCACGGGGCAGGATTTGTCCGGCCGTAGGAACCGGGCGATGCGGGAGCGGTTCGAGGCCGTCTTCCAGGAATATCAGGGGGAACCGTTCGTATACGCCGCCGGGCACGAACACACAATCCAGGTGATGGACGGGTCCGCGTTCGGCGTCGGAACCCATATCATCAGCGGCGCGGGCAGCAAGCTCGGACCCGTGACGGACGTCGGCCGGACCGCGTTTCTCGCCGGTGAACAACACGGCGAGCAGGGCTACGTTAAGCTTGAGTTCTTTGCCGACGGCACCGCGTTGCTCTCCGTTCTCACCGATGGGACACGGTGCACGGAGGCTTCGTGTCCTGCCGGGCCGATTCTCCGCTACGCCGCACGTATTCGGTGACCGTCCGTCAGCTGCCGATCAGCCGCCGGCCAGCGTCCCCGGCATGTCCGCGAGCACGAATCCCATGACCGCGAGCATCGCGACGGCCTTCTGGAAGTCGACCTTTTCGATCTTGTCGATCGTGTCGGCGTCCGTGTGGTGCCAGTCGAAGTAGTGCTCGCCCACGGTCCGGAACCCGAGCCCCGGGACACCCTCGCGCATGAGCGGACCGATGTCGGCTCCGCCCCCGCCCGCCGTGATCTCGTCGCCCTCCAGCCCGGCGAGTAACGCGCCGATCTGACCGGCGATCGCGAGCCCGCGCTCCTGCCCATCCCCGGCGATCGTGACCCCGAATCCGACCGGACGCTCGTTTCCGCCATCCATCTCGATCGCCGCGACGTGCTTCGAGACGGCGTCGCCGACCCATTCGCGGTAGGCGGCCCCACCGCGTGATCCGTTCTCCTCGTTCGTCCACAGAACGACCCGCAGGGTGCGGCGGGGTGTGAGTCCGAGCTGCTTGATGAGGGTGAGCGCGTGCCACGCGGCGATGCTCGCCGCGCCGTCGTCGTGCGCCCCCTGGCCGACGTCCCACGAATCGAAGTGTCCGCCCATCACAACGACCTCTTCGGGCAGCTCGCTGCCTCGAATCTCCGCGATGACGTTGTGCGAGGGCGCGTCGGGAAGCATTTCGGCCTCCATGTAGAGCCGGACCCTCAGGCTCTCGCCCGCCTCCGCCATCCGGCGCATCCACGCGGCGTCCTCGACGGTGACGGCGGCGGCGGGAATGCGGGGCGCATCGGCCGCGTAGTTCATCGCGCCGGTGTGCGGCGTATACAGACTGTTCCCGGTGGCCGAACGGACGAGGGCGGCGACCGCGCCGAGCCGGGCCGCGGCGGAGGCCCCACCGCCACGGTACCGGACGGTCCGGCCGTAGCCTTCCCACTCGACCGCGAACAGAACGATCTTCCCCTCCACCGCTTCGCGACCCAGCATCTCGAGCTCGTCGAACGAGCCCACGACCACGACGGGGGCCTCGATCGTCTCGCCACCGGTCCCGACGCTGTTGCCGAGCCCGAGGATCGCCAGCCGCCGCTCCACGGGGGCGACCACGCGGGCGCTCTCCTCCCCGCGCACCCAGTGCGGGACCATCACCGGCTGGAGCGTCACGTCGAGCCCCTCGGCCCGCATGGTCTCATCCGCCCACGCGATCGCCCGTTCGAGGCCGCTCGACCCGCTCAGCCGATGACCGATCTGCGTGGTCAGATAGGTCAGCTTCTCCCACCCGAGTTCGTCCGTGAGAGCGGCGCCGATCATGCGGCCCGCGCGTGCCCG
>JBGMQU010000110.1:0-12155 GCA_048060725.1 Gemmatimonadota bacterium | reverse complement strand
CGCGCTTCTGGATCTCGAGCTCGCGCACGGGGATGGTCGGGAGCCCGCTCGAGAGTTTCATCCACGATGCGCCTCCGTCGACCGACGTGAAGGCCGCGAATTCGGTCCCGAGAAACAGGAGATCGGGCTCGATGTGATCCTGGACGATCGAAAAGGCGGGGCCCTCGGGCAGGTCTCCCGAGATCGACGTCCACGTCACTCCTCGATCCGTCGACTTGATTACATACGGAGAGAAGTCGCCGCGCTTGAAATTGTTGATGACCGCGAAAACGGTGTTGACGTCGTGGACGGAGGCCTCGACATCGTGGACGAAGCTCGTGTCCGGAATGCCGGGGAAAGACTCCACGGCACGCCAGCTTCCGCCTCCGTCCTCGGTCACCTGGATCAGTCCGTCATCCGTTCCGACGTAGATCAGCCCCTCGGCGAGCGGCGACTCGGAGATCGACACGATGTGCCCGAACGCCGACGTGGAGCGGTTCTTCCCGACCGCATCCACGCTCCACACCCGACCCATGATCTCGAGTTGGTTGCGATCGATATTCCGCGTCAGGTCGCCCGAGATCGGACGCCACGTCGACGCCTGATCGTCCGTCTGAAAGAGGATCTGTGCGCCGAAATAGAGCCGGTGGCTATCGTGCGGCGACATGTGGATTCCCGCATCCCAATACCAGCGCAGCGGCGGACCGTCGGCGCTCGCCTGCGGCTGGATGTCGAGCCGCTCCTTCGAGGCGCGGTCGAAGCGCGAGAGGACGCCGTGCTGGAGCTGCGAGTAGATGATGTCGGGATTGTCGTAATCGACGACCGGGTCGAACCCGTCGCCGCCGAGCGTCACGTACCATTCGGAGTTGAGAATCCCGGCACGGTTTACCGTCTGCGAGGGGCCGCCCAGCGTGTTGTTGTCCTGGGTGCCACCGTACACGTAGTAGAACGGCTCGTCGTTCGAGGTCGCGACCCTGTAGAACTGGGTGATCGGGAGGTTCGAGAAGAAGTTCCAGCTCTCGCCCGCGTCGAAGGTTTCGTAGAGCCCGCCGTCGTTCCCCACGAGGATGTGCTCCGGATCTTCAGGGTCGAACGCCATCGCGTGGAAATCGACGTGCACGCCGCCGGTCGGAAGCCTGCCCCACGTCTCGCCGCCGTCGTCCGACATCTGGATGAACGTGTCGTGCGCGTAAATTCGGTCGAAGCGGTGCGGGTCGGCGTACAGCTCGTGGTAGTACATGGCCGCGCCCGACTGGTAGTCGGACGTGCGTCGCCAGTTCTCGCCCATGTTCTCTGACCGGTACGTTCCGCCCGCGTCCCCACTCGCCTCGACGATCGCATAAAGGACGTCGGGGTTCTGCGGTGAAATCGCCATTCCGATCCGGCCTTTGTCGCCTCCCGGGAGGCCCTTGTTGATCTTGCGCCAGCTGTCGCCACCGTCGACCGACTTGTAGATGCCCGAGCCCGGACCGCCGTCGATCATCGTCCACTGGTGACGCCGACGCTGCCAGGCGACCGCGTACATCACGTCGGAGTTCCGCGGGTCGAAGTACACCTCGTGGACGCCCGTGTCTTCATCGATCTCGAGGACGTTCTCCCAGGTCTCGCCGCCGTCTCGAGTGCGGTACAGACCACGCTCGCCGCCCGACTCCCAGAGCGGGCCGATCGCCGCGACGTAGACCTCGTCCGAGTCGTCGGGGTGAACCGCGACCATCCCGATATGCCGGGACGTTGCGAGACCCATGTTCTTGAACGACCGGCCGCCGTCGATCGACTTGTAGATCCCATCCCCGTACCCGACCGATCGCTGACCGTTGTTCTCCCCCGTGCCCACCCACAAGGTCAGGTGGTTGCCGGGGTCGAGCGCGATCGCGCCGATCGAGTACGATCCGTAGCTGTCGAAGATCGGGTCCCAGGTCGTCCCCGCGTTGGTCGTCTTCCAGACGTTTCCGGATGACGCGGCGACGTACCACACGCTGCGATCCGTAGGGTCGATCGCGATGTCGGCGATTCGCCCCGACGCGACGGCCGGGCCGATGCTCCGCCACCGCAGGCTGGAGAGCAGCCCGGAATCGAGCGTCGGCGGGCCGTCGTCACTGTCTTCGTCCTCGTCCTGGGCTGCCGCGCCGGAGACGGACGCCGAGAGGAGCACCAGGCCGGTGAGGGTTGCGACGGCGAGGCGGATTCCGGTGCGTAGGAAACGGTGGCAACGGGGCGTCAAAGAAGCGGTCATGGAGTTGTCCCCTCGGTTGTACATTGTCGCATGCGCTGCCGGTACCCGGGCTGCGGGTCGGGAATGGGGAGACGCAAGGTATCTCTCCCTATCGCTCTCAACGACACTTTCGCTCGCCTTCGCGATGGATTTCTCCATCGGCTGAGGAATCGCGGACGGGGGAGGCCCCGGCGCCGGGAGGCCCGGGTGCCGAGAGACCTCAGGGCCGAGAGGCCGCGGGGCACGATCGGAGCGAAACGCTTGTTTCAGTGTAGTGGGTCGGGAATGTTGCGTAGTACATAGTGGAGTTCGGCGGATCGGTGCGGTTGGACATCCGATTCGCGAGGCCTGGGTCGACAACCGGAGGGGCGAACGCGCCGCGTGTTCGAATTCCTGTTCAATTACCGCCCCGTGGTTTTCGAGCGAGGTGAGTTCCTCCTGGCCCTCCCGCTATGGGTGTACCTCACTGCCCTGGGCGTGACGGCCCTCGCCGTACCCTTTCTCCTCCGTTACCGAACCATCGGACCGACCGTCACGTCCCGTGATCGTTGGGTTCTGGGGATTCTTCGGACCGCGACGATCGGGGTCCTTCTGTTCGCCCTCTTCCGGCCAACGCTGGTCGTCTCGACGGTCGTGCCGCGCCGGAACTACGTGGTGGTGCTGCTCGACGACTCGAGGAGCATGCGGGTCGCCGACGAGGGGTCGGAGGCCCGGAGCAACCGGGTCATCGAACTCTTCGGAGGCGCCGACGCGGATTCCCTCGTCGGGGTCGACGAAGCGGGCTCGCTGCGCCGCGCCCTCGAAGAGCGATTCCGGCTCCGCATGTACTCCTTCGACGCCGACGCCTCGCGAATCGACGCTCCGGAAGCGATGGCGTTCGCCGGCGAGCAGACGAGTCTTCCCGCGGCGCTCGACCGGGTCCGGCAGGAGATGGAAGGGCTGCCTCTGGCGGGGGTCGTGCTCGTGACCGATGGGGCCGACAATGCCGACGAGCCCCTGGCGGAGAGCTTGCTGGCGTTCCAGGCGTCCGGGCTCCCGGTGCACACGATCGGGATCGGCGCGGAACGCATAGCGCCCGATCTCGAAGTGCGCCGCGTGGAGTTGCCGCGGCGCGCGCTCGAGGGCACGACCATGATCGCCGATGTCATCCTCTCCCACGCCGGGTTCGCGGGGCAGACCGTGCGGCTCGACGTCGAAGACGATGGACGGATCGTCGGCACCCAGCAGGTCGAGCTCGGCATCGACGGCGAGATCCCGGTCCAGCTCCAGTTCACACTCGAAGAGTCGGGGCCGAGGCGCCTGATCTTCACCGTGGAGGCCAGGGAGGGGGAGGTCGTCACCGAGAACAACCGGCGGGAGGCGCTCCTGGAGGTGGCGAACGACCGGAAGAAGATTCTCTACTTCGAAGGGCAGGTTCGGCCCGAGATCGGGTATACGCTCCGCGCGGTAAAGGACGATGAGAACCTCCAGGTCGTGACGCTCACGAGAACGGCGACCGAGAAGTTCCTGAGGCAAAACGTGGACGGCCCCGAAGAGCTGCCGGAGGGATTCCCGACGACTCGCGAAGAGTTGTACCGGTATGCGGGAATCATCCTCGGAAGCGTCGAAGCGAGTTTCTTCACGCACGATCAACTGCAGATGATCGCCGACTTCGTCGGACAGCGCGGTGGGGGCCTGCTCGTCCTTGGCGGGCACCTCGCGCTCGCGGAGGGCGGATACGCCGGAACTCCGCTCGCCGACGCCCTCCCGGTGGTTCTCGAACAACCTCGCGGCGCGGCCCTCGCGGAGATCCTCCCGGAGCTGACCCCGGCCGGAAGGCAACACCCGGCGATTCGGCTCACGGGCGATGCGACCACTTCGGCGGACCGTTGGGGCAGCCTCCCCCCGCTCACTTCCGTGAACGAAATCTATCGCGTGAAGCCGGGTGCGGTGTCGTTGCTGAACGGCGTGCCGCTGGATGGAAGCGACCAGCGGGTCTTGCTCGCGTACCAGCGATACGGACGCGGCCTCGCGATCGCGTTCAACGCGCAGGACATATGGATGTGGCAGATGCACGCCGACATCCCGCTGGAGGACGAGACGCACGAGACGCTGTGGCGTCAGCTGCTGCGGTGGCTGATCCACGATGCGCCGGGGCGGGTCCGTCTCGATCTGATCGACGAGGCCGCGTCGATCGACCAGCCCATGACGATTCGTGCGGAGATCGAGGATTCGCGGCACATGCGGGTGAACGGCGCGGAGGTCACCGCCACCGTCACGGGCCCGAGCGGCATACCCGAACAGGTCCCGCTCGAGTGGACGGTCGAGCGCGACGGCGAGTACGAAGGTCGCTTCGTCCCCGTCGAGCCCGGCCTGTATCGGGTCGAGGTGACGGCGGCGGCGCGGGGCGGCAGCTCACCGGGGCTCGTCGGCGAAGGGCTGGCCAGCGCCGGTGTCGCGGGCGACTCCGTGAGCGGCACGGGCTACTTCCGGGCCGGGCCGCAGCAGCGCGAACAGTTCGGGGCGGGTCGACGCACGGATCTCCTGCGCAGGATTTCCGAAGAAACGGGCGGGCGCTTCTACACCTCAGAAGACGCTGGTCTCCTCGCCGAGGAGATCCAGTACACCGAGAGCGGCGACACGCTCCGCGAGGAGCGTCCGCTCTGGGACATGCCGATCCTTTTCCTTCTCATGGGGCTGTTCCTGTCTGGGGAATGGGTGTACCGGCGACGGAGAGACCTCGCGTGACCGTCGTCCGCTCGCTGTTCACGCGAGTCGCATTCGTCGGGCTCGCCGCCGCCCTGGCGTCCCCGGGCGTCGTCGTTCCGGTCGTGGCTCAGGGCGCGGGCACGGGCGCGGGCACCCCTTCGACGCACCTGATCGTCGTGAGCGGTCTTGGCGGCCAGCCGGAGTATTCCGACCTCTTCTTCTCCCAGGCGGAGTCGCTCGTGGAGGCCGCCCTGGAGCGTTGGGGGGTGCCGGTAGAGAACATCACCTGGCTCGCGGAGGCGCCGGAGCGTGCGCCCGGCCGAATCTCCGCCCGGTCGACGAAAGAGGCGTTCGAGGCGGAGATCCTCTCGGTCGCGGGACGGGCGGGCCCGCAGGACGGCGTGTTGATCGTCCTCATCGGTCATGGCTCGGCGAAGGGAGACGACTCGAGGATCAATCTGCCCGGACCCGACATGAGCGGCGACGACCTGGCCGTGGCGCTGGGCGCGTTCTCCACGCAGACGATCGCGATCGTGAACACGGCGAGCGCCAGCGGCGGATTCGTGTCCGCGTTGTCCGGCGAGCGCCGGATCGTCGTGACGGCGACGCGCTCGGGACGGGAAAAGGAATGGACCTACTTCGGTTCGTATTTCGTGGACGCGTTTCTCGACGACGGGGCGGACACGGACAAGGACGAACGGGTCTCGCTTCTCGAAGCGTTCCAGTTCGCGAGCCACGAGGTCGAGCGACGCTACGAGCGAGACAATCAGCTCCTCACCGAGCATGCCCTGCTGGACGACAATGGCGACCGGGAGGGGTCTGCCGAACCCGCCGCCACCGGGGCGGACGGATCGCTCGCCGGCCGGTTCTTCCTGGCATCGGCCGGACGCTCGGTCGTCGAGCAGGCCGCCGCCGACCCTGAACTCGCGGCGCTTCTCGCCGAGAAAACGCGACTGGAGGCCGCGATCGCCGAGCTCAGGCGGTTGAAGGATTCCATGGACCCGGCGGTATACGACGCGGAGCTGGAACGTCTGGTGCTCGATCTCGCCGCGAAGAACCGGGCGATCCGGAACCGTGGCGGCGGGGCATGAGACTCGGCAGGAGGCCATCCGCCGGAGCGCGTTGCATCACCGTGGCGCTCGGGGCCCTCGTCCTGCCTCCGGTTCCGGCGTGCGCCCAGGACGTGGGGTCCGCCGACCTTGCCGCGGCAGTCGAAGCACACCAGACCGGCGACTACGAAACGGCGGTGAAGGAGTATCGGACGCTGGCGCTCGCGGGCGCGGACTACCCCGCGAGCGGGCGCGGGTGGGCGCTGGCGCTCGCTGCCACCGGCCGATACGAGGACGCGCTCGAGGCTCTCTCCAGGTCGGCCGATCGCGCCGCTGAGAGTGACCCGGCCGAGCTCGAGCGCGTCCGGGGGGCGATCCTCCGCGTCGTCGGCCGGACCGCCGAAGCCGAGGCGGCGTTGCGGTCCGCGATCGAGGCCGGCGCGCCGGATGCCGAACTCGCGCGCCTCGAACTGGGTGAGCTGCTGTGGTTTCGCGGCGAACGCGAGGAGGCGGTTCGGATCTTCGACGGCTTCATCGATTTCTACAACGCCTCCGCGAATCCGTCCGCGGAGGAGCTCTCCGCCGTCGGGTCGGCTCTGACGTATCTTGGCGACCGCGACTCTCAGCTCTTCCAAGATGCGGTCCGGGCGTATGACGAGGCGATCGAGGCCGATCCCGGCGATCCCGAACCGCGCGTGATGATGGCCGAGCTGTTTCTTTCGAAGTTCAACAGCCTCGAGGCCGGGACGCTTCTCGATGAGGCCGTCGCCCGGAACCCGAACCACGCGGGGGCCATGCTGGCCCGGGCGAAGCGGGCGAAGTTCGACGGCTCGTACGCCGCCATCGAACTGACCGAGGCGAGCCTCGAGATCAATCCGAACGACCCGGCAGCGCGCGCGTTTCTCGCACGCCTCTATGTCGACCTGCAGGACGTCGAGGCGGCAGAGAAACAGGCGAAACGGGCGCTCGAAACGAATCCGGTGTCTCTCGACGCCCTCACGGCTCTGGCCGCCGTCGCCCACATGCGGGGTGACGCCGCGGCATTCGCGGAAACACGCGACCTGATTCTCGAGTTGAACCCGGCGTACTCCGACCTGTATGAATCGCTGGCCGAGGTCGCCTACCGTACGCACCGCTACGCGGAGGCGGTCGAATTCGCGCGGAAGGCCATCGACCTGGATCCGACGTCCTGGTCCGCCTATGCCACCCTCGGGCTGAACGAGCTGCGCGTGGGCGACCTCGACGGGGCCCGTCAGACGCTCGAGCGGGCGTTCACCGGAGACCCCTTCAATGTCTGGGTCAAGAACACGCTCGAACTCCTCGACGACCTCTCGGCGTTCGACGTGACGACGAGCGAGCGGTTCGTTTTCCGGATGCACCCCGACGAGTCGGATCTGCTCGCCATCTATGCGCCGGTCCTGGCGGAAGAGGCCTTCGATGCGATGTCGGTGCGTTACGGATTTCGGCCTCCGACGCCGATCACCGTGGAAGTCTACGATCGACACGCCGATTTCTCCGTACGCACGGTGGGCCTCGCGGGGATCGGCGCGCTGGGAGTGAGCTTCGGATCGGTGCTGGCCATGGACTCCCCGAGCGCCCGCTCGGCGGGCGAGTTCAACTGGGGCTCGACCCTGTGGCACGAGATCTCCCATGCCTTCACGCTCGGGTACACGGACCACCGGGTCCCGCGCTGGCTCTCCGAGGGACTCGCCGTGCTCGACGAACGGCACGCCCGGGAAGGGTGGGGAGGCGACGTGAGCCCCGGTTTCCTCGGTGCGTTCCGGGAGGAGCGGCTGCCCTCGCTCGAGCGTTTCAACTACGGGTTCGTCCGGCCCGCCTATCCGGGGCAGGTGCAACATTCATACTTCATGGCCTCGCTCCTCGTGCAGATGATCGAGGAGGAAGACGGGTTCGCCGTCATCCTCCGCATGCTCGACGGCTATCGAGACGGTCTCGAGACGCCGGCGGTTTTCGAGTCCGTGCTCGGCATCGATCTCGCCGCGATGGACGATCGGTTGGCGGCCTACATCGAGTCGCGTTTTGGCCCGGCGATCGCGGCCCTCGACGATGCGGATGGGCCGGTTGGCGGACGGTTTGTCTCCCTCCTCACTGCGGCCGCAGAGCACCAGCAAGCGGGGCGTACAGACGAGGCGATTGCGGCGCTCGAGGAGGCCCGCGCCGTGTTCCCCGAATACGCCGGCCCGGATGCCCCGACCTACCTCCTCGGCCGGCTGTATGGAGAGCGCGGAGACGACAGCCTCGCTCTGGAAGCGTACCGGGCGTATACCGAGGTGAACGAGAACCACCTCGGTGCCCTCCTCGCCCTGACGGACCTCGAAGAGAAGGCGGGCAACACGGTCGGCATGCGCCGGGCACTCGACAGGGCCATCTGGATCGATCCGTATCGGCAAGATGTGCACGAGCGGCTCGCGGCGTCTCACGAGGATGCGGGAGACTGGGCCGCGGCCGTTCGCGAGCGTCGAGCACTCCTCGGGCTCGACCCGGCGGATCGAGCCCGGGCCTACTATCGCCTCGCGCTGTCGCTGCACCGCGACGGTGCCTCCGTGGAAGCTCGATCTGTTGTACTCAGAGCGCTGGAACTCGCTCCCAACTATGAAGATGCGGTCGATCTGCTCATCGAATTTCGAGATGGTGGAGAGCGAAGATGAGGCGGCGCCACTCCGCGCTGCGCGCGGCCGGCGCGACGAGCCTGATCGGGCTGCTCGCGGGTGCCGGCATCCTGCTTGCACCCGGGCGGGCGAATGCGCAGGAAGAGAATCGGGGCGGGTCGAATCTCGGGTTCGACCCCGGCGGCTATCAGCAGTTCAACACGGAGTACACCGGGCATTTCACGTTCGTGCGGTTGATGTATCGCACGAGTCCCCGGCGCGCGTACCGGAACCCCGGGTGGGCGCACGACTACCCGGTGGCCGAGCGAAACTTCGCGAAGATCCTGAGCGAACTCACGACCATGACCCCCTTTCTGGGGGGCAGTAACGTTCTCGCGATGGACGACCCCGAGCTTTTCCGATATCCCGTCGCGTACCTGTCCGAGCCGGGCGACTGGGAGCTCTCCGAGGTCGAGGCGGAGACGCTCCGCGCGTACCTGCTCAAGGGCGGGTTCATGATTCTCGACGACCTCGCCGGACTGTGGCAGTGGGACAACACGGTCCGGATGATCCAGTACATGCTGCCGGAGCATCGGCTCGTCGAGATCAGGATGGACCACCCGATCTTCGACTCCTTCTTCCACCTGGAGGAGGAATCGATCCGTATGCCGCACCCGTACCGTGGGGGTGTCTCCAGTTATTGGGGGGTGTACGAGGACAACGATGCGGAGGACGGTCGACTCATGATGATCGTGAACCGCGACAACGACATTGGCGACTACATGGAGTGGTCCGATCGGGGCTTCGTGCCGATCGCGTTGTCGAACGAAGCGTACAAGCTGGCTGTCAACTACGTGGTCTACGCCTACACGCATTGAACCCGGAGTCTGTCGAGGAAGATATGGAAGCTCAGCCCGAGGAAGTTGTTGCAGGTGGAGGCCTGATGGGCGACGCCCCGCAAACTCCCGAGCCAGGGGAGTCGGCCGCGACGCCCGCAATGCCGGTCGTGGACGACGCGGATCTGGCGGAGCGGCTCCGCACGTCCGGAGAAACGATCCGGCGAGAGTTGAAGAAGGTCATCGTCGGCCAGGACTACGTCGTGGAGCAGGTGCTCCTCTCGCTGTTCGCCGGCGGAAACAGTCTCATCGTTGGCGTCCCGGGTCTCGCCAAGACGCTGCTTATCCAGACGCTGGCCGACGTCCTCGACCTCGAGTTCAACCGGATCCAGTTCACCCCCGACCTGATGCCTTCGGACATCACGGGGACGGACATCATCCAGGAAGACCCGGACACCGGACGACGCAGCCTCATGTTCATGGAGGGGCCGCTGTTCGCGAACATCGTGCTGGCCGATGAAATCAACCGAACGCCACCGAAGACTCAGGCGGCGCTTCTCGAGGCCATGCAGGAGCATCAGGTGACGATTCAGGGTCGCACGTACGACCTGCCGAAGCCGTTCTTCGTCCTGGCCACACAGAACCCGATCGAGCTCGAGGGGACGTATCCCCTCCCGGAAGCACAGCTCGACCGATTCATGTTCCACATCAACATCGACCACCTGCCGGAAGACGAGGAGCTCGAGGTGGTGCAGACGACGACGGCGATCCCCGGCGAGGGGCCGCAGGCGGTGATCGGCGCCGACGACATCGTCGGGTTTCAGCGGCTCGTCAGGAAGGTCCCCATGCCGGAGCCGGTCGCCCGATATGCAGTCCATCTCGCCCGGAGAACTCGCCCGGGGCACGACGACACGCCGGACTACATAAAGCAGTACGTGGCGTACGGCGCGAGCGTTCGCGCGGCGCAGTATCTGGTGCTCGGTGGGAAAGCACGCGCGCTGCTGCGGGGCGAGGTGACGGTGTCGTTCGACGACATCCGCGAGCTGGCGCCGCCGGTGTTCCGCCACAGGATCCTGACGAACTTTCATGCCGAGTCGGAGCGCGTGACCACGGACGACTTGATCGAGAAGCTCCTCGATGACGTCAAGCCGCCCACGTCAGGGATGTGAGCCGAGTGTCGCGAGCGAAGCGCTTCTAATGCGCGCGAAGATCGTCTCGAAGGCGGTTCCGGGGACCCGGTTCCTCGACCCCGTCGTGCTGACCCGGATCGGAAACCTCGAGCTGCTGGCCAGTTCGGTCGTGGAGGGGTTCATCGCCGGCCTTCATTCCTCGCCGTTTCTGGGGCTCTCGCTCGACTTCGCCTCGCACCGCGAGTACATGCCCGGCGATGATATCCGGGCGATCGACTGGAAGGTGTACGGCCGCACCGACCGCTTCTACATCAAGGAGTACGAGGCCGAGACGAACGCGAACGTGTTCTTCGCGCTCGATGCCTCGCGATCGATGTCCTACGGGTCGCAGGGGATCACGAAGCTCGAGTACGCGAAGTATCTGACGGCGTGCCTCGCGTACCTGTCGGCCAGCCAACGGGACCGGATCGGGGCGGCCGTGTTTGGCGAGACGCTGGGCGATTACGTCCGGCCGTCGGTGCGGAACCGGCGGCTCGTCCTCGCCGCTCTCGACCGGGCCGAGGCGACCGAGGCAGGCGATCTCCTGAAGCCGCTGAGCCAGATCGCCGAAAGCCTCGCCCGGAAAGGAATCGTCGTTCTGATCTCCGATCTCTACGCCGATCCGAAGCAGGTCATCAAGTCGCTCGGCGCGTTGCGGACCAAGGGTCAGGATGTCGTCGTGTTCCAGGTGCTCGATCCTGCGGAGATCGATTTTCCCTTCGATGCCCCTCGTTCGTTCGAGGACCTCGAGACTGGCGAGCGGATTCCGGTTACGCCGGACGAAATGCGTGAGGAGTACCTTTCGCTCCTGAAGGGGCACGTGGGCGAGCTGTCGAAGCTGCTCGCCGATCACCGGATCGACCACGAACTGGTGGTGACATCCACGCCGCTCGACGCCGTCCTGTTCAAGTATCTGTCGTACCGGGCGCGGCGACTGAAGGGGAAAGCCTGATGTCGTTTCTCACGCCGCTGTTTTTCGCCGGGTTGGGGCTGCTCGCGGTTCCCATCATCATCCATCTGACTCAGCGGCACCGGAGCGAGGTGACGGCGTTTCCCTCGCTCATGTTCCTGCGGAAGGTGCCGTTCAAGACATCGAACCGCCGCCGGATTCGGCACCCGCTGCTGTTCGCCCTGCGCTGTCTCGCGATCGCGCTCCTGGTGGGAGCGTTCGCTCGTCCGTTCGTCGAGGGTTCGGGCGCCGGGGCGGGGGAATCCGCGCGCGACGTGGTGATCCTGATCGACAATTCGGCGAGTCTGAGGTTCGCCGACCGGTGGGACGCGGCGCTCGGTGAGGCGCGCACCATCGTGGAGGCGCTGGCCGAGGGCGATCGCGCGGCCATACTCAGCTTCAACGAGAGCGCACGCGAAGAGCTGGCCCTGACGGGAGACCCCGTCGCGTTGCGCTCGGCCATCGACCGACTCGAACCGACCGACCTCCCCACGCGGATCGAGGCTGGCCTTCAGCTGGCGGGCCGGGTGCTCGATGAATCCGATCGGGCCGATCGCGAGATCTTCCTCGTCACGGACTTTCAGAGGACGGGCTGGGAAGACGGAGGCCGGTCGCGGCTTCCCGACGGCATCCGGCTCACGCCGATCACGCTGGCCGACGATCG
>JBGMQU010000109.1:0-12169 GCA_048060725.1 Gemmatimonadota bacterium | reverse complement strand
TCCGGAGCACCCACCGCTCCGGTCAGGCGGGCGCTGATCTCCCACAGGGCGCGCGCCAGATCGGCATCACGCGCGGAGACGCTGGGCTCGCTTTCGGCGTCCACCTTGAAGTAGGTGTCCGTGACGCCGGCGAGATCGGGGTCCGAAAGCAGGCGGAGGATGGCTCGGCCACCGATGGCCGGCGAGCCCATGAACGGCTTGAACGCGCGCAGGAGGTATGTGATCGGATTGCGCGTCTTGTTCCAGATCCGGGTGGCCAGGACCCCCGGGTGCAACGAGTTCGCGATCATGCCGGTCTCGCCATAGCGGCGGACCAGCTCGGCTGTGAAGAGGACGTTCGCCAGCTTCGAGTCCGAGTACGCCTGGAGTCCACCCTTCCATGCCTGCCCTGAAACGATGTCGCCCAGCGGGGCTCGCACGAGGTCGCCGCGGCGGTGCGCCTCGGAACTCACGTTCACGATCCGGTTTCCACCCTGACGCAGGAGATCCAGCACGAGGTGGGTCAGGAGGAAGTGCCCCAGGTGGTTCGTCGCCATCGTCACTTCCAGATCGGCGGGCGTCTTCTCGAGCTTCGACCGCCAGACCCCCGCGTTGTTCACCAGCGCTTCGATCGCGTCGAACCGCTGGAGTCTGCCGGCCAACGCCCGGACAGCATCGAAATCGGACACGTCGGCGACCTCGAGTTCCGCGCGACCGGGGCATGGCGCACGCGTGACCTCATCGAGCGCCTGGCGGCCACGCTCGGCGTTCCGGCACACCATGACGACGCGCGCGCCGGCATCCAGCAGGAGCTCGGTCAGGGAACGACCGATCCCCGAGTTGGCGCCGGTGACCACGACAAGACGGTCCTGGAGAGTGCTCATGATCCCATGGGAGTTGTCAACCGAGGCTGCTCGAAACCCCTGGCGGGTCACGCCGAAGGAATGTAGGCGGAGGTACCCGCGCGCAGACAGGCGGGAAGGCTGGGAAGAAAGCGGGTGCGCCCCGGTTCTACTCCGTAGCGACTCCCGGCCGTACCGACGTCGGGCGACCTTCGAAGCGACTCGTCAGGAGGGCCACGGCCTCGGCCAGCCCCGACACCCCTACGCCTCCGACCTGCTCGTTACTCTGGGTGTCGCTCAGAGTGAACCGCCATTGCGACGGGTCTTTGACCGCCGACTCCTCGTACCAAAGACTGAGATCGAATCGATGCGCTCGCGTCGTCCTCGAATGCTCGTGTCCGCCAGAATCGCTCGCCATCATCGCCTCCCCCCGGGGTTGTCTCTTGATGGTTAGTGCATCGAGGAGGGCATTCCCTTACGCGCGAGTTTTTGGACGCGATCACCCAACTGCCGAAACGACGCTCACTTGAAGCGGACAGGGACGTCTTCGGGTTGCCTGAGGAACCGGCCAACCGCTCAGTCGGAGGCGAGAGCCCGCAGGAAGTCATCGCCGTATTGCTCGAGCTTTGCGGGCCCGACGCCGGAGATGTCGAGCATCTCCGGGAGCGTCTTCGGCCCCAGCTCGATCATGTCCCACAGGACCTGATCGCTGAAAACGATATAGGCCGGCACGCCGCGTTCATCGGCGAGCCGCTTCCGCAACGTCCGGAGACGCTGGAAGGTGGGGTCCGATGGCGAGCGCGCGACGTCGACCGAACGTGCCCGTGACCCCGTCGCTATCCGCCGTGGCTTCGCGGCCAGTGCCGGCGCCACGCCGATGAGGTCGGCAACGCTGTCACCGGTACAGACGTCGCACGACTCGCCGCAGGAGTCGAACTCCTCATCGAAGTGCGCGAGTACCGCGCGATGGCGGCAGGCGTCGCGATCGGCCAGTCGATACAGGGCCACGGTCGCCTGTCGCCTGGATTCCCGCTGCTCCAGGTCGGAGATCTCGTCGAGAAAGCGCTCGCGCACCTTCACGTCGTACCACGAATAGAACAGTACGCACTCGCTCGGTAGCCCGTCGCGCCCCGCTCGACCGACCTCCTGATACCACGATTCGATGTCGGAGGGCATGTCCCGGTGGATCACGAACCTCACGTTCGATTTGTCGATCCCCATACCGAACGCGATCGTCGCCACGATGACGTCCACTTCGTCGCGGGCGAACGCATCCTGGTGGCGCGCGCGTTCCTCATCCGAGAGACCCGCGTGGTATGGGGCTGCACTCACCCCATTTCGTACGAGAAACTCCGCCGTTTGCTCGACAGTCTTCCGCGACAGGCAGTAGACGATCCCGCTCTCGGATGGGTGGCGGCGGATCAACCCGAGGATCTCGGCCCTCGTATTCCCCTCTCCCTTCTTTCGGCAGGAGAGCTTCAGGTTCGAACGAAAGAACGACCCCTTGTACCCTTCGGGCTTCTCCATCCCGAGTTGCCGCAGGATGTCGGCGGCGACCCGGCGCGTGGCGGTGGCGGTCAGGGCCAGAATCGGGACCTCCCCGATCTCGGCGCGCAGACCCCGCAAGCGACGATAGGACGGCCTGAAATCATGTCCCCACTGCGAGATGCAGTGGGCCTCGTCGACGACGACCAGCGAGATCGAGCATGCCCGGAGCCTTTCTCGCATGCGCTCGCTCAGCGCCTCGGGGGCCAGGTAGACGAGTTCGTACCCGCCTCGCTCGAAGCGCTCGAGTCGCGCCTGCCGCTCCCCCGCCGCGAGCGACGAGTTGATTGCCGTCGCCTCGAACCCGACTGCCTCGAGTGCATCGACCTGATCCTTCATGAGGCTGATCAGCGGCGACAGGACGACGACGGTGCCGGGGAGAATGCGCGCGGGGATCTGAAACGTGAGCGACTTCCCCGCCCCGGTTGGCATCACGCCGATGCAATCCTTACCGGCGATGACCGCGTCGATGATGTGCTGCTGCCCCGGCCTGAACGAGTCGTAGCCGAATACGTCCTGGAGGACGGACAGAGGGTCCACGGTGAGCGACGGCTTCATGATTCTGAACATACAGGTGGACGCAAGTATGTGGATGGACGTCAACCGGCGCTCAACCGCCGCACGGTTGAGCACGGGTATGCCGGAGCGAGTCTGGATCGGAGCCTAGCAGGCGGCGTGTGCTTCGCGGACCGGCAGACATCTCAACGCATGCCACGTGTCGACTGTTGATTGATAGGTGACCGCGGCCAGAGGGGTGGCAGAGGCCAACCCGGGGCCGTCGGATCGTCGCTGAACTGCAGGGGGATTCCGTGAGACTCACACGTCGCGACATGGTCAAGCTCGGAGCGAGCGCCGGGGCGTATCTGGCGCTCGGGCCGCGGGTCACGAAAGCCGAGTGGCCGCAGGACTCGCCCGTCACCAAACCGATCCCGTCGAGCGGCGAGGAGATCCCCATCGTCGGGCTCGGGACGCGCGACTACAAGACTGGAGCCTCCGCGGAGGTGATGACGCAGTTCCGTGAGACGCTGATCGCGTTCGTCGACCACGGCGGGACGGTGATCGACACGGCGGCGGGATACGGGCGCGGGACGTCCGAGACCGTGCTCGGCACCCTCCTCGCGGAGCAGGGGCGCGGGGACGACGTCTTCTGGGCCACCAAGGTCGACCGCGAGGGGAAGGCCGAGGGGGCCGCCCGCATGGAAGCGTCGTTCGACAAGCTCCAGCGGGAACAGATCGATCTGATGCAGGTCCACAATCTCCGCGACACGTCGACGCAACTGGCCACCATGCGCGAGTGGAGGCAGGACGGCCGGATCCGCTACATCGGCGTCACCTCTTCGAGCCGACGACAGTTCGACGCCATGATCGAAACGATCGAGACCGAGGAACTGGACTTCGTCCAGATCAACTATTCGATCGCGGATCGGGCGGCGAGCGAGCGAATCCTCCCGATGTGTCAGGAGAAGGGGATCGCGACCCTGATCAACCTCCCGTACGGCCGCGGACGCACGTTCGAGGCGGTGGGCGACACGCCCCTTCCGGAGTGGGCCGCCGAATTCAGCGAAAGCTGGGGCAACTTCTTCCTCAAATACGTTACGTCGCACCCGGCGGTCACCGCCGCGATTCCGGGCACCACCAAACCACGCCACGCGATCGACAACATGGCGGCGGCACGCGGGTGGATGCCCGATGCGGCGATGCGGACGCGTATGGAGGAGTTTTTCGACGCCCTTTAAAAAAGGCTGTTGAAGAAGTACGGTGGGCCGAGGACCCTCATCAGGTGACCAGAGGACCCTCCTCAGGTCACCAGCGGAAGGTCGTTCGCGCCGCCTGTTCGACCAGCGCAGCGCTCAACTCCCGTGCCCGAGGCGCCTGCAAGTAGGGGATGTAGACGGCATGCGAGGCCGCCCCCGCCCCGGCCGTATCGACTCTGACGCGAGCCATGTCCCGGCGGCGGTCCCAGGGGGTCTCCCGCACTGACACGACCTGGATCTTGGCAAAACGGGCGACGCTGATCCGTCTCCAGAGCCAGCCACTCCTGAACAGCACCGCCCCATTGGTCACGGCCCAGCCCAGGCTGTCCACGTACTTGCGGGCGTATACGACGGCCCACGTCCCGAGGAGGGCGAAGACGAACAATCCGCCGAACTGGAGAAGCACGAAGAACGGGATCGAGGCCAGGGTGGCCACGATGAGGCTCCTTTTGGCCACACGTCGAAACGCACCCGGTGCGACGGGTTCCCAATGGACTCGTGCGAAGTTCAGTTCTGGCAGCACGTCGTCCACGAATGCGTCCAGCCGCTCCTTCGCGATCAGGGGCGCAAGCCACTGGCGGTGCGCTTCCTTCGACTCGTCATACTTGCTGCCGCCTGCCGTATCGACCCGGACCGCCGCACGGCCGGCAAGCCGGTGAAACGGACTCTCCTGGATCGTCAGCTTCTGGATGCGGCGAAGCGGAATCGTCGCGCTTACCCGCGTCAGCAACCCGAAGGTCGTCCTCAGGTCCTCACCGACTCGGGAGATCGTGAAGTCGTGTAGCCGGACGAAGGCCCATGCCATCGAGAGCAGTCGTGCGAAGACGAGCAGACCGACGATGGCGGCGGAGAGGACGGTGAGGGCGGCCAGCGCCGCCATCACCCCCGCGGCGCCCACGGCGTCGCGGAAGACCCCCTGGAACCATGCGCTGTTCCAGATCGCGCCGGCCGCGAGGTTCTCGAGTAGGCCGAGCTCCCATGCGAACCCGAGCCCTGCTGCAATCACGATCATGCCGCGGTTCTGGATCAACCCGTAGATCAGCAACTCACGCGGCGGCAGGTGCAGGAGGACGTCGCCTGCCGGTGACCGCGCCGGCGCGGCCGATGTCGCGCCCGGAACTGACGGTGTCGCGCCCGCAACCGCCCTGTCGGCGTCGCCCGCGCGTCGCCGCCCCGCGAATACACGCTCGCGCAGTTCGGGAACGGCCGCCGCCGGTATTACGCTCATTCGCGCTTCCGGCTCCGTACCTCCCCCCGTCTGGATCTGCACATCGACCACGCCGAGCAGCCGCTGCACGACCCCCTGGACGGCGTCGAGGTTCTGAATTCGAGTGTACGGAATCGTCCGCACCTGTCGGAAAACGAGGCCGGTTCGGACGACGAGTTCCTTCTCCTCGAATCGATACCGGAACGTCCGATAGCGGACGACCGAATAGACGGTGATGGGCAGGAAAATGGCGCCGACGACGACCGGCCAGGTCAGACCCCACTGGCTGGCCCCTACGCCACCGACGATGATGGGCAGGACTAGCCGACGTGCCTGTCCGGCCAGCCAGAATACGATCGACGCGGGGTGCAGGCGGTGCTCGACCGACCCTGTCTCAAACGGCATCGTCCTCCTCGATCGGCAGGAGGTGGTCGCGGATCCGTGAGGCCGTCTCGTGAGCGAGGCCGTGCAGATCGACTTTCGAGTGCTCCGTCCCGGCCGTGTAAATCACGATGGTGCCCAACCCGAACCGCCGCTCGAGCGGGCCCTGGGACACGTCGGTGTGCTGGACGCGAGACCGCGGAACGCTCACGACCTTCCGCCAGAAGACCCCCCTCCTGATCTCGATGCTCGCGTGGCTCACGGTGTAGGACGTGTGGCGGTGCGAGACCGCGGGCCACGCGAAAGTGAGCCACATGACGGCAGCCGAGACGGATCCTGTTACACCATAGAGAAGCGCGACGCCCCAGGCCGGGGTCGTCGCCACTACGACGGGAACGGTGGCGCCGCCCACGAGGACCAGCGTCAGGATGCCGGCGAAGATCCCGCCGGCGATGCGGGAAACGGTGACTGAACGGGGGTCGAGCGACTTCACTAGCCCGTCATCGATGGGGGGCGTCGGGGTCGGGTCCCCCGGTGCGGGCACTGCGGCACTATGGGTCGTCATCCGCGCATCATCTGTGTCCATCCCGTTGCTCGCAACGTCGAATCACGAGACGAAGTACCCGCCGGCAGAGGTTCTCTTCGAATCCACGGCCCTCCACCGACTTGTCGATCCGACGCGAAGCGACGAGGCTGCGGTATGGTCATTGACGATCCCGAGGCTCCGGCGCCTCACCGGCTCCCCGATGACGAGCTCCTCGCCGAGTGCCGCGTCGACACGTTCAGATCGGGCGGCGCCGGGGGGCAGCACCAGAACAAGACGGAGAGTGGCGTCCGGTTGACCCACCTTCCGACGGGTCTCGTCGCTACGGCCCGCGAATCCCGCAGCCAGCACCAGAACCGCAGGGTGGCGCTCACGCGCCTGCGGGCCGTGCTGGAGGAGCGGGCTCGACCGACCAGACGGCGTGTCGCGACAAAGGTCCCGCCACGCCAAAAGCGCCGGCGCCTCGAGGAGAAACGCCAGCGCTCGCAGAAGAAACAGGGCCGCAGAAAGCCGGACCCGGAGGACTAGCCTCCCCGCGGTCCGGCGATCGAACTCAGCTCGCGATTCTCTTCGTCGGACGAGCCCTGTACTTCTTCCACAGACGGCTGTGCTTGTTCTCGAGATCCACGGGCACCCCCTTGATGAACACGTGCTGGATTTCCGTCGTGATCTCCAGCGCGTCGCCGTCGGTGACGATCAGGTTCCCGAGCTTTCCGACCTCCAGAGAACCGAGCTGCGCCTCGACTCCGAGAATGCGTGCCGCCCCGAGCGTGATGGCCTCGAGGGCCGCTTCCCGATCCAGACCCCACGACACCGAGTTCGCCGCCTGGTAGGGCAGCGTCCGCGAATCGGAGGAGTTGAACGTCGCGAACGCGATCTCGACACCCGCGTCGTGCAGCACGCCCGGCAAGGTGTTCGGATCGTCGTAGGCCGTATCTTCGCCGCTGGGCACTCTCTGCACCGGCCCGAGGATCACCGGGACGCCCTTCTCGGCCAGCAGGCCAGCGATCTCCCGTGCTCCCGTCCCACCGGCGATCGTAAGGTCGAGATTCCACTTGTCGGCGAACTCGATTGCCGACTCGATTTCACGGTGGCCATCGGCCCGAACGATCACCTTCATGCCTCGATCGAGCACCTTCATGAGACTCTCGAGCTGCAGGTCACGGCCGACGCGCGTCGAACCCGACTCGAGCGCCTGCTTGTAATGACTGGCGGCGGCGAACCATGCATCCATCTCCGCCACCTGCTCGTCGAATTCACGCTCGATCTCGGTGAACGACCGGGTGCTGCCGCCGCCACCGAACCCGAAAAACCGGCCGCGGCGTACGGCGAGCCGTGGCCAGTTCACGATCATGGCCGCGGACTTCACGATTTCCATCTCCTCGACCGTCCACCCGTCGAGATGGATCAGCGTACCCTGCCCTGCGATGCCGGGCCTGCCACCGCCTCGACCGCCTCCGGGAACCGATAGCGTGTGCGTAATCCCGTTCGCTCGCGCGACCGGAATGTGCTCGCTGGCCGGGTGAATCGCCGTGTTGGCGTTCAGGTGCGGGTTCCACGCCCCGAGTTCGGTGTTGTCGCTCGTCATGGGGACCGCGCTGATCTCGGTCAGGCCCAACGAACTCATCGCATCGACGAGGCCCGGGAAGACGTGCTTCCCGGTACCGTCGAGGACCTCGGCGTCGGCCGGAATCGCGATGTCCTGGCCGACCGCGACGATGCGACCCGCCCGGATCACGATCGTACCGTTCTCGATCGTCCCGTTCGCCACGGTGTGGAGCGTGGCGCCCTGCACCGCGTACGTGTCGGAGGCTTGCCCGACCGCGGGCGTCGTCCGAACTGCCAGGGCGCCGAAGGCCACCAGCGCCGCCAGTGCCGCATTTGTCATCCGCTTCATCGGTTGCTCCCGTTCTCGTCCTCGCCCAGCATTTTCTCGAGACGTTCCTTCTCGGCCGCGACCTGTTGGCGCATCGCCAGATCCTGATCCACATCGAACACCACGTTGCCGTCCACCCAGGTCGTGCGGACCTTTCCGTATGACGACAGCGGGTAGTTCTCCCAAAGCACCAGGTCGGCGTCCTTGCCCGCTTCGAGCGAGCCGACCCGATCATCGATCATCAACTGGATCGCGGGATTGATCGTGACGAGCGCCAGGGCCTGGTCCTCCGTGAGACCGCCCCACTTCATCGTCTTCGCCGCCTCCTGATTGAGGTGGCGGCCTTCTTCGCCGCTGTCCGAGTTGATCGAGACGACGATCCCTCGCTCCGTCATGATCGCGGCGTTGTAGGGAATCGCTTCGTACGCCTCGACCTTGTACGCCCACCAGTCCGAGAACGTGGAGGCGGATGCACCGTGTGCCTTGATCTCGTCGGCGACTCGATACCCTTCGAGGACGTGTTGGAAGGTCTGGATCCGGAAACCGAACTCCTCCGCCAGGCGGATGAGTTGCAGAATCTCGTCGGCCCGGTAGCTGTGCGAATGCACGAACCGCGTCCCCTCGAGCACTTCGACCAGAGGGTCCAGCTTGAGGTCGCGACGCGGCGGAATCGCCGTGCGGTCACCGTCGGCCACGCGTGCCTCGTACGCGTCCCACTCGGCCCTGTATTCGGTCGCCTCGATGAATGCCTGACGGATCACGTCCATCACGCCCATCCTCGACGCCGGGTATCTGGGCTCGGAGCCCGGGAACGGCGTGGCGCCCGACCGTTTCGGGTTCTCGCCCAGCGCGAACTTGATGGTCGGGGGCGCCCCTTGAAAGATCAGCCCCTCCGCGTCGGCGCCCCAGCGGTGCTTGATGATCACGTTCTGGCCGCCGATCGGATTCGCGCTGCCGTGCATGACATGAGATGTCGTGACGCCGCCCGCCGCCTCGCGGTAGATCGCCACATCGGTGGGGTTGATCACGTCGCGGATCGACACCATCGACGAAACCGAAACCGAGCCCTCGTTGATGGCATCCGCGGCGATGTGCGAATGCGCGTCGATGATGCCCGGGGTGACGAACTTTCCGGTGCCATCGATCACCTGCGCCCCGCTGGGGACGGTCACGTCGGTTCCGACGGCCATGATCCGGCCGTTCTGGAACACGATCGTCGCGTTCTCGAGCTTGCCCGCGTCCGACGCAGTAAGGATGGTCGCGCCCGTAATCGCGACGGCCTGATCCTGCGCGCTGGCCCCGAACGGGACGGCCAGCGCGAGGCCGAGTAACGAAACCTTCGATCGCATCATCGTGCGTCTCCCTCGACGCGGACGCCGGTAAAATCTGCCGTGAACTGACCGCCGCCGACGTCGAGCGTCCCGACGACCTCGGTCTCGGTGAACGTGCCTTCGTAGGTCACATCCATGCCCTGTCCCTGCATCTCGACGTACATGCTGAAACCGAAAGCATCGCCATCGACCCAACCGCCCTCGAACGCCGTCTCGCCGATCATATCGTTCCTCGTGACACCGGAGAGCGAGCCGTCCTCCGCCTGCTCGATCTCCCAGATGTTCTCGAACGCGCCCTGCGGGGTATCGATCGTGACGTCCCAGGTGCCCGTCAACGAGGCTCTCGCGGAAGCGTGCACGAGCGCCGCGGTGCCGATGGAAAACGATAGCGCGAAGGCGATCGCGAGTGCGTTTCTGCGTGTCATCGGTCATCTCCTCCGGCTCGGACGCCGGTAAAATCTGCGGTGAACTGCCCGTCGCCTGCGGTCAGCGTGCCTTCCAGCGCATCGTCGATGAACGTACCCTCGTATTCGATTTCGAACGATCTTCCCTGGAAATCACGGGTGACGCTGAAGCCGAACTCGTCGCCCTTCACCCACCCGCCTTCGGCCTCCGACGATCCCTGCCGTCCTTCGATGTCGCCGGTCAGGGTGCCGTCGTCGTGTTGGGTCAGATCCCAGTTCGTGTCGAAGTCGCCCTGTTCGGTGGAGATCGTGATGGTCCATGGACCCGTCAGGGTGGCCGGTTGCGCGGCCCCGGCGTCAGTCGGCCGAGGCGCAGCGATCACGCCGACCGCGATAACGAGCCCCAGGGTCATCACGCGAAGCATCGTCTTCATCGGGCGCCTCCCGGTCGTATGCCGGTGAAGTCCATCGTTCTGCGGCCTCCGAACGAAGCGGAGCCCTCGATCTCGTTTCCGTCGACGCTGCCGGTATAGACGATCTCGACCTGGCCCCTCGGGCCCATCGACGCGTTCGCGACGATCATGAAGTCGTTGCCGCTCACCCAGCCGTCCGTGATTTGCTGCTCGCCTCGCTCCCCTCGAATCGTGCCCGACAGGGTACCGTCCTCCGCCATCACGAGTTCGGCCGTGGCTTCCTGAGAGTCGTTGTTGAGCGACAGTGTCCAGGTGCCGGTCATGTCGACCGCCGGGGGGGCGGTGGGTCGCTCGTCGACAACCTCCTCGAACTTGAGGCCGTCGACAAAGACCATCCGGATCTTCGTCCCTTCGTCGAAAATCGGCCCATCGGTCAGCACGAGGTTGGCCAGCTTGCCGACCTCGACCGTTCCAATGATCTGATCGACGCCGTAGATCCGCGCCGGAGCGATCGTGAGGGCCCGAAGCGCGGCATCCTCCGACAGGCCGTGCTCCATGGCCTCGCGCACCTTCCCCAGCGCCTGCTTCGGGCTCCCGAGCCCACCGCTGTAGAAGGCCCAACTCGCCCCCGCTTCCTCCAGTCGCGCCGGAGTGGTGGGCGCATAGGCGCGCCGCCTGAGGGTGCTCAGCGCCACGTCCGCCTCTGGATCGGCATTGCGATCGGCCTCGGGCCAATCGAGGTCGACGAGGACCGGCACGCCGGCGGCCGCCACCTCGTCCGCGATCTCGTAGGCTTCGTGCGCCCCGGCAATCACCGCACTCGCGCCCGTGTCACGACCCAGCTTGATGACGCGGCGGATTTCCCTCACCTCATCGGCCGGCATGACCGTCGGCCATCCGCCTGCGATCGAGGCCTGGATCGGGCCGAGCGCGCGGTCGTACGTGGGTCGCGGCTGCCCGCGCGGATTCGCGTCGTATGCCGCACCGTAAGTGCTTTGATAGTCAGCATCTAGATAGAGCTGCTTTATGTATGCGATCACGCCCATCAACGAGCCCGGATAGGATCTGAATCCGGCGCCGTTCATGGTGACCCGGAGCGCCGCCGGCGTCTTGACCACCATCTTCTGTCGATCGCCCGCGAAGTTCACCACGGCGCCCTGCCCGGTAACGATCCCCTCGTCGGGTGCGACCATGGCGCCCGTGAACCCACCTTCGCGCCACTTCACGATCGCTTCGGACTCGGCGTCGAGCATGTCCGCGGCGTCGAGCCACGGCGTCGTCATCGCCCGGTCTTCCGGCCCGTCGGATCGCGGACCCGACGGTGCGGCGAAGGGATTGCCGCCTCCGCCCGGCCTCGTGCCGCCTCCGGGCGGGCCGGAACTCTCCAGACCGACCTGGCTGAGCGCATCGAACAGACCGGGGTACACGGTGAGGCCCGCCCCATCGATGACCCAGGCGTCGCCGGGCACCGTGACATCGTCGCCGACTGCCTCGATCAAACCGTTGGCGACGACGACCGTGCCGTTGTCGATGACCGCTCCCGTACCGGTGACGATCCGGACGTTCTCGATCGCGAAGAAGGGCGGAGGTTTGGGGGCCTGGCTCGGCATGTACTGAGCGGCCAGGGGCGCCGTCACGCCAAAGACCATCAACAGCAACGGGAGTGCCCCCTTGAAGCGTCGAATCATGGGCGGATGAGTCCTTCTGGTTGGGTACCAACGAAGCGGGACTTGTCGCTGGGGTAACACCTCGCGGTGAATCTTCGTTGCGGCTTTCGGGCGGGCAATGGCGGGCCCGGACGGGTGTCAGGACTGAAGGGAAGGAGCCGGCCGCCGGGCCGGCTCCCGGAGACGCTGCTTCAGCAGCCTCTCGAGCCGATTACATCGAGGGATA
>JBGMQU010000108.1:0-12173 GCA_048060725.1 Gemmatimonadota bacterium | reverse complement strand
CACGGCTCCGCTGTTGCTCCAGTCCTCCCCCTCGTCGGAGAAGCCGGTCGGGGGCTGCGCGGTGTAGGGCAACTCCCCCATTCCGCGCAGCGTCTCGACGATCTCTCGAGAGGGGCCCACCCGCGCGTCACTCACCCTGAGGGCGCTGGCGACCAGCTCGAACGGCGACTTGAGCTTCGCTCCATACACGGCCGGATCCCGGAACCCGGCGGACGTGAACAGCGCATACGTCACGGCTCGCAAATCGCCGCCCGTCTCGAGAAAGACCCGTTCGAGTTCCGCGACGATCGCTTCGGGCGGGTCGTCGGCCACGAACGCGACGGCGAGCTTCGTCGCGATGTGTCGGGCCGTCGACGGGTGGACGGCGAGCCGGGCGAGCACGTCCAACCCCTCCTGCATCCCCCTCATCCCCCTGCCTCCGCTTCCGCCCTCGACCGGTTCGCCGAGCACCCACTTATCCGTCGGATCGTGCAGCCGATCTTCGTATGCAAACGTGATCGGACCCTCCTGACCTCTCCGCGGCCGCCTGATGCCCCACCCGGTGAACACCCGCGCGACCTCGATCACGTCGTCCTGGCCGTACCCGGCGTCGACGCCGAGCGTGTGTAGCTCGAGCAGCTCGCGGGCGTAGTTCTCGTTGATCCCTTGCTGCGTCTCGCGCTGCCGCCGCATGACCGTCTCGATCTGATCAATCTGCCGGTCGTCGAGTCCGCGTCGCCGAAGCAGGCGCCGCCGCTGCTCCTCGGGAAGCCGTCGGAACCGGTCGGCCCGGGGGTCGGCACGGGGGTCGTCCGCGCTCGGGTCGTCCGGCCGAAGCGAGTCGGGGGCGACGTTCCTCCAGTTGTGGAGATAGAAGAGCATCGCCGGATGTTGGGCCGTCGCGACGAGCATGTCCTCGAAGCGCCCGAAGACGTTCGGCCGGATCGCCTCGCGCTCGTACTCGCCGACGAGCCAGCGATCAGCCGACTTACCGAAGAACACGTTGAAGTGGTTGAACCAGAAATCGGTCATCACCTCTTCGAGCTGCCGCTCGGAATAGACGGCCCGCTGGACCTTCGCTCCCGCGAGGTCGAAGAGGATACGCCCCGGCGGTTGCACGCCCAGCTCGCGTCGCAGTTTCCGGATGGCCTCGGGGTCGGCCTCGGGGTCGACCTCGCCCGAGTTTCGCTCCCCGCTGCCCCTGCGGTTCAGCTCTCGCTGGAGCGCTCGCGGGGGAGGAAACCGCTCGTACAACTCGGCCTGGTCCATGCCGGCCGCCGGGAACAGGGCGAGCCGGTCTTCGAGGGCCGAGTCGTCGATGCGATCGGGGCGCAGCTGCTTCTCGAGCCAGGCCTCCGGACCGATCTCGAGCACGCGTTCGAGGTCCGCTCGGCGTACGCCGAACGTCGCTCGCGACAGCAGATGACGAGCGGCCGCGGTGTCCCCGATAGTGGCGCCGTATGGAACATTACGATTCGTAATGTTCCATACGGTCGCGCGGAGAGGGGGTGGCTCCGTCCGCTCCGGACGGGCCGCTTCGAGCATCCCGAGACCGAGGAGCACGACCGTGAAACGCTGTGGGGCCGTAGCAATCGCGCGTCGAAACATCCCGTCCTCCCCATCTATGGCAAGAGGGACCTTTAGTCCCTGGTCATGATGGAGATGCGCGGGCATCGGGAGTTGTTAATGGCACTTCGAGAGCGGGCGTCACCGCACTAGCTTGTGGAACGGCGCCACCCGACGACCCGGACCCTCGACGACAGCGCACGCATGGAAAAGAAGTCCGTTTCGAAGAAACAGCAGGAAGCGTACGACCGACTACTGGCCACCCACCCCGACGTGGAGCGCAAGGGAAAGAACATGCTCTACACGTCGGTGAACGGTCACATGTTTACGATGTTTTCGACCGGGGCGAAGCTCGGCATTCGGCTGCCCGAGGTCGAGCGAGAGGCGTTCCTGATCGAGTTCGACACCACGCTCCTCGAGTCGTACGGACACACGATGAAGGAGTACGTCACGATCCCGGACGCGATGCTCGAGGATACCGGGGCGCTCGAGCCCTATCTGAGAATGAGTTACGAGTACGTGACGTCGCTGAAGCCCAAGCTCATGATGACGCCGGAGAGGAAGTAGGCGCAGCTTCCGGGGCCGGCCGGTCTACGGCGAGACCAGCCGTGAGACCCTTCCGCCGAGATCGACGACGTAGACTTCGCCGGACGAGTCGACGCCGAACGAGCTGACCGACCCGAGATTCTGGATGTTCCAGGTCGTCTCGTCGGTCGCGACGCCGCCCTCGAGCCGGAAGCTCCTCAGGAATCCCGAGCAGAAGTCGGAATACAGGTAGTGCCCGGCAAGCGTCGCGATCGACCCGCGGTAAACGACGCCTCCCGTGATCGAGCAGCCCTCGCCGCTCGTGTACTCGGTGACGGGGAGGGTGAGACCGGTCTGATCGCACGACGCGGCGCCGAAGCAGCGGCCTCCTTCCATCGTATTCCAGCCGTAGTTCACGCCGGCTCGAGCGGCCGGGACGGCGTTCACTTCTTCCACTTCATCCTGACCCACGTCGGCGATGAACAGGCTGCCCGATACGGCGTCGAACGATGATCGCCACGGGTTCCGCACGCCGTACGCCCAGATCTCGCCGCGCATGCCGGCCATCCCGACGAACGGATTGTCGCTCGGGATCTCGTACGGTGACGCCCCGTTGATATCGATCCGGAGAATGGATCCGAGGAGCGTTCCGCGATCCTGCCCTGAGTTCAGCGGATCGCCGCCGCCTCCGCCGTCGCCGAGGAACACGTACAGCATCTCGTCGAGGCCGAAGAGGATCTGGCCGCCGTTGTGGTTCGAGAATGGCTGGTCGACCGCGAGGATAACGACGGCGGAACCGACGTCGGCGATGTCGGGGTCGCCCGATACGGAGTAGCGCTCGACGACGCTGTCGCCGGCGCCGTCGGTGTAGGAGACGAAGAAGAGCCCGTTCGTCACATACGAGGGGTGAAACGCGAGCCCCAGGAGCCCCTGTTCGCCTCCGTTCGACACCGAGGCCGACAGATCGAGGAACGGTGTGCCGAGTACGGTCCCGGCGGCGCCGAGGATTTTGATGCGACCCGACTGTTCGACGATGAACAACCGCGGATCGCCCGCGGGGGTCGTCACGTAGAGGGGGCGATCGAGCCCCGAGGCGACGGTCTGGATCGCGAGCGCCGGCCCGCCCGGCGGCGGCGGAGGAGGTGGCGGAGGCCGGGGTCCGACAGGTGTCGACGAGCATGCCGTGGCGACAAGCACCGCCAAGAGCGCTCCGCTCAGCGCTCGGCCTCGACGAAGCGCTCTACCGAGAGTTGGGATACGCAAACGGGCCGTCCCCCCGGAGAGAACGACCCGTTTCGGTGCGCGCTTTGGTGCGCAATTCAGCGCCCGGTTCAGCGCGCACTGTCTCGGTCCCATGACAGAGAGAACCCCATAGGCCTACCCTTCGTTCCGGTAGGCCTTCATGAGCACGTCGGCGACTTCCGGGCGGGTGAATTCCACCGGCGGGCGCTCTCCGCGAGACAGCATCTCACGGACCTTCGTGCCCGACAGGAACACGCGTTCCTCCGGTGCCGACGGCGTGGTCTTGTCGCTCGCCATCTGACCGGTCCGCTTGCACCAGAACGCGTGCTCGAACTTGAGCGGGGTGATCCCGAGCAGCTCGCCATCGATCTCGTCGAAGATGTCCTGCGCATCGTAGGTGCCGTAGTAATCGCCGACTCCGGCATGGTCGCGGCCCACGATGAAGTGGGTGCAGCCGTAGTTGCGCCGGATGATCGCATGGAAAATCGCTTCGCGCGGCCCGGCATAGCGCATGGCCGCCGGAAGAACGCTCAACTGGACACGATCGCTCGGGTAGTACAGGTCGAGGATGGTGCGGTAGCACTCCATCCTGATGTCGGCCGGAATGTCGTCGGACTTCGTCTCCCCGACGAGCGGGTGGACGAGTAGCCCCTCCACGATCTCGAGCGCGCACTTCTGCAGGTACTCGTGCGCCCGGTGGATCGGGTTGCGGGTCTGGAACGCCACGACGGTCCGCCAGCCGGCCTCGTCGAACGCGGCGCGCGTCTGCGCCGGCGTGAGGTTGTCGGCCGGGAAGCCGGAGATGTCGTTCGGATACGTGTAGACGACCGGCCCGGCGACGTACCGCGAACCGAGCGCGTGCACGGCGGCGACGCCGGGGTGCTCGGTCGACTCGGTGCCGTACACGACCGCGGTCTCGCGGGCGAGGTCGCGATCGAACACCTCGGTGACTTCGATCACGGCCGCGAGCTCGCCATCGGGCGCGTAGAGGGCCACGCGGTCACCCGCGGTGAACCCCGAGGTTTCTTCGGGCGTCGCGGGCAGCACGACGGGGATCGACCAGGGAAGTCCGTCGGTGAGCGTCATGTTTGCGAGCACGGACTCGTAGTTCGCCGAGTCCATGAAGCCCTCGAGCGGTGAAAGGCCGCCCACGGCGATCAGATACAGATCGCTCATGATGCGGTCGGAAATCTGCAGCGAGGGCAGGGAAGCGGCGTCGGCGAGCAGCGCTTCGCGTTCGTCGTCGCTCGCGACCCGATTGACCAGGGTCCCGCCGTAGGGTGCGATCGGACCGGCTGTCGGGTGCACGTGCGTATCCGTTCCCCGGCGGTCCGCCGGAGTTGTAAGCGTCGTCGTCATCATCCCCCCCTTAGCCCGAAACCGCGCGAAGGCGGGATTCGCTCGAGATGTATCCGTGTTCTCTCAGGTAGTCGAGCACCTGCTCGACACACGTCGCGACATCGTGGACGTTGGTTTCGACCACGACTTCCGGTGTCTGCGGCGCTTCGTAAGGCGCGTCGATCCCGGTAAAGTTGGGGATCTCGCCGGCGCGAGCCTTCTTGTAGAGGCCCTTCGGGTCGCGCTCCTCGCAGACTTCGACGGGACACGACACGAACACCTCGACGAAATCGCCCGATCGGGTCATCAGATCGCGAACGCGCTCGCGGTCTTCGCGGTAGGGCGAGATGAACGCGGTGAGGCAGAGTGCTCCCGACTCGGAGAACAGCTTCGCGACCTCTCCGATGCGGCGGATGTTCTCGGTGCGGTCTTCGGCGGTGAACCCCAGATCGCCGTTCAGGCCGTGCCGCACGTTGTCGCCATCGAGGACGTAGGAGAAGTACCCGCCACGAAAGAGGGCACGCTCGACTTCCACGGCCAGCGTGCTCTTCCCGCTGGCGGAAAGGCCGGTGAACCACAGAACCGCTCCGCGGTGACCGCGTCGGTCTTCGCGGTTCTCGCGCGTGACCGAACTGTCGTGCCAGGTCACGTTCTTCGATCGGCTTCGAGCCGAGTCGTCGTTGCGTTTGTCGCTGCGTTCGTTCAAGAGAACCTCGTGCTTACATATAGTCTGTATGTCAGGCGTCCCTGTCGAACAGAGGCGCTGTGATCTCCACGACGACCGGCCGGGCGTATCGCCACGCGGCATCCGTCGCCGCGAAGATTCCCCCGGGCTGTCGTGGATCTGATTTGCCGTACCGAAGCGGTGTCCCACTGCAATCGGTGACCGACCCCCCAGCCCCACGCAACACGGCCTCCGGCGCACACGTGTCCCATTCCTTGAGGAAGGGCACCGGGTGCACGTAGAGGTCGGCCTCGCCGGTGGCCACGAGAGCACACTTTATGCCAACCGAACCCGAGATCACGTCTACGGTTTCGCCCAGCTCCGCCGCCAGTCGCTGCAGCCGTTCGTCGGGGTGCGATCGCGACCGGACGAAGCGTATCGGGTGCTTCGGCTCCGGAATGGCGGGAAGCTCGAGCCGGCGGGCGGTGACGTCTTGTTGCGCATCCGCTACAACCCATGCCCCACCACTCACGAATCCCGCAAACAGGCGGTCGACGGCCGGTTGATACACCGCGCCGAGAACGGTGGTGCCCGCCTCGGCCAGGCCGACCATGATGCTGAACTCGCCGTTGTGCGCGATGAACTCCTTCGTGCCGTCGAGCGGATCGACGACCCACAGGCGCCCCTGTCGGTGTCTCTCCTCGGGGGGCGGCGATTCCTCGCTCAAGATGCGGTCATCGGGACGATCCCGGGCCAGGACGGCCAGAATCGCCCGGTTCGAGGCGTAATCGGCGGCCGTGACCGGGTCGTTGACGCCCTTGTCCTCGATCTCGAGGTCTCCGTCATAGTGTTCACACGCCGCGACACCGCCCAGCCATGCCGCCCTCGCCGCGATGGCGAGATCGTCGATCATCTCGGGCGGAATTTCCCGATGCGTCGAGCGCACGAGGTTCGAGAGGGCCGCCACGCCTGCCTCGACATCGAGCGAGAGACGGTGCGTATCCCCGGAAACGACGTTTCCAGGGGTCTGAGAAGGCTCCGACACGAGCGCTCCGGCAGTTCGAGTTCGAGGCGGCCTTCGGCCGCGCTCCGGCCATAATCTGCAGCAAGAGGCGTGCGCAAGTCCCCGATTTCAAAAGATTTCGGGGGATGCGAAACAGAGATCGGGGGATGCGAAACGGGGGCCGATCCGTAGATCGACCCCCGCATGCTCGCTGCCAGGACCGCCAGACACGCGCCTGGAGTCTCCCGGCCCGGAGGCTTCAGGCCCCGTGGAGGGCCAGGCCTGCGCTACGGAACGAGCTCGGGGCGGCGATACTTGAGGAAGAATACGCCTTCCTTCCCACTCGAAACGACGACCGTCCCGCTCTCGAAGAACGGATAGTTCGACCACGATCCGTCGAACGTCACCGACTCATCCCACGGAACCGTGTCGAAATACCCGACCTCGACGAGGTTCTCCGGGTCGCTGATGTCGAGGACCCGCAGACCGCTCACGTAGTTCGACTGGTACATCAGGTCGTCGACGATGTACAGGTTGTGGTCGATCGTCAGCGTTTCGCCGAAGTGTTGGTTCACCAGGACCGGATCGTCGAGGTCCGACACGTCCCAGACCAGCGTGCGCGTACCGGCCATCACCTCGACGTCCTGTGCCGTATCGGCGACGGCGGCCGCGTTCGCCATCTCGTCTCCCTCGTCGTTCATGTAGAAGTACCGGTGATCCGCTGTGATCCAGCCCTGGTGGGCGTAGGCCACGTTCGGATAGCTGGCGTGGGAGAGCGCCACGGCGTTGTCCTTATCCGTGACGTCGGCGATCGAGAGGTTGTTCTCGTTCGAGCCGAAGCAGATCTCCTTGCCGACGTGCTCCGTGTCGGGCCCGTCGTAGGTGATGCACATGGCATCGTGGGAGTATCCCGTACGGGCGATCCCGGTCTCCATGTCCTGGAAGCACCCGATGAACTCGGGGCTCGTCGGCGTGTTGATGTCGATCATGTGGAGCCCGCCGCCGCACGTCTCGCCGCCCGAGTTCGATCCGACGGCGTATGCCGTGCCCGTGCTCTCGTTGATCACGATGTTGTGGACGCTGGCCACTTCCTCGTACAGCGCATCGACGTCGAACTCGACCGGCGCGTTCCGGACATCTCGGAGCCGCGTGAGGTCGAAGATCTGCATGCCGTGCTGGCCGGCGCCGTCGGCCACGATGAACGCGTGGTCGGCGAACACCTTGATGTCGCGCCACGAGTTCGTTCGCGAGCCCGCGGTCTTACGAAGGTTGCCCAGGTAGACCGGCGCGCTCGGGTTCGACACGTCGATGAACGCGGTGCCGTCGGTCCGTCCGACGAGCGCGTACTCGCGGCCGGTCTGGGCATCGGTCCAGCCCCAGACGTCGTTGGTCTGGATGCCACGGTCCGTCCCGCCGATCGCGTCGAGCGGCATGAACGACAGCACGTCGACCTGGCTGCACGTGAACTGGTCGGCCGACCCGCTGTCGCTGCACTCGACGTCGGAGAGAGCCGGCAGGTCACGCGTCTCGAGCGGGATGAAAATCTTGCCGGTTTCCGTCCACGAGTCGCCCTCGCGCTCCATCACGAGGACTGAGCCGAGATTCGAATCGTCCCACGGGGCGCCGATCGCGAGCATGTCCCCGTCGCGCGCAACGGACATCCCGAAGCCGTCGCCCCCGTCGGAGCCCTCGCCCGCGCGGATCTTGGTGGCCGAACCGAAGGTCTCGCTGTCCGGATCCCACGTGAACGCGTAGAGCGCACCGCGTCCCTCCGAGCCCGGAGCTGCGATCCAGAGTTCGCCGTCGACCCCGTGGAAGGCCGCCCCGAACGCGTCACCCGGCGAGCGGTCGAACGCGGCGAGCGAACCGGTGCGGACCCAGTTTCCGCTGGCACGCCGCTCGTAGTGAAGCACGATGCCCGCGCCGTCGTCCACGCCGGGGAGGCCAAGCAGCGCGTGGTCGCCCGTGATGCCGACCCCCATCGCCGCGGCGTTGCCGACGGCCCCAGCCCCGGGCTGAGCCTCGTCCTCGGGAAGGGCGAGCCGGGCTTCCTGTACCCACTCGCCGCTCGCGTCGCGACCGAAGACGTACGCCGCGCCGGGCAGCTGCTGCCCCCCCCACGCTCCGACGATCACACGTGCGCCATCGGTGTGAACGCCCCACCCGAAGAACTCCCGTTGCGGGGCGGGGTCGGCCGGCGCGATGGTGCCGGACAGGACCCAGTCGCCGTCCGCTTCGCGCTCGAACACGAACGCGCCGCCGGAGTTCTCGATGCCCTGGTTGAGGTACCCCAGGGCCGACACGACCAGGAGGTCGCCCTGGACCGAACCGAATCGGCCGTACGACGACCCGAGGGGAATGCTCTCGGGTCGAAGCTCCGAGTCGTATTCCCATCCGTCTCCGCTCCGGCGGTAGATGTAGACCGTACCGTCGCTCACCCCATCGCCGTTCGAGTCGATGGCGGTCGCGCCGATGATCAGGTTGTCTCCGTCTTCGATCACGAAGCGGCCGAAGTAGTCGGCGCCGGAGTGGCCCGGAGCCTGGATCGTGCCCGACTCGATCCATTCGGAGCCCGATCGCGTATAGCTATAGATCGTCCGGGGGCTGCCGTCGGCGACGCCGCCGGGATCGGCCGCCTCGGTGATCATCAGCGTACCGTCGTTCAGGAGGACCTTCCCGCCGAACTCCGTCTGGGCCTGCACGGGCACGGCGGCGAAACCGACCACAAACGCTGCTGCGAGCAGCGCACGCACTCTACTCATTCATCTGCCTCTGATTGAGATTCGAATCACTGCATGACGTCGCGGGTGTGAAGCACGGTACGTGAAGCGGGGGACACTATGTCGCGCTGCCCCCTGAAACCAGAGATGAGTGGCGGTTTCAAAGGGTTGCCAACCCTCTCCGGTGCCCCCTCCTACGATGGGAGCACCGAAAAGGTTCGGTGCTCTGGCTAACGCCGTTCGAACAGGAAGATGCCCCCGCCGATGCCGCCGGTGACGAGGTCGATGTCTCCGTCGCCGTCGATGTCGCCGAACGCCGGCGTGACAAAAACGGGGAGGTCCTCGACTGCCGGGTAGGGGCTCGGCGCTTCAACGAACACGGCGGCCGTCCGGTCGCCGTCGTTTCGGTAGAAGACGATGCCGTTCGACTCGGTGCCGAGCGCGAGATCGAAGTCTCCGTCTCCGTCGGCGTCGATCGGCCTCGGGAAGCTCCGTCGGCCGATGTCGATCCCCTGGTACTCGTCGCTCACGAGTTGGAACGACGGTTCGGACGCGGTGCCGACGTTTTCGTAATAGTTGAGCGCCCCGGAAGACTCGCCGACGAACAGGTCGAGATCGCCGTCGTCGTCCATGTCGGCGAGCGCCGGCGTCGCGTTGCTCCCGCGCGTCAGCTGCAGGTACGCGGAGTCGGCGAGCACGAAGTCGGGCTCGGCGGCGGATCCCTCGTTCCACAACAGGCGCAGGTCCTTGCGCCACGTGCCGAGGATCATGTCGAGGTCGCCATCCGCGTCGAGGTCTCCGAAGGCCGGCGCATTGTGATACGCGCCGTCGAGGTCGAACTCCCCGACTTCCTGGAAGATGGGGTTCCCGGGGCTGCCGACGTTGTCGAATCGAAACGTCTTCGAATTCGTCAGGTCGGTCGGGTCGATCTTGTTCCCGATGAGCATGTCCTGGTCGCCATCGCCATCGAGATCGACCAGCGAGACCACGCTCTCGGACCCCACATCGATCTGCGAGATGAATCGTCGCGTTTCGAGCGCGAAGGCCCCGTCCGCGCCCTGCGTGAAGAACATCAGGTTGTCGGCGGTGGTCGTGTTGGCGTTGTAGGCCCCGCCGAGGACGCCCATCAACAGATCGAGACGGCCGTCGCCGTTGGCGTCACCGAACGTGGCCGCGTTGTACCCGCTCGTCCGGATGGGGGCGTCGATAGGGAAGGGGCGCGGCTCGGTGCGCAGGTTCGGGGCCTCGCACGTCCCCACGTTCTCGATAAACAGCAGGCCGGCTTCGAAGAAATCGCCCCAGAACATGTCGACGTCGCCGTCGGCATCGACGTCGGCCAGCGCCATCGTGTTCGCGCCGTGTCTCGTCGAGCGGCCACCCCATGCGGGCTCATCGGAGGTTCCGCCCCCGTCGTCGAAGGGCGGCCGGTTCAGCGCGCCCTGGGCGGCCGGGTCGGCGATGATCTCGATGTCCTCGAACCGATCGGTCACATGTCGAAATGGAGAGGCGTTCGCGCCGATCGCGCCGGTCGCCTCGTAGCGCGTGACGGTGCCGACGAGCCGTCCGATGAACAGATCGAGCCGTCCGTCGCAATCGATGTCCGCGGCGTTCGGGATGTTCTGCCTGTCCGAGAAGATCGGCTCGCCGCGCGTGTCGCGGAGCGTGTCCGCGAGCACGACGAACTCGGGCGTGTCGGCCGTGCCGATGTTCCTGTACATCCGGACATAGCTGAACGGCGATTCGGCGAGCAGGTCGCGGTCTCCATCCCCATCGACGTCGACGAAACGGTACCACTCCCCGACGCGCAGATCGGAGAATCTCTCCGGTCGCCACGTGTGCGTCGGCCCGTCGGGCGTGTCCTCGCGCTCGAAGAACATGAGCCGGTTGGTCGTCTCCTGGACGAACAGATCCAGGTCGCCGTCGGCGTCGATGTCCACCCACTGGGGGCGTGGCACGTTGAAGCCACCGAGGAAGGGGGATTCGTACTCGGCCCCGTCCTCCCGCCGCACCTCGAAGGGGGCGACGCTTCGGACCCACCCGGCTCCGGTGGCAGCGTCGGTATCTCGCGGGGTGCCTGGCGCGCCCGGATCTGCCGCGGAGGCACACCCGACGAGCAGCGCCGGCCCGACGAGCGCGAGCGTCACGAGCGCCACGGGAGAAATCTCGCCGGGGTGCATGGCTGTGGGCATCCTCACCAGGACGAGCCGGCCAGTCCGACGCCGGCGCCGTACGCGGGGATCTCTACCACGGAGACGATCTCGTGCGTCGCGGCGTCGATCACGACGAGGGTGCCCGCGGGCTTCTCGGACCCGAAGTCCGCCACCGCGTCGTAAGTGTCGCTCGTGTTCCGGTTCGCCACGTACACGTATCGGCCGTCCGCGGAGACGCTGCTTCCGTGCGGCTCGGCCAGCCCGTTTCCGCTGATCACGTCGCTGACGGTCCAGCTGTCGGCGTCGACCACCGTGACCTGATTCGTCCCGAGGTTGCCGAACCAGACCTCGCCGCCATCCGGCGTCCACGACGGGTGCCAGGGCCGGGCCCCCACGTCGATCTCCCGCTCGAGCCGCGGCGCGTCACCCGTGATGTCGAACACGAGCAGCTTCGCGGAAATCTCGGCGGTGGCCACGAGCGTCGACCCATCGGGGGAGATCGCGAACTGCACGAGAACATGCGGCATCGGCGCATCGAGGCGCAGAAGGTCCGACTCGCCCGACTCGACGTCGAACGTCACGAGCGTGTTCTCGGCGAGGCTGCCCACGTAGACGGTGCTCCCGTCCGGGCTCACCGCGATCGCGTGCGGACGCGGGACGTATACATCGAACTCCTCGATCTCCATCGTCGACCGCTCGATCCGTCCGATCCGCTGCGGCGGATTCACCGCAGCCATGGACCGCCCGACGAACATCCAGTCCTCGGTCGGGTGGATGGCGAGCAGCCCCGGCCGCTCGAACTCGACGCTCCCGACCAGCTCGTTGTCCCGATCGAATTTCAACACCCGGTTGGCCGCGATCAGCGACACGTACCAGAACGACCCGTCGGCCTCCACCGCGATGTCGTGCGGCTTGGCGTTCGACCCGAACCCCAGTGCCTCGAGGTCGATGACCTGCTCGACCTCGTTCGTCGACATGTCGATCAC
>JBGMQU010000107.1:8175-12309 GCA_048060725.1 Gemmatimonadota bacterium | reverse complement strand
GTTTACCTGCGCAAACAGGAAGACACGACGCTCAACGCGTTCATGCTCGGGTTCGGGAACAACTCGGTGTCCCTGCTCGCGGGGATCATGGTGCTGTGCACGGTATTCGCGATCATGCCGAACGCCGCCAACGAGATCGTCGGCGCCGGGAACGAGGGTCTGACGTTTATCTGGATCCCACAGCTGTTCGGTCAGATGCCCGGCGGTTCGGTGTTCATGATCCTGTTCTTCCTCGCACTCGTGTTCGCGGCGTGGTCGAGCCTCATCGCGATGATCGAGTTGGCCACGCGAGTGTTGACCGACGCTGGAGCCGACCGGAAGAAGGCGATCCTCACGGTTGGTGCACTCGGATTCGGGCTTGGACTGCCATCGGCGATATGGATCGAAGTCTTCAGGAATCAGGATTGGGTCTGGGGGGTCGGTCTGATGGTCAGCGGCCTGTTTTTCGCCGTCATGGTGATGAGGCACGGGGTGGACAGGTTCCGCACGACGCTGGTGAACAGCGCGGGTAGCGACATCACGATCGGTCGCTGGTGGAACGTCGCCATTCGCCTCGTCGCGGTGCAGGCCGTGGTCATCACGATCTGGTGGCTGTGGCAGGCCGTTGATCTCGACGACCTCGGCGCCACCTTCACGCTCTTCTCGCAGTTCAACGTCGGCACGGTGCTGATTCAGTGGGCGATCGCTCTCGCGGCGTTCATCGGTCTCAATCGGTGGCTCGCCAGCCGCTCCGCCGCCGACGCCTGAGCCCCCGCGATGACTGCGCCCCCCGACGACTACAAGCGGGTCCTCTCGCACCTGGCCGGCGGCGTCGTGATCGTCACGACCACGGGCCCCGGTGGCGAGCTGCGCGGGATGACCGCGACGGCGGTGTGCTCGGTCTCGGTGGATCCGCCGCTCGTGATGGCATGCATGCAACAGTCCGCCACGACGCACGGCGCCGTACAGGGGTCCGGGGTCTTCGCACTGAACATCCTGCCGGCGAGCGAGCGCGATCTCGCCCAACGGTTCGCCTCCTCATTGGAGGACAAGTTCTTCGGTGTCGGTGTCGAGATGGGCGCCAGCGGGGCCCCGCTGCTCACTGCTGCGCTGGCGCATTGCGATTGCCGGGTCGAACACTCCGTCGTCGCCGGCGATCACACGATCTTCATCGGTCGGGTGCTGTCGGCCGCGTCGCGCGATGATGGCGACCGGCCGCTCCTGTATTTCCGCGGCGACTACGGCTCCGTCGGCCCGGTGGAGGCGACAGACCCCGACGAGGGGGACCAGAAGACCGGCGACGATGAGCCTGGCGACGCAGAGTCGGGCGGAGCATGAATCGCGTCGCGTTCGGCGAGTTGGCCGGCCGCATGTGGGACGACATTCCGGCCGAGGCGCGCGAAGGGGTGGAGCGCGTGACGGTCGTCGATGACGTGCTCACGCACCCCGACTCCTCTGAGGTGTTTACGCTGGGCGAATGCGTCACCCAGTCCTGGCCCGATGGGTACAGCGAAGGGGCCGTGCGCTCGGAGTTGCTGCTGTACCACGGGTCGTTTGCCGCGCTCGCTGATGAGGACGCCGCGTTCGACTGGGCGGACGAACTGTGGGAGACGATCCTTCACGAGCTTTTGCACCACAGGGAGGCCGCAGCCCGGCAGTCGGGGCTGGACGACTTCGACTGGGCCGAGGAGCAAAACCGGCTCCGCTGGAACGGCTGGCCCTTCGATCCCGCGTTCTACACCGTCGTCCCCGCGGGCCCCGATGGCGTCGTGCGCCTCGACTCGGAACTGTTTCTGGAGACAGTGATTACACCGGAAGCGGCCGAGGCGGGCTTTGAATGGCGTGACGAAGCGTATACCGTTCGCGTCCCGATCGACGTGACGGTCGCGTTTGTCGAGGTGACGAATCTCGCGGGCGGGCGCCTGTGTCTGGTGGTGCGACGGCGACGGCGCTGGTGGCGGTCGTTCGGTCGCCCGCACACAGGTCCGCCGGTAGAATTGTGGCGAAGCGCCCTGCCGGCGTCGCCGAATGGAGGAGGTTGAGGATGCCGCTGTTCGGCGGATTCCGGATCGGCCGTTGGCTCGGGTTTCCGATCCGAATCGACTATTCGTGGTTCATCGTCGCCGCGCTCGTCGTGTGGACGTTCAGCTTCAGCGAGTTTCCGCTGCGCCTCCCCGGGTACGCCCGGCCCACGTATCTGGCGATGGGCGGCATGGCCGCCTTCCTGTTCTTTCTCTCCGTACTGCTTCACGAGCTCGGGCATGCCGTCGTCGCCCGACAGCGCGGGATCACCATCGAGGGGATCACGCTGTTCGTCTTCGGCGGGATCGCCCAGGCGCGCGAGGAAGCCTCTCGCCCCATCGACGAGTTTCTGCTGACCGCCGCCGGCACGTTGGCGAGCCTGGCGTTGGCGGGAATCTTCTACGGTATCGAGGCCGCGACGCGCGCCTTCGGCGTCCCGGCGCCGATCGTGACCGTGTTCGGGTTCCTCGGACTCCTCAATCTCGTGCTCGCGATCTTCAACATGATCCCCGGGTTTCCGCTCGACGGCGGCCGGATCTTCCGCTCGATCGTTTGGGCCGTCACCGGCGACATGCGGCGGGCCACGCGATGGGCGACGTGGGGCGGCCGTTTCTTCGGTCTCGCGCTCATCGGCCTCGGGCTCTTCGGGTTCTGGGCAGGGCTGCTGCTCCCGGCCATCTGGGCCGTGCTCATCGGGTGGTTCCTGATGCACGCCGCGTCGACGAGCTACAAACAATTCGAGCTGCGTCGCGTCCTCGAGGGGATACCGGTCGGCCAGGTCATGACGCTCGAGCCCCGGACGATTCCGGCGAACACGCCCGTTCTGGAGGTCATCGAGGATTACTTCCTTCGCGGCAGACGCGACGCGTACCCGGTCGAGCTCGACGGAGTCGTCCTGGGACTCATCCACGTCGCGGACGTCGCGGAGGTGCCGGCCGAGCTCCGCGAGAAAGCAACCGCCGCCCAGGTGATGCGCCCGACGTACGACCTGCCGACGGCGCATCCAGACGAATCGCTCGCCGAGGTCATGCTTCGACTGGGTTCCGGACACAATTCCACGGCCCTGGTCCTCGATCGCGGCCGGCCCGTCGGCCTGATCGACGTACGGGAGGTCGGGCACTGGGCCACGCGGGTCCGGCATCTCGGATACGTGTCCCCTCCCGCGCGTCCGACCGAGGAGATCATCTACCCTCGCGCGGTCGAAGAGAGCGCGTAACCGGACGTGCGACGGCCACGTTCCCTGAAGGCGCGTCGGGCCCACGCGGCGGCGCTGTCGCCCGTTCTCGCCGAGCTTTACCCGGACCTCGAGATCTCGCTGGACTGGGAGACGACGCTCGAACTGGTCATCGCGACGGTCCTTTCCGCCCAGTGCACGGATGAGCGCGTAAACAAGGTCACCGAGAAGCTGTTCCGGACGTACCCTGATGCGCGGGCGTACGCCGACGCCCCTCTGGCCGAGCTCGAAGAGGCGGTCCGTCCGACTGGCTTCTTCCGGAACAAAGCGAAGCACATCCAGGGTCTCTCGAGCCGGGTGCTCGAGACGTACGCGGGCGAGGTGCCGGCGACGATGGAAGAGTTGCTCACGCTACCCGGGGTGGCTCGAAAGACCGCGAACGTCGTACTCGGCAACGCGTTCGGCATCCACGAGGGCGTCGTCGTCGATACGCACGTGAAGCGGGTGGCGAACCGGCTGGGCCTGACCGACGAGACGAGCCCCGAGAAGATCGAGCGCGATCTCATGAAGATCCTCCCGCGCGAGGAATGGCATTCGTTTCCCTGGAGGCTGATCCTCCACGGACGCACCGTCTGTCATGCGCGGAAACCGTCGTGCGACGTCTGTCCGATTCGCGAGACGTGCCCGAGCGCGGGCCGGGTGTAGACCGCCGGGTGGACCTCAAGCAGCGGGTCCGGACCGCCGCGCTCGACTGCGGGTTCGACCAGGTCGGGTTCGCCCCCGCCGAGACCCCACCGCATGCGGACGTGTACCGTGCCTGGCTCGAACGCGGGCATCACGGCGACATGGCCTACATGGCCCGCGAAGACTCCGTGCGCCGTCGCCTCGACCCGAAGGAAGCGCTGCCCGGGTGCCGGAGCATCGTGGTCGTGAGCCTGGTCTACGGTCCAGGACCCGCG
>JBGMQU010000107.1:5323-8075 GCA_048060725.1 Gemmatimonadota bacterium | reverse complement strand
CCCGCGCCGGCTTCACCCTCGCCCGGGGCCCTCGAACCGATCGTCGCCCGGTACGCGCTCGGACGGGACTATCACGATGTCTTCGAGGAACGGCTCGATCGCCTGATCCTCGCGATTCGGGCCGTCTCGCCGGACGCGAAGACCCGCCGTTACGTGGACTACGGCCCGGTACTGGAGCGTGACCATGCGCAGCGCGCGGGGCTCGGCTGGATCGGAAAGAATACCATGTTGATCCACCCGCGGGCCGGTTCCTACCTCATGCTCGGCGAGCTCCTGACCGATCTCGACGTGCCGCCGGACGATCCGTTCGTCCCCGACCGGTGCGGCACATGCGAGCGCTGCATCGTCGCCTGCCCCACCGGGGCCATCCTCGACGATCGCACGCTGGATGCCCGGCGCTGCATCTCGTACCTGACGATCGAGCTCCGCGGGTCGATTCCCCTCGAACTGCGGTCCGCCATCGGCACACGCGTCTTCGGATGCGACATCTGCCAGGAGGTGTGTCCCTGGAACGGGGACGCGCCCACTCCCGCGCCATCTCCCTTCGACGCCGGCGGCGGTCAGTGCGCTGGCCCCGACCGCCCTGCCGGCCCCGGTCAGCCCGCCTGTCCGGATGACATGGTGAGCTGGGCGCGCGAGCTGCTGACGCTCGACGCCGAGTCGTTTCGGGCGCGATATCGGGGATCCGCCTTTTTCCGGCCGGGACGGGACGGGCTGCTTCGGAATCTGGCCATCGGGCTCGGGAACTCGGGCGATTCAGCCGCCACCGCCGTCCTCGAGGAGATGACTCGAGACGACTCCGATCTGGTCGCCGAGCATGCGCGGTGGGGACTCGATCGCCTGCGAGACGGTCGAGGCCGTACTTCTTCAACAGTCTTCTAGCGATCCCGGGGCCAGGCCGCGGCGCGGAAGGGAACTCTGCAGCGGGGCCGACGGTTGCGTATCCGATCGCGCCGGGGCGTAGTCCTCGGCATCTTTTGTCATGTACTTTGCGGTTCGGATGGTCGTCGAGCGTGAGGCTGCTGGACGAACCTGGCGCCCGCCATTTTTCGATTATGAGAGGTCGACGATGAACAAATCGCCCAACCCCGGGCTCGGGCTCGGGATTCTTCGCATCGTTCTCGGAATCGTCTTTGTCGCGCACGGATGGGGGAAGCTGTTCGGTGGAATCGGGGACACCGCCGGGTTCCTCGCTTCGCTGGGGATTCCGCTTCCGACGCTCGCCGCGTGGGGAATCGCCCTCCTGGAGACCGGCGGAGGGGCGCTGCTCCTCCTGGGGCTCTTCGTGACGCCAGTCGCCGGCCTGCTGGTGCTCCATATGGTGACGGGGATCTTCCTCGTTCATCTGCCCAACGGGTTCTTCGTGATCGGGGCCGGTTCGGGCGGATGGGAGTTCAATTTCGTGCTGGCCGCCGCGCTCCTCGCGCTGATCATGGCCGGCCCCGGCAGTTGGGCGCTTCAGGATCGGTTGCAAAAGGACGTGTTGACCGCGTGATCGACGGCGAATCCATCGTTGTCGCGCTCGAGGGGGGCCGCGAGGGCGGGGCCTGTCGGGACGACATCCTTCGCCGGGCCGTGGCCCTCATCGACGCTGCCGAGGAGGACTACGACTGGGTCGGCATCTACCTCCTCGAAGGGCGCGACCTCGTCCTCCACAACTACCTGGGCGAGGAGACCGAACACACCCGGATCGCGGTCGGGGACGGCGTGTGCGGGACGGCCGTCGCCGAGGACCGTGATCTCAACATCCCCGACGTCAGCGCGATCGAGAACTACATCGCGTGCAGCATCGGGACGGCGTCGGAAATCGTCGTGCTGATTCGCACGCCCGACGGGGAGATCGTGGGACAACTCGACCTCGATTCCGACCGGACCGCCGCATTCGACGAACGGGACGAGGTCGAGCTCAAGGTGGTGGCCGACTGGATGGGCGGGCTCTTTACGGAGTCTGCCCGGTAATCACCGAGTCTGCCCGTCGAACCTGACGCGTCGCGTCAGCCCGCCAGGCCGGGCATCAGCCCCTTCAACCCCTCCGCCAGCATCTGCATGGCCAGCGCGGCGAGTAGCAGCCCCATGATGCGCGTTACGATGCGGACTCCCGTCACGCCGAGCCGCTTCGAGACGGGCCCGGCGAAGTGCAGAGAGACCCACATGATCAGGCCAATGCCGACCCCGATCGCGGACAGCACGATGCGGTCGAGCACCGTCGGAAGCTGCTGAGTAGCCAGGATGATCGTGGTGATCGCGCCGGGTCCGATCGTGATCGGGATCGCCATCGGAACGACGGCGATCGAATCGCTTTCCTGGGCTGCCTGTCGCTCGGCGGGCGTGTGCTTGAGACGCGTGGGCGTGCTGCTGAGCATCGACAGGCCCATCAGAACGAGAATGATGCCGCCGGCCGCCTGCAGTCCCGCCGCCGTCACCCCGAAGAAGGCCAGGATCGCCGCCCCTACCCATGTGAGGACGATCATGATGATGCCCGTCGCGAACGCGGACGATCGAGCGATGGCCTTCTGCTCCGACATCGGCCGCTCTCCGACCAGGGCGGCGAACAGCGCCAGGGTGCCGATCGGGTTCACGATCGTGAGGATCGTGATGGCGTAGGAGATGTAGCTCGTCATCGTCGGTCTTCGGTCGCTCCGCCCGGGGGGCCGAGCGGGCTCGGCGAGCAGCCGGTCCGCTCGACGGTCCACACGATGCTGGCGATCCTCCAGCCGTCATCCGTCCGCACCATGTTGAACGAGTCCACGCC
>JBGMQU010000107.1:1732-5223 GCA_048060725.1 Gemmatimonadota bacterium | reverse complement strand
TCGGCCCCGCGGCGAGCACCCGAACCGCCCGCGGTCTCGAAGCACTCGCGGAGCAAAATTTTCGCCTGCTCGGGTCGGCCCTGCTGCAGGTAGCCGTACTCGAGCCAGAAATTGGAGTGCCCGCAACCGGCGGGAACGCCTCCGCGAGCCTCGACGGCCGCGCGGGCGACTCGCCGCGCGTTCTCGTTCGCCTCCACGACCGCATCCCACATCCCCATCGCCACGAAGATGTGCGACGTCATGTGCTGCGCGTGGGCGGCGTCGGGCGCGATCTGCCCGTAGGCGAGGGCCGCACGAAGGCCCAGCGGCGCGTGCAACGGATCGTCGTAGGAGTGGATCAGGTAGTGCGCCGCGCCCGGGTGTCCGGGGTGGGCGGCGAACACTTCCTCGACGATCGCCGCCGCGCGCATGTACGTCGCGAAATCCCTCCCCGAGTGGGCCGTGCCGAGGATCGAGAGGGCGTAGAAGGTGGCGGCCTCGGGGTCGTCGGGATACGCCTCGTGGATCGTTCGCATCGCCGCCGAGTACGCGAAGTCGCGCTGCTCCTTGACGCCCGGCCCGTAGAGCGTCTCGACCGCGCGAAGATACGCCCGCTCGCGCTCCGTGCCCGCCTTCGAGGCCCTGTCGCTCGAGTCCGACCCCAGCCGGTCGAGCGTGGCCCGCGCGGCCGTACTGTCCTGCTGGAGCCAGATCGGGTGATTGTACGTCATCGCTTCGCCCCAGTAGGCCATGGCGAAGTCGGGATCGACCTCCTGTGCCTCTCGGAACGCCGCTTCGGCGGTCGCGTACTCGAAGCTATGAAGCAGCGCGAGACCGCGCAGAAACGCCTGCTGCGCGTCCGCGTCCCCCGAGTTGGGGAAACTGACACTCCCGACCTGCGACGCGCCCGGTTGGGCGGCGAGCACGAGCAGGACCAGCACGAGACTCGCTCCACGCAGCGTTTTCATCGGGCCCTCCGCACGTCTGATCGAATTTGATCGACAACGGCTCCGGGTGACGGATCCGTTCAACCCCGCGCAACCTGCCGAGGGGGGGCGCCCGGGACAACGCGCCGTGGTGCGACACGGCGAAACCCGACTACATTTTGTGCGGGCCACCGCTCGGATATGCGATCCGACGGGCCCAACTCGAGCCACGGGAGTCTCATGACCCGCCACGCAGGCACTGGTTTCGCGACCCTCCTCTCCCTCGTGATCGTCGCGACAGCAGCGATCGTGGCGCCGCTCGCCGCACAGGAGCTGCCCACCGGAATCTGGTCGGGCTCGTTCGAGACGCCCGATGGCGCGTTCGACGTCCAGTACGAAGTGACCGGCGCCGGAGACGAACTGGCCGTGATGCTGGTCATCCCCAGTGGCGAGAAGTCGGCGTTCGACACCGTGCGGCTCGAGGAGGGTGTCCTCCACATCGAGTTCGCGTTTCCCAACGTCGACGTGGTCTGTGAGCTCGCGGCCGCCGACGACGGCAGCTACGAGGGCGAGTGTACGGGAAGCGACGGGGGCTCGGGAACGCTGACGATGATCCCCCCCTCCGACGGCTGAGTACACGCGGGCGGGGGCGCCCACTTCAGCGTAGCGGGTCCAGGTGAATTGGGAAGCGGAAGCCGTTCGCTGGGCTAACGGCCTGGTCGGTCGGTCGGCGGTTCTCGACGGCATCATGGCTCAGCTGTCCGACGGGTGGATCCCATGGGCGCTGATCGCGCTCGCGATCGGGTACTGGGTGTGGCGCGAACGTCGGCGGGCGTTTGCCCCCCTCCTGTCTCTGACCGGAGTGGTTCTGCTAGCCGATTTTGCAGGCGCTCAACTCAAGGCCGCCGTCGGTCGGCCGCGACCGTGCCAGGTCTTCGAGGTGTGGAACAGGGTCGGCGGTTGCGGCACCGCCTTCTCCATGCCGTCGAACCACGTCCTCAACACCGCCGCGGCAGCGGGCTTCCTGCAGGTGCTCTACCCGAAATCGGGTTGGATCATGTGGCCGCTGGTGGTCGTCCAGGCGTTCTCGCGGATGTTTGTCGCGGCGCATTATCCGACCGACGTCCTGGTCGGCGCGCTGGTCGGCTCGGCACTGGGTGTGGGTCTGGGCCTCCTGCTGGCGGCCTGGCGACGCCGCCGGGGCGGTCTCGACCTGGCCCCCGAGGCGTAGCAGGAAGAGGCCTTTCGGGCCGTCCCGGGCACCCCCTTTTCACTCGTCGTCGGTCGTGATCCGCTCCTGCGCCCCCTCGGGTCCGTGGTCCCAATCCTGGGCGCTCGAGATGTTCGGCATCCCCCAGTCGGCCCCGTTCCAGCCCTGGAACCCTTCCATCTTGAAGGTCCAGAAACCGGTCGTCATGTCGCTGACCACGATGAGGCCGTCCTCGTTCCGGACGTCGATCCCGAACGTGCCGTTGAACACGGCGGTGCGGTCGGTGTTCGGCGGCCCGAGGTAGGTGTCGTAGTGGCCGACCGTGATCGGGTTCGTCGGGTCCATCATGTTGAACACGACGAGGCCGTCGAGGTAGCCCGACACGAACACGTAGGGCCAGCGCATCTCGTGGTTGTGGACCAGGTTCTCCCAGTTCGCCGTCCAGGCCGCGATCGGACGATTAATCGCGGCGACGCTGCCGTCCAGCCCGGGTCGCAGGTCGAAGATGCGGAGCGGCGCGTACTGGTACTCGGTCTCGGCCACCGCGTAGTTGCCATCGGGCGTCGGCGTGAACGTGTGTCCGCCCCGGACCCCGGAAACGCCGATGATCTGGGTCAAGAGCGTCGGGTTGTCGATGTCGCTGACGTCGTACACGTAGTAGCCGCCCGTGCCGCCCCCGTAGAACCGGTCGGTGCCGGTGTCGGGGTGGTAGCCGAGGTAGAAGTCGTGATAGCCGCGCCGCGGGGTCTGTCCGTCTCCCTGGGGGGGGACGGGGATCTGCCCGACGCGGGCGTTCTCGACGTCGCCCTCCACAGCCTTCCCGAGGTCGTACACCGTCGCGTACGGTCCGGAGACCGTCGAGACGAGGTAGACGTTCATGTCGGAGTGCTTGTAGACGAAGATGTTGTGGAATCCGCCCGGTAGATCGGGCTCGCGAATCCGGGCCACCTCGCGGACCGTCGAGGCGTCCGGGAGTCCGGTCACGTCGAGGATGACCGCTCCGAGATCGCTGTCCGGGCCGCCGCTTCCGAACTGAAGCGACTGCACGACGTAGTAGCGGTCCTTCCACTTGAAGTGCTTCACGTCCATTCCGCCGGTCCCCTGGTGAAGATCCTGATTCTCGATACGCCAGCGGTAGAGGACTTCGGGGTTGGCCGGGTCTGCGATGGAGATGATGTCCATCCCCTTTGGCCCGACCTCTCCGTATTGCATGCGCGCGACGTAGGCGTAGGGTCGACTGAGTTCCTGTTCGACATCCATGTCGGCGATGCTCAGACGCGGCCCGAGCGGAACGTGCCCGAGGACCTCCATGTTCTCGCTGCCGCGCTTCAGGACCTCGACCTGGGCGGCCGCGGCCGTCGGGACGAGCGCCGCCG
>JBGMQU010000107.1:0-1632 GCA_048060725.1 Gemmatimonadota bacterium | reverse complement strand
AAGAGCTTCATCGGGCCTCCGTTACGGTAAGTACCATGCCCATGCCGGCCTCGAGATGCTCGGCGATGTGGCAATGCGCCATCCACCGACCGGGGTTCGACGCTTCGAGCAAGATATCGAACGTGGCGCCCACGGGAATCACCACGGTGTCCTTCCATGCGAGATTCTCTTCCGGAACGCCGTCCCGCGCGACGACCAGGAACCTCTGGCCGTGGATGTGGATCGGGTGCTGCATCGGGTGGAACGACTTCCGGAGGTTATGGATGCGGATCTTGGCCACGTCACCCACCCGGAAACTCCACTCGATGTCCCGGTTTTGCTTCCCTGTCTGAGGGTCGCGAAAGACCCATGTGAGGTTCTGCGACGTCGACAGGTAGTTCATCATCGGCATCGCATCGTTCCACTCCACGGGCGGGTAGAACAGCGTGTCGATGGCCATGACGCCGACCATCGCGCTCGGGAGCCCGTTGACCCGCACCGTGAGCTCGAGCTCGTGATCAGGCGCGCGCGCGAACTCCCTGCGGTACCGATCGATGTCGGCGATCACGTCCGCGTTCTCGCGCAGTGTCTCGAACGCCGTCCCGAAATCCTCCGCCACCGGCTCGTCGAGTACCGTCACGACACCAATCGTGTCGACCTCCGGATAGTACTTCGCGTTGAAGTGGTCGATCGCCTGGATCGAGTTCATCACTGCGTACGTTCCGGGCGTGTCGTACCGCACGTCGACCAGATACCGCTGAGCCGGCGCGAGGACCACGTTGTCCACGAACCGTTCCCGCTCGAACTTCGAGATGTCGGCCGCCACGAGCTTCGCGCGCGCGCCGTCGAGGACGAGGTTGAACGTCCGCGTGTTCGCGACGTTGGTCAGGTAGAGGCGTCTCACCTCTCCGCGCCTCACCGTGGTTTCCCAACGGGGTTCGCCGTTGACGAGCAGTTGATTCCCGAATCGACCCGTCAGGGTCTGGATCGCCGCCTCGCGGCCGTAGGGAAAGAGCCCACCTTCGTCGACCAGGAGATCGTCGAGAATGAGGAAATCCTCGCCGTTCACCGGGCCCAGATAGTCGGGCTCCGGCGAATCGACGACCATGTTTCCGTAGAGACCCAGGTCCTGCGCGACATCCTCGCGGAGGTGCGGGTGATACCAGTACAGCCCGGCGTCGGGGAACCGCACCCGATACACGAACGATTCCCCGGGCTCCACGGGATCCTGGGTCACGCCGGGCACGCCGTCGTACCGGTTGTCGAGCCGCACGCCGTGCCAGTGGACCGTCGTCGGCAAATCGATCGCGTTCGTGAACAACACGACGATCTCCGAGCCCTGAGGCACGCGGATCAGGGGCCCGGGGTACTGCCCGTTGAACCCGTACATCGTGAACGAGCGGGCACCGATTCGGCGGCGCACGAAGCCGGCTTCGAGATGAAGCGTATCCCCGTTCGCCATCTCGATGATCTCTCGGAACACGGCGTCGGGGATCGTCGCCGGGTCGAGGTCGGCCCCCGGCAGGAACGGGTGGACGGGCGGCGCCGAGCCCATGAGCGACGGCAGCATCATCGGCATCGGCCGTCGAAGGGGAGGCATGCGCCACACCACGCCGGTTGTATCCGACATGGTCATCGTCGTCATCGTGCGGC
>JBGMQU010000106.1:0-12415 GCA_048060725.1 Gemmatimonadota bacterium | reverse complement strand
ATCGGAGCGAGCCCGGCCCCCGAAAGCGCCGAGCTGGCACGCCGCACCCGTCATCGAACCGACGCGCGTCCGGACGCGGATGTAGCCCAGGGAGTCGCACCGGGGTCGCGGGAAGACGCACCCACCCCCGTCGATGACGACGTTCATCCGGCGTCGTCGGGCCGGGCGGCGGCGCTCACGGCGGCGGTCGCCCTCGGAGGAGCCGCTTTTTTCGCGGCCCGTGTCTCGAGTAGCGCCGACGGGGCGGCCCAACCGGATGGCGTATCGCTGCTGGCCTACCTCGCATCATGGTTGATTCTGGTCGTCGGACTCTGGTTCCTGTTCGAACGCGCGGAGGAAACGGCGTCGCCCTCGGGTCGGGCACGCGTGTCGGCATGGTTGCGACCGCGCGGTCGGTCGGAGTCGACCTCCTCGGGTTGGGCGGAGGGTTTCGTGGGGGCGTTCGATCGGATCTTCGGCCCGAAACACCTGAGCCTGTATTGCTTCATCCGATCGATGGTGGCCTCGGTCGTGGCGGTAACCATCCTCCTCCTGCTGTGGGTGGCGATCCGACCCGACCAGTTCTCGGCGTTCGCGGCGGAGCAGGGGATGCGCGGTCTCGGCGAGCTGGTGCTCATCACGTTCATCGTAAACGTGGTCGCCGACTATCTGTCGCTGCTCGAAACACGCGTAGCGCTCGGATTCCTCGGGCGATGGCAGGCACCGTGGGCGCGGGCGGGCGTGCTGGTGGGCGACGCCCTCGCGACGCTGATCGTCTGGCTCGTGTTCTACGCGGGGCTCCCGTTTCTCGCGCTCGCCGGCGTCAGTTCGACGGCCAACGACATCATGCTCTTCCTCCAGTTCCAGGTCTGGGGCTACGCCCCGACGATCTTTCACGTCGTGAGTCTGAGTGCGGATGGTGGCGGACCGCCCGTCGGGATCTGGTTCTACTCGACGTTCCTCACGTCGATCTGGCTGTGGATTTATCTGGGCGCGGGGCAGATCGCCCGCGCCGCCAACACGACGGGAAGCGTGGCCGGCAGGGGCATCTCCGGTTTCGCACGTCTGTTCGACGCCGACCGACAGCCGTTCCGGGTCCTGGGCTTCGTCGCGATGCTGATCGTGACGCTCGCCTACGGCATCGGCTGGCTGATCAACCTGATTTGAGGGCACGAGAAGGGATAGAACGATGAAGATTCTGGGAATCATGGCCGCTGCTCTGGTCGCGCTCCTCGTGGGCGCGAAGATGATCCTCGCCGCGTTCTCGCCGGTGCTGCCGCCCGACTTCAATCGGAAATGGGATGACGCCTTCGCGAACGCGTACATCGGGGCCAGCTGGGATATCGGCAATCAAGTCGAGTTCTTCATTGAACACGATCGGTGGCCGGCCTCCGTCGAGGAGGTCCTGAGTACGGGATCGATGGCGAAGTGGAAAGAGAACAATCCGCGGGCGTGGCGCAGCTGGGTGGACGATCGGGCGAAGGAAGTCCGGTTTCTCGGCGTCGTCGACGGCGTGTCTCGGGTGGAGTATCTGTCGCTCGAGGAGACGGACGACGGGCGCTACGTGCCCACCGACAGAGTTCGCTGCACGCTGACGCTGGACGCCGACTACGCGCGGGCCTACGAGTCGTGGTACTCGACTCCCGGGGCGCGGGCGTCGAGTTCGGAGCCCGCGGAGATCGCTCGCTGGTCCCGCATGGACTGCCGACGAACGGCGGGGGTTCGGGCGTGGCTGTCCTGGACGGGCCTCGATCGCTACCGGAAGCCGCCCGCCGAACGGTATTCCGCCCTCACCTACGCGGAGCAGGCGTGGGAGCGCGAGGGTCTGAATACGGACGCGGCGGGCCGACCGGGGTGGCCGCCCTCGCGCTAAGGGGTGTTGAAAGCGCCTCCCCGCAGATGGCGGGAAGGCGAAGAGGGGGCCCGGTCTATCGGCCGGGCCTCCAGGCTGCTTCACCCGCCTCGTCGACCGGGCCAATCGACCCTTCGGCGGACGCCAGCAGCTCGGCCGCGTCATAGAGCACGCCGCGAGACACCACGTAGACCACATCGCGCGCGCGCCGTACGTCCTCGAGCGGATTCCCCCGTACGACGAACAGATCGGCCAGCTTCCCGATCGAGATACTGCCGAGACGGTCGTCGACGCCCATCGCCCTCGCGCCGTTCAGCGAAGCGATGCGGAACACATCGGCGGGTGGGATGCCCGCGCGTGCCATAGCCAGAATCTCCCGGTGCGCGCCGAAGGCCGACCAGTACCGTCCCCAGCTCGGGTGGTCGGTACCGAGCGTAATGAGGTCGCGTCCGCCGCCGTCGTAGAACGCCTTTAGCGTCCGCCGTTTGATCGGCGACATGAGCGCGAACGACTCGAGCACGGGGCGGTCCGGTCGCGTCTCGATGAGTGCGCGCATGTAGGGCGTCAGGAAACGCAGCTCGTCGGTCCAGTACGCTGTCATCTCCGGATCGTGCGGTCCCCAGTAGCCATAGATCGACAGCGTCGCGTCGAAATTGACGCCGCGTTCGACGTACAGGGCGATGATATCGCGCAGTTCGGGTCCGTCGAAGTCGTTGAAGACCTGGAGCGACGCATAGGCCGATCGGTCGGCGGGCATCATGTCGCCGCCGAGAAAATGCTCCACCCGGTCGATCCCCATCTCGATCGCATCGCGTGGATTCACCGTCCCGCGGAACCCCGAATCGAGGTGGCCGGTAACCGTGAGTCCATGCGCGTGCGCCGCTTCGATCAGCGGCTCGAGGTGCTCGGCGCGGATCCCCTTCGCCTTGAATCCGCGGACTCCTTGCTCCACCCAGTAGTCGACCTCGGCTCGGATCGAGTCTGGCGTCATGGCGTCATTGTCCCAGCCACGACGCCATGATCCGAAGTATGGACCGGAGTTGAAGAGTCGGGGTCCGGGTCGCTCGCCGTGGTCGATGGCCATGCGGAGGTCGCGCATCGCCACCGGATCCATCTCGCCGGCCGGGAAGGTCGAGGTGACCCCGTTCGCCAGGAAGAGCGCCGGGTACGCGACCGTCTCGTCCACGCGGCCCTCGCCGAACAGATCGACGGCATAGTGCGCATGGAGGTCGATGATGCCCGGAAGCACGACCTGGTCCTGATCGAGGCGGACGACCTGCGCATCGCCGATCGCGGCGGACGTCGCTTCGCCGATCGCGACGAACGCGCCGTCCCGGATCAAGATGCCGGTGTTCGCCCGGAGCTGGCCGGTCTCGACGTCCAGCCACCGCCCGCCGACGAGTTGGAGGGCGGCAGATCCCGATTCGGCGTCTGGCGCGTGGTCCGATTCGACCCCCGGATCCTGCACGCCGCACCCGAGCAGCGACAATGCGAGGAGGACGGACCATGTCGCCCGTCGCGGGACGAGCGATACGTCGCGGTCTGAGAACGACTTCTCCGAACTCATGAGCTCGTCTCCAGGGCAACGGGAACGTCTGTGATGCTCCCGACGACGGGTCCCCGCCGCAAGGCGCAGTCCTCTGCACACCATTTCGCGGTCTCACGGCACTAACAGGCCGAGCCCGGCGAGTCCGTGTCGCCGCGTTCGGCGGTGGGCCTCGAATCTGTTAACGTGCCGTCCCTCGGAACGCACCTGACAGGATCGGAGCCCCCTGCACGAGCCCAGCGCCGCACCCGTCTTCGCCGACCCGCCGGCGACGCCGTCGCCGACCCGACTTCGCCCGATGGCTGTCGTTGCGCTGATTGCCGTATCCCACGGGACGGTCGACGCGTATTCCGCGTTTCTTGCGCCTCTCCTCCCGCGGATCATGGACAAGCTCGGTCTATCCATCGCCCTCGCCGCAACGCTGGCCACGGTCCTGTCGATTTCGACCTCCCTGATGCAGCCTGCGTTCGGTTACCTGGCCGATCGGTATGGCAGACGCGTGTTTCTGGCGGCCGGCCCCCTGATGACCGGCGTGTTTCTCTCGCTCATCGGGATCGCCCCGACGTTTGCCATGCTGGTCGTGCTCCTCATCCTCGGGGGAATCGGGTCCGCTGCCTTTCACCCTCCGGGTGCCGCCCTCGTGGCGCGCGCTGCCGAGGGTGGTGGGAGCGGCATGCGGCTCTCCGCGTTCTCCTTCGGAGGCTCGGCCGGGTTCGCGCTCGGGCCCCTCGCCGCGGTGGCCATCGTCGCCCTGGTCGGTCTCGAGGGGCTGTGGGTTGCCATGGTGCCGGGTATCGTCCTCGGCGTGATGCTCTGGGCAGCCCTCGGCAGGCGCTCCCCGCACCCGGAAACCCGGCTGCCTCCACCTCCGAGACAGGTGCTCGGGCTACTGGCCGGGCCGCTCGGGCTCGTGTTCGGCGTGTCCGCGGTCGGCGCGTTCATCCAGCGGACGTTCCTCACGATGATGCCGATCATCGCCGCGCGCGCGGGGGCGAGCGAGGCGGCCGGAGCGGTGGTTCTGAGCGTCTACCTGGGGGCGCAGGCGTTCGGGACGCTGGTCGGCGGTTACCTGACGGACCGCGTAAACCGTCAGAAGCTCATGGTCGTGGTGAGCCTCCTCGCGGTACCGGCGCACATGGCCGCGGTGGCCCTCGCCCCGGCATCGGCCCCCGCGCTGGCGGCGGCCGTCGTCGCGGGCTTCCTGAACATGCTGCTGCTGCCGCCGGTCGTCGTGATGGCGCAGGAGATGGTGCCCCGGGGCGCGGCCGCCAGTTCCGGCATCGTCATGGGGCTCGCGTGGGCGACCGGGACGATTCTGATCCCGTTCACGGGGGCGCTGGGCGACGTCTACGGCCCCGTGGCTGCAGCGATGTGGTCGATGCCCGCGCTCCTGCTCGTTTCGTTTCTCGCGATGCACCCGTTGTTGCGCCCCTACAGCCGGGCGCGATAGCGAGGGGCGGTTTCCCCCGTTGGACCGTCGCGCGATCTTGCCCCCGCAGCCGGGTCTTCGGAACGGACTCGGGCAGCTGACTTTCCACCACGAGATCGCCATGCGTCACGCCTTGTCCATCTGCCGCGGTACCTCCGTGACTCACGCCAGGTCCATTGTCCGCGGCCCCTGCGTCGCACCCGCCGCTGTCGTCGCGGTGTTCGCGTCGCTGGTCGTCGCGGTGTTCGCGTGCGCTCCGCCGGTCCCTACGGACCCCGCCGACGTCGTGCTGACAGGCGGCAAGGTCATCACGGTCGACGACGATGACCGCATCGCGGAGGCCATCGCCGTCAAAGGCGATCGGATCGTGGCGGTCGGCACGACGGAAGAGATCGCCGCGCTGGCCGGCCCGGAGACGCGGCGGATCGATCTCGCCGCCCGCACGGTGACCCCGGGGCTGCTCGACGCCCACCTCCACTTCGCCATGAGCGGTACGCGCCGACTCTTCGTCCTCGACCTCAGCTATCCGAACGTGCAGAGCGTCGCGGACGTTGTGGGCGTAGTCGCTGAGCAGGCGGGGCGGGGCGAGCCGGACGACTGGGTCCGCGGAGGGGGCTGGGACGAGGGGAAGCTCGAGGAGCTCCGGTACATCTACGCGGCCGATCTCGACTCGATTTCACGGGGCCACCCGGTCTGGCTGAGCCACACGATGGGTCACTATGGCGTCGCGAACAGCCTCGCGATGGAAATGGCCGGAATCACCGCGGACACGCCCGACCCGCCGGGCGGGACGATCGATCGCTATCCCGACGGCACGCCGACCGGCGTGCTGAAGGAGTCGGCGCAGGGGCTCATCACGCGGCTCGTCCCACGGTTTGACGGAACGCAGCGCCGCGATGGCATGCGTGCGCTGGCCGACGAGCTCAACGCCGAGTGCATGACAGGTCTCAAGGACCCCGGAATCGGACGCGGCGCCTGGGAGGGCTACCGGGACGTCCAGGCCGACGGCGATCTCACCGTGCGCGTCTTCGTCCTCTGGTCCACCGAGGGACGATCGACGGATCTGGACGACGTACGCGCGCACGCCGACAGCCTCGCCGAGTTCACCAGGCCCTACGAGAGCACGGGGGACGATCACCTCATATCGGGTGGGGTCAAGCTCTACATCGACGGCAGCGGAGGAGCCCGCACCGCGTGGCTGTACGACGACTGGAACCGCGACGGTGACGACGTCGACGAAGGGAACCGGGGGTACCCGACGATGGACCCCGACGCGCTTCGTGCGCGCTTCCGGGCGTACCACGATGCGGGTCTGCACGTCAGTATCCACTCGATCGGCGATCGGGCCATCGACTGGACAGTGGACAGCTTCGCGGAGGCGCTCGAGGAGAACCCGATTCAGGGGCTCCGACACGGCATCATCCACGCGAACATCCCGACCGATCATGCGATCGAGCTGATGGCCCGACTGCAGCAGGAATGGGATGCGGGATACCCCGAACCCTCGCCCGGTTTTACGTGGTGGATCGGCGACACCTACGCCGGAAACTTCGGGCCGGAGCGCTCTCTGCGGCTCAACCCGTTCCGGACCTACCTGGAGAAGGGGATCCAGTGGGGAAGCGGATCGGACTACTTCGTCACGCCGTTTCCGGCCCGCTACGGGCTCTGGGCCTCCGTCGCTCGCCGGCCGCTCCTCGGTGTCTATGGAGATCAACCCTTCGGGACGGACGAGTCCGTCGACATCCGGACGGCGTTGAAGTCGTACACGAAGTGGGCGGCCTACCAGATGTTCATGGAGGACAAAATCGGCTCGATCGAGCCCGGAAAATACGCCGATCTCGCGGTGTGGGACCGCGATCCGTATACGGTTTCGACGGATGAACTCGAGAACATGTCGTGCGAGATGACCATCTTCGACGGGGAGATCGTGTTTGACCGCGCGGCCAGTTGAGAGCACTCCGGAGTTCGACGCGATCGACTGGGCGAACTGGGTCGCCGACCTCGACGCGACGCTGCTCTACGTGGTGCGTGACGAACGCATCCTCCTGATCGCGAAGAAACGGGGGCTCGGCGCCGGCAAGCTCAACGGGGCCGGAGGAAAGGTCGATCCAGGCGAGACGCATCTCGAGGCGGCCGTGCGGGAGTTCGAGGAAGAACTCGGAGCCACGCCCCTGCACCCGAAGAAGCTCGGCCGCGTGGCATTCGCCGTGACGAGCGGCGACTCGATCCTCATCCACGTGTATCGGGCCGACGATTTGCGCGGAACCCCGGTCGAGACGGAGGAAGCCGTTCCGGTGTGGGCCTCCGTCGAGGACATGCCGTACGACCGGATGTGGGAGGACGACCGCTACTGGCTTCCACTGCTACTCGCGCGCAGGACGTTCGAAGTCCGGACGCTGTTCGACGGCGACCGCCTGCTCGGATGCGAGGTGGACGCTGATTGCCCGCTCTGAGCCTTTCGACCCACATTCCACTCGGCCCAGATTCCGTGACCGGCGTACGCCCACTACGCGTCGCCGTACGAAACATTACGATTCGTAAACTTCCATACGCAGGAGTTTCAGTGACCTCTCTCATCCGCCGAATCGGCACCCGTCTCGTTCTGTCGGCGGGGCTCGTCCTCGCCGCGTCGTCGTATCCCGCGTCCGCCATGGGGCAGGACCGGCTCATCGGGTTCTCGACCGACGCATCCGCGCGGCAGTTGGCCGCCGAGGCCGAGATCGACGCGACGGTCGACGCGGCCAACCTCGAGGAGTGGATGCGCCGCATGACGCGCGAGCCCTTCTATCTCGGGGCCCCCTACAACCTCGAGAATGCCCGCTTCACCGCCGAACTGTTCGAGTCCTGGGGCTACGAGGTGGAGATCGCACGCTACGAGGTGTTGTTCCCGACGCCCACGGTTCGGCACGTGGAGATGGTCTCGCCGGAACCGTACGTGGCGCGTCTCGCCGAGCCCGAACTGCCCGAGGACGGAACATCGTCGGTCGAGGGGCGACTTCCGACGTACAACGCCTATTCGGCCGACGGAGATGTCACGGCCGAGCTGGTCTATGTGAACCAGGGGATCCCGCCCGACTACGAAGAGCTGGAGCGCCGCGGGATCGACGTCGCCGGCAAGATCGTCATCGCGCGCTATGGTGGATCGTGGCGCGGCATCAAGCCGAAGGTCGCCGCGGAGCATGGGGCGCTCGCGACGATTCTGTATTCGGACCCGCGTGACGACGGGTATTTCCAGGGGGATGTGTATCCGGAGGGCCCGTACCGCATGGAGCACGGAGTCCAGAGGGGGTCGGTGTCCGACATGCCGCTGTTCCCGGGCGACCCGCTTACGCCGGGCGTCGGGGCGACGGAGGACGCCGAACGGTTGAGCCTCGAGGAGGCACCGACGCTCATGAAGATCCCGGTGCTTCCGATCTCGTATGCCGATGCCCTGCCGCTGCTCGAGGCGCTCGAAGGTCCTGTCGCGCCGACGTCGTGGCGCGGTGCGCTCCCGATCACGTACCACATCGGCCCGGGTCCGGCGCGGGTCCGCGTACACCTCGAGTTCGACTGGGGTCTCGAGACGGCGTATGACGTCATCGCGACCTTGCCGGGCTCGGAATTCCCCGACGAGTGGGTCCTGCGCGGGAACCACCGCGACGGTTGGGCCATGGGCGCGGCGGACCCGATCAGCGGCCACGTCTCGATGATGGAAGAGGCGCGGGCGATCGGAGAGTTGGCCCGGTCGGGGCAGCCGCCGAGACGAACGATCATCTACGCCTCGTGGGATGCCGAGGAGCCCGGGCTCATAGGGTCGACGGAGTGGGCGGAACACCACGCCGACGAACTGCGGCAGAAGGCCGTCGCCTACATCAACACCGACGGTACCGGACGCGGTTTCCTCGGGATGGGCGGGTCGCACACGCTCCAGACGTTCATCAACCAGATCGCGCGGTCGGTCGAGGACCCGCAGACCGGCGTCTCCGTGTGGGATCGGCTGCAGGCCAACCGCGCGGTCGGCGGCGGACGTGAGCCCGGTGACACGTCGGACATCGACATCAGACCGCTCGGGTCCGGCTCGGACTACACGCCATTTCTCCAACACCTGGGAATCGCGTCCCTCAACCTGGGGTTCGGCGGGGAGAGCGGCGGCGGGTCGTATCACTCGCAGTTCGACTCGTTCGATCACTACACGCGGTTCGGCGATCCGGGGTTCGAGTACGGCGCCGCGCTCGCACGGGTCACCGCCCGGGCGACCCTGCGGCTGGCGAACGCGGACATTCTCCCGTTCCGGTTCGGACCCTTCGTCGCAAACGTGAAGACGTACCGTGACGAAGTGATGGAATTGCTCGAGACGACCCGGAAGGAGACGGAGCGTCGCAACGCCCTGGTCGCGGCGAACGCCTATTCCCTCTCTGCGGATCCCACGCGGACCTACGTCGCGCCGGACACGCAGGACGATGTCCCGTACCTGAGCTTCGCACCGCTCCAGAACGCGGTGGCGCGACTGGCCGAGAGCGCCGAAGCGTACGATAAGGCCGTCGAGGCGGCGCTCACGACGCACAGCGCCGCCGACATCCCGGAGACCGATCTGGCCGGACATATGGCGATCGTCGAAGCGATCAACGCCGCGCTGATCGGCACGGAGCGCGCGATGACGCGCGAGGACGGGCTGCCTCGCCGTTCATGGTTCCGTCACCAGATCTACGCGCCGGGCTACTACACCGGGTATGGAGTGAAAACGCTCCCGGGGATCCGGGAGGCGATCGAACAGCGGGAGTGGATCGAGGCGGCGGAACAGGTGCCCCGCGTTGCAGAGACGCTCGAACGGATCGCTGACCAGATCGACGAGGCGACGGCGCGCATGTCGGGATCGCCGTAATGCGCACAACGCGCGCAGCGACGCTTACGCTCGCCGGGATCCTTTTATGGGGCCCCGGAGACGTGACCGCCCAGGAGACCGGCGCGGCGCTCATCGCAGCGATCGATTCGGTCGCGACCGAGGGCATCGAAGCGGGGCGGGCGGCCGGGATGTCGATCGCCGTGATGCATGGGGGCGAGCCCATCCTGGTGAAAGCCTACGGGTCCGCGGACCTGGAGCTCGGTGTGCCAACGCCGCCGGACGCCGTGTACGAGATCGGATCGGTGACCAAGCAGTTCACGGCCGTCGCGCTCCTGATGCTTGTCGACGAGGGTCTGGTGTCGCTCGATGACGACCTTTCGAAGTGGTTCCCCGATTATCCGCTGCACGGTCGCCGGATCCCGGTCCACCGCCTGATGGACCACACATCCGGCATCAAGGGGTACACGGAGATGCAGGTGTTTCGCAGCATCGCGACGCAGGCGCTCCCGCAGGATTCGCTCATTTCGCTCATCGCGGCGGAGCCGTTCGACTTCGAGCCGGGCGAGGCGCTCATCTACAACAACTCGGCCTACTTCCTCCTCGGGAAGCTCATCGAGAAGGCGAGTGGGAAGACCTATGAAGAGTTCGTGGAGGAGCGGCTGTTCGCGGCCGTCGGCATGATGAATTCCCGGTATTGCCACCGGGATGAGTTCACGCCGCTTCGCGCGAAAGGATACCAGCCGGGGCCCGGCGGCTCATTGAGACCCGCCGACTACCTGGACCATCGCTGGCCGTACGCCGCCGGGTCGCTGTGTTCGACGGCAGCGGATCTCGCCGCCTGGAACGACGCGCTCCACGGAGACGGAGCGGGCGGAGAACTCCTGACCCCGGAGAGCTATCGGTCTCTTATCACGCCGGGATCGCTCAATGACGGCACGCCGGTGCGGTACGCCAAGGGCCTCGCGATCACGAGCCGGGACGGCCGGCCGCGCATCGCGCACGGCGGTGGGATCTTCGGCTATGTGAGCGAGCTTCGGTATTTTCCGGAGGAAACCCTGTCGATCGTGGTGCTGATCAACACCGCGGGTCCGGTTTCATCATCCGCCATCGCGACGAGCGTGGAGAATCTCGTACTCGGCCCCCGCGCCCTCGTCGTCCCCCGTGTGTACAGCGGCGACCTGTCCCGTTTCGAGGGCACGTTCCGTGGCCCGGCACGTGGGAGGCGCATGACCGTGACGGTAACCGTCGGAGACGACGGGCTGACGCTCCGCCAGGGGACGGCTCCCGGGGAGGGGCGAACGCTCCGCTGGCTTGGGGGGACGACGTTCGGGCGCGGCGACACCCGGTATCGGTTCGTCCTGGACGGTGACCGGGTCGCGGCCCTCCAGGTCGACCAGGTCACGGGACTCTATGTGCTCGAAAAAATCTAGGGAACCTCTGCACCCTACTTGTGCAGAGGTTCCCTAGCGTGGCGACTGAGCAGCGGGGCGGGCGGAGCGGAACGGGCGAGCCTTGAGCAGCCAGGTCACCAGAAGCCCCCAGCTCACGATCCGGATCGCCCAGGAGGCTCCGGAGCCGAGGCCGATCTGATCGGCGATGGACGGGGCCGCGAACCAGTAATAGAGGGCGAACGCGACCGCGCCCAGGAGCGTAAGTGCCAGGGCCGCCTCCAGGCGGGTCGCAAATACGACCGCTCCCACTAGCGCGAAGCTCGCCAGCGCGTACGCCGCGGCCACTCCGAACGGCGCGAGAGAAATCCCCCCTGACACATCGGCGGTGGTGAAGTAGCCGAGCACGAGACCCGGGAATGCGGCGGCGAACACGCCGGTCGGCGTGAACAGCCAGCGCCAGGTGTGTCGGCTTCGGCCGAGCATCTGAGCGGTCGCCTTTCCACGCACGAGATCGATACAGCCGCGCGGCGTGCAGAAGGTACAACTGGCGCACCGGCTGCCCCGGATCTGGAGAAGCGGGTGCTGCCCGTAGAGACGTTCGACGGGGAGTACGGGACAGACCCCGTTGCAGAACCCGGATCGGGCGGCGAACACCATCCCCAATCCGACCGCGAGAAGCGCAAGCACGACGATCGCGGCGGCGAACACCTCTCCGTTCGTGTTGAGGATCAGTCGGCGCGCCGGAATCAGGAGCGCGAGCAGGGCCATCGCGATGGCTCCGCTGGCCACCGCCCCTCCCGGAAGCCGCTGTCCGATTCCCCAACGGTCCGGAAGCTCGTTCAGGGTCGCGAGCGGGCACACGTTCCTCCAGATCGCCGGGCTGATGAGGAACGTTGCCGGCAACAGGGGCACGACGAGGTTCCACGTCCAGCCGAGCGTCGGGGCCGGCGCGATCAGAAGGAGCGTGACCAGCACGACGACCGCGACAACTCCGGCGACCCGCACGGCGCGCCACGCCCACTCCGGTCTGGCCATCTCCAGCGGGAGTTCCCTTGTCGCCATGATGATGCCTCCGGGTCCTTCGAATGCCATGGTGCTCTCGAGACACCGCCTGCGCGTGACCCACCAGGGTTTTTCAGCAGCCTCCCAGATAAGATACAGTTCACCCTGCGCGGTCGTTGCCCTCCGGAGCCGATCGTGCACTTTGATCGGGAACCCCAGAAGGCTGTTGAAGAAGTACGGTGGGTCTCGCGCAGGGGTCTCGCGTGTGTTCAGTCAAGGAGAGAGGACGAGTCGTAGCCATAGCTACGGGGAGGACGAGAGACGATGGATCAACCACGCGACCCCCCTGCGCCGATCACCATGAATGACGTGGGCAAGCACGTACGACGGTTAC
>JBGMQU010000105.1:2190-12484 GCA_048060725.1 Gemmatimonadota bacterium | reverse complement strand
TCGCTGCACGAGGACGAATGGGAGGCGGTCTCGACGATCGTCCGCGACGCCGGCGCGCGCGCCCCGATCGCATTCTTGCTCGACAACGCGTACGCCGCGTTCGGTTCCGGGACGAACCGGTGGGTCGAGTACGTTCCTCGCATGCTCGAGACGGTCACCGTGCTGGTCGGCTGGACCATTTCGAAGACGTTCGCCCAGTACGGTGCTCGGGTCGGCGCCCTCATCGCGGCGCACCGCGACGGCGCCGAGCGGGCGCAGCTCGCCAGCTCGTTCGGGTACTCGTGCCGCGCGACCTGGTCGAACTGCAACCACGCCGGTCAGGCCGCCGCGACCGAACTGCTCACCGACCCGGAGTTGCGGGCCCGGTCGACGGAGGAGCGGGCCGGGTTGATCGCACTGCTCCAGCGGCGGGTCGACGCGTTCAACGAGTCTGCCGGGGCGGCCGGATTGTCGTATCCACGCTACGACGGCGGGTTCTTCGTCTCGGTGTTCACACCCGATGGCGAGGCGACGGCGGCAAGGATGCGCGAGGACGGTGTGTACGTGGTGCCGATGCCGGGAGCGGTGCGGGTGGCGCTCTGTGCGACCCCGACGGAGTCGATCGGGCGTCTCGTAGAGTCGCTCGCGACGGGCGTTCGGGCCGCCGGGCCGACGTGATGCGGGGCCTGGACACTCTTGGCCACTTCGGTCCCGCGCGCTCCGGCGCGCCGCGACCCGCCGCCGCCGGAGTGGTGAAATCTCCCCCACCGTGTGCAACATTACGAATCGTAATGTTCCATAAGCGTGGCGAGGGAGAGGCGAAATGAACCGGATTCGGCGGGTCGTACCCGTAGCAGCGGTCCTCAGCGTGGCGGCTCTCGGCGTGCTGGCCTGCGCAGCACCTCCGTCGACGGACGCGGAGAAAGCGGAGCGGCTCACCAAGATGGTCGCCGACGTCTCCGAGCAGTTTCCGGACGTTCGAACGATGACGGTCGAGGAAGTCGGTCGACTGCTCGAGAAGGACAGCATCGTCCTGATCGATATTCGTGAAGAGCGCGAGCGGGATGTCTCGGTGATCCCGGGCTCGATTTCCGCCGCGGAGTACGAGGCAGATCCCGAGCGGTATCACGACGTCGCGGCCGTGGCCTACTGCACGATCGGCTACCGGAGCTCGGAGTACGCTCAGCGAATGAACGCCGAGGGCCACGAGGTCTTCAACCTGACCGGCTCCATTCTCGCCTGGGTTCAGGCAGGGGGGCCGCTCGTGAACGACGAGGGCTCGACCACGCGGCTCCATGTCTACGGCAAGCGCTGGAACCTGGCGCCCGACCGCTACGAGACGATCTGGCAGCCATGACGGTTTCCTACGAGAACTCGAAGGCCGTCTTCGACGGGATCAAGGCCGCGGGCATCACGAGCATCTCCGCGCTCCCGGAGACCTGGCTCGGCCTGTTGCTCCAGCGGGCCGAGGACGACCCGGACGTCGATCTGATCCAGGTGGCCAAGGAAGAGGAGGCCATCGGCGTGGCGGCCGGCGCCTACTTCGCCGGGGAGCCGCACGTCCTGCTGATGCAGAACCACGGCTTCTTCGGCGCCATGAACGGGATCATCTCGCTCGCCCAACTCTACTCGATCCCCCTGTGCATGCTGATCGCCGTCCGCGGCCACTGGGGCGAGCCGTACCCGTGGCACACGCGCGGCGGCATCGTGACGGAGGGTCTCCTTCGCGCCCTGAACATTCCCTACGAGCACGCGCGCGACCCCGACGCCGTCGCCAAACAGATCTCCGAGGCCTACACGTTTTCGCAGAGCTCTCTTTCACCGGTCGCGCTGCTGCTCACGCGCGATCTGATGGAAGTCTAGAGGCCCCTGATGGAACGGGCGCAGTGTCTCGAGCTGATCTACCCCGAGATCGAGGACAGGCTGGTCGTCACGATCATGGGGGCGTGTGCACAGGAGCTGTACGACCTGGGCCACCGCGAGAACTTCTTCTACCTCCAGCACGCGATGGGGCTCGCCTCCTCGATCGGGCTCGGCCTCGCGAGTCACCTTCCCCATGAGAAGGTCGTCGTGCTCGACGGCGACGGTTCGGTGCTGATGAACATGGGCACATTCGCGACGCTCGCCCGGTATCGGCCGAGGAACCTGCTCCACATCATCTTCGACAACGGCAGCTTGCTGTCGACCGGCGGGTTCGAGTCGCACACGACGGCCGGCATCACCGACCTCGCCGCGATCGCGCGCGGGGCCGGCATCGAGCACGTGGCGTCCGCCTCGACGACCATGGAGTTCGGCGAAGCGTTCGTGGAGGCGATGGAGCGCGACGATCTGGGCGTGATCGTCGCGAAGGTGGATGCGGTCGGTCCCGATGTCTACGGGATGGATTTCGCCCTCCCCGAGAACGCGTTCCGCTTCAAGCGCTGTGTGCAGCAGCGCCGCGCTGCGACGGGCTGGACGCCTGCTCCGGCTCCGGGGCACTTCGGCAGCGCCTGACCCACGTCGCCGACCGCAGTCAGGTCAGGGGACCAGCGCGGTTCCCGACGTCCGGTCGAGAAACGCGACGAGCGTTTCCCGCCACTGATCGAGCAGCGTCTGTTCCACGTACATCATGTGGCCGGCCGCGAAGTCGGCCCGGGTGATGTTGTCGCGCAGGTCGGCTGGCAGCCCCAGCTGATCCATGGTCCAGACGGCGGCGAAGTACGGCGTCGCAAGGTCGTAGATGCCGGTCACGAGCAGTACCTCGAGTCGTGGATTCCGCTCGATCGCGGTCGCCAGGTCCGGCGCCACGTTGGGCGTCGCGCCGCCGAAGAACCCTCCTCCTCCACCGCGCCGCCGCTCCCAATTCCACCCGCGCGCCATCCCGCTCGGCACATACTCCCGCTCGCCGTCGTAGCCCAGTTCGTCGCGCAGGTAGGTGTTGAAGATCGACGTATAGGCAGAACTGATGGCGGACGACTGTGGGTCGTGTCCGGGGTTCGTCTCGAGTTGATCGCCGGTGGGCCCGGTGAATCGGGCGTCGAGACGTCCGACGACGAGGCGCTCGTCGCGCATCAGCTCCTTCTCGAACTCACCGGCCGACACGCGCAGGTCCGCCTTGTCGAGGTAGTCGATGTCGAGGCCGGTGTACTCGTGCATCTGCTGGAGCACGCGAGCCCGCTGCGCCGGGTCAACGGCGCTTCCCGCGAGCAGAGTCTGCGCGTAGTCGGTGAGTGCCCACTGCTCGACTTCCTTCATGAACGCCTCGAGGTCGTCGGGCCGGCCGCCCGGAAGCGCGTCGTGGTAGGCGGCGGCGACCGCGTACGAGGGGACGTTCGTGATGTACCCCGTGTGCGACCCCGGGGGGAACTGGATCGTGTTGAAATCGAGGACGGTCGACACGAGCACGATGCCGTTCAGATCGATGTTCGCGCCCTGGAGGTGCCGGGCGAGCACGGCCGACCTCGTCGTCCCGTAGCTCTCGCCGAGCAGGTAGCGCGGCGAATTCCACCGTCCGTTTTCGCTCAGGAAGCGTCGGATGAACTGCGTGAGCGACGCCGCGTCTTCGTCGAGACCCCAGAAGTCCTTGCCCTCGGCTTCACCCGCGGGCCGGCTGAACCCGGTGCCGATCGGGTCGATCATGACGATGTCGGCCACGTCGAGCAGCGTGTGCTCGTTGTCGACGAGCGGATACGGAGGCGGCGCCTGCTGCCCCACGTTCGGCGTGACGACCCGTCGCGGACCCATGACGCCCATGTGGAGCCAGAACGAGGCCGAGCCGGGCCCGCCGTTGTACGAAAAGATCAACGGACGCTGTCCCGGCGCGCCGGCGTTCGTCCGCATATAGGACGTGTAGAACAGCTCGCCGGTCGGGTTCTCCTCGTCGTCACGGAGGATGATGCTGCCGACGACCGCGTCGTAGGCGACGGTTTCGCCGTTCATCACGATCGAATGGCTGGTCTGCCAGCGAGACGGTTCCGGGTCCGACGCCCCGCCTCCGCCTCCCTCCTGACCCACTGCAGGAGACGAAATCAGGAATCCAAGAACGGTGGTCAGCAGGAGCGGTGTCTTCATGAGTCCTCCGGGGACGGTAGCGGCGGCGCACGTCACGGGAAGTTCGGTGTCTCGGGGCCCCGCATCAACGGTCGCGGCATCAACAGTTGCCGCATCAACGGTCGCCGCATCGGCCGGCGCGCCCGACGTCATCAGTCAGCCCTCGGCGATCGTCCAGGCGACTCCGCGCGGTCCCGCGTTGACAATCGGCGTGTCGACCACGACCGACTGTTCCCCCCAACAGGCGTGGATGTGGCCGCACACGACGAGTCGCGGGTGCGTCCGCTCGATCGCTTCGAGGACCGACCAGCTTCCATGGTGCGCGCCGGAACCGTCCGAGTCGACGTGCCCGCTTGGCGGTGAGTGTGAGATGAGGACCGCCCCGTCAGGGCACGGGGCGAGCAGCCGGGCGGCGTCCGCCTCGGGGATGTCGTAACTCCACGATCCGAAGGGCGTGACCGGCACGGCCCCGCCGAGCCCGAAGAACGTCACGCCGTCGAGTTCGACGGAGGTGCCGTGGAGCACACGCGCCGACGTCCAGCCGACGCCGCCCGCCGCTCCATCACACGCGGCCTCGAGCTCTTCCGGCGATTCGCCGTTGCCGCACACGAGAATCGTCGGGGACTCGATCGCGGACAGCACATCGACGATCTCCTGGAGCCCCTCGCGCTGGATCGCGAGGTCGCCGGCGATCAACACGGCGTCAAAAGTCGGGGCCCGATCGACGATCGATCGGGCAGCTTCGAGATCGCGGTGCAGGTCGGAAACCAGCAGCAGACGCACTATCCCTCCGCGAGCCTATGGAACATTACGATTCGTAATGTTCCATACGGGCGCACCAACAGGGGCTCAACGTCCGGCCGCCGAACGGCCGACGGCGAGCGCCTCCGCCTGCGTCACAATGAAGACGCGGAACCCCTGTTCGATGCGTTCCCCGATATCGTCGACGCCCGCCGTGATTCCGCAGGGGACGTCGTGTTCCTTGCACGCCGCGAGCACGGTCTGGATCGCGTTCTCGACGGCCACCATGTCGCCATCGTACGCGCGGCGCAGGTCGCCCGGCCCGGCGAACACGACGCTGACACCGGGAGTCGCGACGATATCTGAAACGTTCGCGATACCCGGCTGATCCTCGATGATCAGGAAGTTGAGGTGCTCACCGTCAGGTCTCGTTGGCCACGCGTTCGGGCCGGTCGCCCCGACGGCTGCGGCCGCATGCTCAGAGGTCTGCACGTGCGGCACGACGAGCGCGTCGATGCCCGCCACGAGGGCCTGGCCGGCACGTTCGTATGCCCCCTCGGGGTCGTCGGCGACCGGCGGGATCCGCAGAGCCGTCGGGCGTCTCGGGGCGTTTGGGCCCAGGGCCGCGGCCATCGCTTCGACGTAGTCGCCGTATGTGTCGAGATCGAACGGTCCGTTCTCGAGCGAATAGAACACGAAGTCCATTCCCGATATCTCGGCCATCGCCGTCCCACCGGCGCCCGACTGCTCGCCCGGGAAGATCCCGAAGACGACTTGACCATCAGCGAGGCGCTCGGCGAGTGTGGGTGCCGCTGCGGGGGTCTCCGTGGTGTCGGGCATGGGGTCCTTATCGGGGGCTCCGCACCCTATGGCGAGTGTAGTCAGGGCTACGATGGCGCCGTGTCTGGTCATCTCGATCTTCCGCGGGAAGGGTCGGGAACGTACGGCAAGCTACGTTACGCGGACGGGGTGGTTTACTCCACCTGGCAACACTCGAGTCCGGCTCTCTCCGGGAGGCAGCCTTTTACACGTTGAACCGGATGTGCATGATGTCGCCGTCGGCGACGACGTACTCCTTCCCCTCCACCTGGAGCTTCCCGGCGTCCTTCACCGCTTGCTCGGTCCCGTGCTCCATGAATACGTCGTAGGGGGTGACCTCCGCCCGGATGAACCCACGCTCCAGATCGGTGTGGATGCGTCCGGCGGCCGGCTTGGCGGGGGTGCCGCGGCGAATCGTCCAGGCGCGCACCTCGTCGGGCCCGACGGTAAAGAACGCGATCAGGTCGAGCAGGCCGTATGCGGTGCGGATAAACCGTCCGAGCGCGGACTCGGCCACGCCCAGGTCTTCGAGAAACGCCGCCTGGTCGTCGGCGTCGAGTCCCGCGATTTCCGCCTCTAGACTTGCCGACAAGGTCAGTCCGGCGCTCCCGATCTCCTCGATGCGTGCGGCAAGGTCGTCCGGGAGGGGGTCGCCCGTCTTCTCCTCGCTCACGTTCAAGGCGACGAGAAGCGGCTTGTCGGTGAGAAGCCCGTAGCCCTTCAGGAACCCCCGATTCAGCTCGCTTTCGGGGATGGTGCGAATCGGCCGCTCCTGCTCCAGCGCCGCCAGCATCTTCTCGAACGCGACGAGCTCGACGGGGTTCACCTTCTCCTTCCGGCCACGGTCGAGCCGCTTCTCGACGATTTCATGATCCGCGAACAGGCATTCCGTGTGGAACGCCTCCAGGTCCCCGAGCGGATCGGGGTCGCCCGCGAGCGCCGGGTTGTCGAAGTCACGGACGACGAGGCAGAGCGCCTCCTGTTCCCGAATGTGCTGGAGCGAGCGGCCCGACAGCCCCTTCTTCTCGGCGCCATGCTCTCCGGGAATGTCGCAGAAGGTCATCTCGGCATACGTCGTCTTCTTCGGAGAGAAGATCCCGCTCAGCGTATCGATCCTCGGGTCGGGCACGCGCGTCGTCCCCAGCCGCAGCTCGCCCCCGAAGCCCACGGGTACGTCAAGCCCGGTCATCGCGTTGAAGACGGTGGTCTTCCCGGAACCGGCAAATCCAACAAGTCCGATTTTCATCGCGGGAAGGTCCGTGCATTCAGCGCCCGCCGCAACCAACTTGTCTGATCGACTGCCGGCGTTTCCGAACGCCGTTCCCCGTTCCCGAGACACCGAGAAGAGCCATGTCAGCCTCTCGCCGCGCCGCCGCACGCCGTGCCCACCGCGCCACCGCCGCTCATCGAGACACGCGCTCCCGCTTCGCCGTCGTGCCCGCCGTCTTGCCTGCCGCCGTCGTCGTCGCTGTAATCGCGGCGGCGGCCGCGCCGTCGTCGGCCGCGGCTCAACAGCTTCCGACGATCCCTCCCGCGGACTACGGCCGCTGGGAGAACCTCGGGTTCGGGGCGCAGTTGAGCCCGTTCGGCGACTGGATCGCGTATCCAGTGACGCGGGTCGACGAGGAGAACGAACTCCGTATCCGCGAGATCGCCGGCGACTCGACCCACGCAGTTCCGTGGGGCTCCGACCCGCAGTTCTCGCCGGACGGAGGATGGCTCACCTGGTCGGTCGGAGTTTCGCCGGACGAGCGCGAGGAAAAGGAAGAGGCGGAAGAGCCGGTCCGAAACGGGGTCACGCTCCTCGAGTTGGATACGTGGACCGAGCGGACCTTCGACGCGATCGGCGATCGGGCCTTCGATGCGACCGGCCGGTTTCTCGCGCTGCATGGCTACGCTCCGGAGGAGCCCGAGGGGAAGGGCGCCGACCTGAGGGTGCTGGATCTCGAGACGGGGGCCGAAACGCTGTTCGGCAACGTCGGCGCCTTCGCGTGGAGCGATTCGCTGTCCCTGCTCGCCATGGCGATCGCGACCGGGACAGACGACGCGAACGGCGTTCAGCTGTACGACGCGGCCGACTCACGGATCCGCCCGCTCGACGGCTCGGGTTCGATGTACCGCGGCCTGGCCTGGCGGGAGAGCGCCGCGGACCTGGCCGTGCTGCGTTCCGAGGATGAGGCGAGCAGCGACGACGAGGCGTACGAGGTGCTCGCGTGGCGGGGGCTCGACGGACCGAACTTCGAGTCGTTCGTTCTGACGGACGAGGCGGAGGGGGTATCCGAGGACATGGAGATCGTCCAGTACGCGACGCCGCAGTGGTCGGATGACGGATCGACCGTCGCGATCGGTCTCCGGCCGGAGTCGGATGAGGAGGACGATGATGACGCCGATGCCGAGGAGGCTGGGGTCAGTGACGACGAGGAAGAGGTCGAGGAGGTAGTCGAGGAGGTAGAAGAAGGCGGTGAGGATGACGGTATCGAGGAAGGCGAGGACGAAGACGAGGCGGAGGAACCCGATCTTCCAGGCGTACAGATCTGGCACACGAAGGACGTGCGCCCCTATCCGCAACAGAAAGTGGCCGAATCGCGCGACAATCGACGCACGCTGACCGCCGCGTGGCACCTCGACGGCGGAAACGTCGTCCAGCTCGGCTCGAAGCTCCTGTCCACCGCGCGACTGCTCGAGGGGTGGCGGTGGGCGGTGGAGAACGACGACGAGCCGTATCCGTTCGGCGCGATGTTCGGAAAGCCCTATCGGGACACGTGGCGCGTCGATGTCATGACCGGTGAGCGTTCGCGGATCGCGGAGCGCGAGCGATACCTGTGGACGAGCCCGGGCGGCACGCGGTTCCTGACGTTCAACGGCGAGCATTACCGAACGGCGGAAGTCGGCGCCGACGCCGGAGTCGGGTACATCCTGACCGAGTCGATCCCCACCGTATTCGCCGATACGACCTACGATACGCCGACAGACATGCTCCCGCCGTACGGGTTCGGTCCGGGTGGGTGGTACGAAGGAGACGAGTCGGTTCTTCTATATGACGAGCACGATGTATGGAAGGTCTCGATGACCGGGGCGCCCCCCGTCCGGCTGACCGACGGTGCCGAAAGCGGCATCACCTACCGCATCGCGCGGCTCCCCGACGACGATGTCCCCGGCCTCTCGGAGGACGTTCCGCTCTATCTGACCATGCACGACGATCAGACCGAAGAGCGAGGGTACGCTCGTCTGATGCCGGGCGGGACGGTCGAGACGCTAATCCTCGACGATCTGCTATTCAGCGGGTTCGCGAAGGCGGACAGCGCGGATGTCTTCCTCTACCGCTCGATGGCGTTCGACACGTCTCCGAACTACTACGTCGTCGGTCCGGCTCTGGCCGACGCACGGCAGGTCAGCGACCTGAACCCGTTCATGTCGGAGTACGCATGGGGGAGCGCCGAGTTGTTCAACTTCACGAGCGAGCAGGGGCGCGACCTTCAGGCGGGGATCCTCCTTCCGGCCAACTATGCCGGCGGACCGGTGCCGACCATCGTCTACACGTACGAGGTGCTCACTCCGCAGATCCACCGTTTTCGCACCCCCAGCGAGCGCGATTACTACAACTTCACCACCTGGACGCAGCAGGGATACGCGGTCCTGCTGCCCGACATCGTCTACACGGCGCGCGAGCCCGGACCGAGCGCGCTCGCCTCGGTGAGGGCGGCCGTCGCGAAGGCCGTCGAGCTTGGCTACACACAGGAAGACGCCGTCGGCCTCATCGGACACTCGTGGGGTGGGTACCAGGCGACGTTCCTTCCCACTCGCACGAACATCTTCGCGGCATCGGTAGCCGGTGCGCCGCTCACCGACTTCGTGAGCTTCATGGGCCAGTTCCACTGGAACGGTGGCATCCCGGAGCTCACACACTGGGAGACCGGACAGGCCCGCATGGAGGTGCCGTTCTGGGAGGATCCCGACGCGCACCGCCGAAGTTCGCCGATTCACAAGGTCCAGGACATGGAGACCCCGCTTCTGATGGCGCACGGGAACGAGGACGGCGTGGTCGATTGGGATCAGGCGACCGAGTTCTACAACTTCGCACGGCGTGCCGGGAAACAGATGGTCCTGCTGGTGTACGAAGGCGAGAACCACGGATTCCGTACGGAGGCGAACCAGAAGGACTACCACCGCCGGATCCTCGAATGGTTCGGGCACTACCTGAAGGGCGAGCCGGCGCCGGCATGGATCACGGACGGCGTGGCGCTCAAGGATCTGGAGGAGGAGAAGAAGCGGGTGGCGACAAAGGAAAGCGATTCGTGAGGGGGGTCATCCGGTTCGTGGCGGTGGCCGCGGCCGTCGTCGGAGCCGTGGTCTTTTCCCGCGGATCCGCGGGTCAGGACGAGTCCGGCGTGTCGCCTGAAGCTGGCGTGGCCTCCGACGCGGGGCCGTCGACAGCAGCGGGGCCGGCCCCCGAACCCGGCGGGGTGAGCGGCGGCTGGAGCACGCGCGACCGGGAGATTTTCGAGGCGACGGTGCGGTGGGCGGACGCGGAGGGTCTCGCGGCGCTCGAGCCCGGCGCGGCGATCGGCCGTCTTGCCGAATCGTTCGTTGGCACACCCTACACGCCCGGGACTCTCGAGGCAGACGGCCCCGAGGGGCTCGTGATCAACTTCCGCGAATTCGACTGCGTCACGTTCGTCGAAAACATGCTCGCCATGACCCGCTTCATTCGAGACGGGGGAGCCGA
>JBGMQU010000105.1:0-2090 GCA_048060725.1 Gemmatimonadota bacterium | reverse complement strand
CCGGTCCGCGACGATTCGTGCCGCAGGATCGGATCGCGGACGTGGCCGACGGGATTCGCACGGGCGACGTGATCGCCGCGACGTCGACGGTCGAGGGGCTGGACATCGCCCACACCGGCATCGCCGTCTGGATCGATGGACGGCTCCACATGATCCACGCGCCGCTCGTCGGGAATTCGGTACAGATTTCGGAGGTCCCGCTCGCCGATCGCATCCGGTCGATCGCGAGCCAGGACGGCATCATGGTCGCCCGTTGGGCGGAGCGGTAGAAATCAGACCGACTCAGGGCAGCGGGGGAAATCCCTCTGGCGGTCTCCGGTGCCTCGTCGCCTGCTCATACGCGTAGGCATATTTGAATAGCAGCCCCTCCGCGTACGGTCTCGCCAGGATCTGAAGCCCGGCCGGCAGCGTCCCATTCGTGAAGCCCATCGGAACGGTGATCGCGGGCATCCCGGTCGCCGGCGCGATCAGCTGGCTGTTGTCGCCGCAATACTCTTCGCGTCCGCGGTCGATGTGTGCCGGGACGCACAGCCACGTGGGGTACACGATGGCGTCGAGGGCCAGGTCGTCCATCGCGGCGACGAGTTCGGTCAGGTAAGCCTGGCGGCCTTCGTTATCCAGGTAATCCGGACACGGCTCGGCCCATTCGGAGGGGTGCACGTCGAGGGGAGCGTTCGCGCGGCGTCGGATGCCGGCCTCGGCGTATGGGTAGGACTGCCCTGTGTCGAGCACCTCGACGACGTCGCGGATCGGGGCGGCTTCGCCCAGCGACGACAGGTACATCCACATGTCGTAGCGGAATCGCGCGCAAAACATGCCATCCCGCGAGTTGTTGGACTCCACGTCGAAGTCGAACGGATCGACGATCTCGGCTCCGAGGGCGGCCATGTCGACCAGAGCGGCCTCGAATAGGAAGACGATCGCGGAATCCGCTTCCTCGTCATCGACGAGCGCCCGCATCACCCCGATCCGGGCGCCCTCCAACCCGGCATGGTCCAGGAACGCCGTGTAGTCATCCTCCTTCCGATCAGACCCGTCCAGCGTGTATGGATCGGCGGGATCAAGTCCGGCGACCACGTTGAACACCTTCGCGACGTCCTCCACCGTGCGGCCCATCGGGCCGGCGATGTCGCGGTCGAACGAGAGCGGGATGACGCCGTCGCGGCTCGTGAGCCCGATTGTCGACCGAATCCCGACGAGCGCCAGATGCGAGGCCGGCCCACGGATCGAGTTGCCCGTGTCGCTTCCGAGACCGATGACGCCGAAGCTCGCGGCCACTCCGGACGCGGTGCCTCCGCTCGATCCCGCGGGTACGCGGTCGAGCGCGTAGGCGTTCCGGGTCGTGTCGAACGAGGAACTCACGGTCTGTCGCGGGCTGAACGCCCACTCGGCCATGTTCGTCTTGGCGATCACGATCGCGTCGGCTTTGCGGATCTCGCGCACCATGAACGCGTCGTCTGGCGGGATACTGTTTGCCAGGGCGATCGACCCGCCCGTCGTGACCATGTCGTGAGTGTCGAAGTTGTCCTTCACGAGCATGGGAACGCAGAAAAGCGGACCCAGTTCGGCCCCCAGCGACACGGCGGCATCGATTTCGTCCGCCCTCGCCAGCGCGTTCGGGTTGAGAACGGTGATCGCGTTGATCGAACCCTCGTAGGCTTCGATGCGGGCGAGGTGCCCCTCGATGACGTCCCGGCAGGTGGTGCGCCCCGCCCGGACCGCATTCTGGACGTCGGAGATCGTGGTCTCGGTGACCTCGAACCGACGTGCCGGTTCGCCCCCGCCACATGCGGCGGTTAGCAAGGAACCCAGGGCGACGACGGTCGTGATCGCGTGCGATGGCAGGGGGGACTGGTGTGTTGGATGCATGTCAACGAGCATATCATCGCGACCCAGTTTTCGAACCCCGCCCCGGAGCGCCGAAGAGATGAACCGAGCACAGCGAACACTCGCCGCCGCCACTACCTGCGCGATCGCCCTGACCGCGCTTCCGCACCCGGCGGCGTCCCAGTCGGGGCCGCTCACCGACGCATACCGGGCACGCGCGGGCCGCATGATCGGCGCCGCTCTCACGGACGAACTCGGGTGGG
>JBGMQU010000104.1:0-12542 GCA_048060725.1 Gemmatimonadota bacterium | reverse complement strand
GACGAGTTGAGAGCCATCTTCGCGCACCTCGGCACCGTGGGCGGTTGAGGCCCTCGGTCGGCTACGGCTGAGCGACGTTGGGCGGACAGGTAGATCAGGGTCACGATCACGCCGACCGCACCGAGAAGCTCGGCTACCGCGCCGAGGGCTTCCCAGTTCATGGGCAAGCGTCGGCTGGAAGGGAGGACAACTGGAGGTGCGCAAACGGGTCGGCCTACCCGTGGCACCGCCTCGGTCGACCTCGCCCGACCCGCTGAAGGATCTGCTGGAAAGACTGGTCCGATGATCCGATTCCTCTCGGTTTTCGGCCTTCAAGGACAGAAACCACGTCCGTCACGAAAGGCATCGCACCATGCGCACGTCCTCTCTTTCCAGCAGCATCCCCTTTTTCTTGTTGGGGGTGTTCTCGTTACCACTCCTCGGCTGCGGTACCACGACGACCGCTCCGGGGACATCCCCCCCCTCGGGGCAGATAGATCCGGCAGGGATCTGGATTTTCAACATCCGCGTGACGGTGGCCACGGGCATCTGCGCTGGCGAGGAGGGCGACTCGTCGGCCTTCCCCATCACCATCACGAAAACGGGTGAGGCTCCACCCTACCAGGTCACCGCGAGGGGTTTCCTCGGGGTCGAGACCAACATGCTCACCGGGACGTTCGACGCGAACAATCGACTGCTCTTGAATTCCGGGAGTTATCCCGAGGAAGATGGAGTGACCACACCCGTACACGACCTCACGGCGACGTCCGAAAGTCAGATGACGGGAACCGAAACCTGGAATTTCCAGAACTCCCAGGGATCGTGCCCCGGCAGCGAATCGAGCGTCACCGCCACTTTCGTGGCTCGCGTGGGGTAGCCGCGCGCCTTTCCCGTGCCTGGGCCCGTGGCGATATTGCCGGGTTCAGGCTCGAGGCGAAGGCGTGCCATGGCTCAAGAAAACTGGCAGCAGATTCGCGAACTGTTCGAGGCGGCCCTGGAACTGGACGCGAACGAACGGGATGCGTTCGTCCGCGCGCAGGCCGCCAACGATCCAGCGCTGCGAGCCGAAGTGGCGTCCCTGCTCGAGGCGCACGATTCGGAGGGTGCGGTGGATCGGCTCGCCGAATCCCTCGAGAGTTCGACGGTGTCTCGCCTCCTTCGAGGTCCCCAACCCGGCGACCGCATCGACGCGTTTCGGATCGTCCGCCGGATCGGGCGCGGGGGAATGGGGGCGGTATACCTGGCCGAGCGGGACGAACCGAAGCTGAGACAGCTGGTCGCCCTCAAGATCCTTCAGTTGGGGCTCGATTCAGAGGATCTTCTCGAGCGGTTCTTCGCCGAACGACAGATCCTCGCCGACCTGCAGCACCCGAACATCGCGCTCCTTCTGGACGGCGGCGCCACCGAGGACGGCCTGCCCTACTTCACGATGGAGTTCGTAGACGGGCTCCCGATCGATGAGCACTGCGACGCCGAGACGCTCGACGGTCCCGCACGGATCGCACTCGTGCGGCAGGTGTGCAACGCGATCGAGTACGCGCACGGACGCGGGGTCGTCCACCGCGACCTGAAGCCCGGCAACATCTTCGTTCGGCACGACGGCGTCCCGAAGGTGCTCGACTTCGGAATCGCGAAGCTGTTCGCGCGCGACGCCCAACCCTCCGACGCCGCGACGCTCACGCAGACGCACAGACGCCGGCTCACGCTCGAGTACGCGAGTCCCGAGCAGTTGCGAGGGGGCGCCATCACGCCGGCGACGGACGTGTACTCGCTCGGGGTGTTGCTCTACCGCCTGCTGGCCGGCCACCCGCCGTATGAACCCGCCGGGCTGGAGCCAGGGGAGCTCGAGCGACTGATCTGCGACGAGCCGATCGATCCGCCGGGGCTCGGGGACGCGCTCGATTCCGTGTTGCTCTGTGCGCTCGACAAGGACCCGGCCCGGCGATACGCGACCGCCGGGGCGCTATCCGAAGCGCTGGAGAGCGCGGCGACCGCCCCAACCGCCCGGGTAGCAGCGAACCGCGTGGCCACCTCGCGGCGGCCCGCTGTGCTGGCGGTCACGATCCTGCTGGCTGGCGCCGTCTGGTTCGTGCCTTCCCTCTTCGAGGGCCAGGCAGAGCCCCGGAACCTGGACCGCGCCGGCGCGGTCGGGAAGCAGGTCCTGTGGGTGGACGACCGGCCCGAGAACAATCGACAGGAGGCGGATCGCTTTTGGGAGCACGGGTATGACGTCGTCACGGCGAGATCGACTGTCGAGGCCCTCCGCCTTTATCGACCCGGACGGTTCCTTGGCGTCGTGTCGGACATGGGGCGGTGGGAGGACGGAGAGTACCGCGCTGAAGCGGGGTTCGAGCTGCTGACCGAACTCCTCGCCCTCGATGACGACGTCCGATTCGTGTTCTATACGAATCCGGTGGTCGTCGAGACCCTCCGCGATCGCATGCTCGACGCGGGGGCTGCCGCGATCCCGTCCACGACCGAGGAGCTCGTCGAGAGCATCGAGAACGCAAGACGCTGAGCGCCGCCGTGGTCGCGAATCCTACGGTGACAGCTCGCGGTTGAGCCACGCCCGCGCCAGGCTCCAGTCGCGCTTGACCGTAGGCGGCGACACGTCGAGAGCAGCCGCGGTCTCGTCGATCGTGAGCCCCGCGAAGAACCGGTACTCGACGACGCTGGCCTGCCGCTCGTCGAGGGCCGCCAGCCGCGTGAGTGCCTCATCGAGTGCGAGCATCTCCTCCGACCAATCTCCGTCGGACGTACCCGACGGATCCGCCGCGGGCACGGCGTCCAGCACCTGCCACCCGGACAGATGCCGGGCGTTGCCACCCCGCTTCAACGCCCGTTTGCGGATGGCGTGATCGATGAGAATCTGCCGCATCAGGCGAGCGGAAAGCGCGAAGAAGTGCACGCGGTCGTTCCACTCGATCCGATCGAGGTCGACGAGTTTGACGAACGCCTCGTGGACCAGGGCGGTGGTCTGGAGCGTGTGACCGACGGCCTCGCGCGAAAATTGACGCTGGGCGATTCGGCGGAGCTCCTCATACACGATAGGAGTCAGCCGATCGTACGCATCCCGGTTTCCGGCCGAGATCTCCGACAACAAGTTCGTGATACGGCCCTTCTCGCCCATGCCCGGACGATAGCCGACGGGTCATCGGACCGACACGGGGCAACATGCCCTCCTCCAGTTGATTTTTCCGGCTCGATCCGGACAGGCCTCACTCGAAACGACACGTTAGATCGACGTGAGCGATGGGGGAAACAATGGGAAGACCCCTGCTTCCTACCTTTTCAACGATTGCCGGTGCAGATTATGAGGATGCAAGACAGAGGTTCCAGGCCGGCGTGGAGGGTTGAGATCGAGGAGCTTCATGCGTTCTTCGAGGCCTGGATGGGAGGGACGATCCCTCGCACCGAGGAGCAGTTGGACCGGCTGGAGGAGGCGCTCGAAAAACGGTTCACGTTCGTCACGACCTCTGGCCAGGTGCTGGCCCGCGAGGCGATCGTCGGAGCGGTGCGGGAGTCTCACGGCGCCCGGCCCGGTCTGCGTATCAGGCTCCGCGAACCACGCCTGGTGCATTCATGCAAGCACCACGTGGTGGCCACCTACCAGGAATGGCAGGAGGCGGAAGGCGAACGCACCGGCCGGACGAGCACCGTGGTCCTCGAGAGGAAGGAAGAGGCGCCCAACGGTCTCGTCTGGATCCACGTCCACGAGACGTGGATCACGCAGACTTCGTAACGGCTTTCTTGCCCCCGCGTGCCAGCGACCAACCCGTGACGACCATGGAGAGCACGGTGAGTTGGAGCGCCGTGAGCAACACGGTGTCGAACCACAGGTTTCCGGTGAACCCGAACGTGTGGTACGCCAGGAACGGTACGAACGCCCGCCAGATCGCGGGCCTGCGCTGGACCACCTCGCCGGTGACCTGCGAGACGTGAACGTCGGAGTCGTCGGGGTCATTGAAACGGAAGCGGTATGTGGGGACCCGAGCGTTGAAATCCATCCAGTATTCTTCCGACTCCACGGCCGGACCGTCCGGCTCGCCGGCCACGACTTCGCGTCCGGCCTGCGCGGCGAGATCCGGGGGAATTCGCTCGAGCACCTCGCCGGTTTCGGCATCGATCAGCACCCCGTTCGCGTTGCGCTCCGGATACGCGACCCAAAACCGGCGGTCCCCGATCGCGCGCCATTCGTAGCGCTGGATGGCGCGGTCGCCGTGCGTGGCGCCATCCGGCAGCGCCGCGGCGATCGTGCCGACCGTGGCCAGCTGTTCGTCCGTGGCAATGCCCCCGGCCCACGCTTCGTGAAAGGAACCCTGGCCTCTGAACCGGGGCTCGATCAGGCCGAGGTTGAACCAGAGGTATGCTCCGACGAGCATCTGTGTGGCAAGCAGAAATCCGGCGACAGGCGCGACGCGAGCGTGGAACCGCCTCGAGCGGCGAACCGCGGTCGTCCAGCGCTTGCGCGCATCACGACGCGTCCACCACAGAATGTACCCGAGCGAGACGAGAACGAGCGAGACTCCGACGATGCCGTATAGCAGGGACGTGAAGATTCGGAGGCTGTCACCCCACTGCCAGACGTGGACGCTCCTGTAGGCCGTGTTGAACCAGGACGCGAGCGGGTCGGTTCGGCGCAGGATCCTCCCGGATGCCCTGGAGAACACAAGCCGGGACGGCTGCGCGCCTTCCATCATCGCCTCTACTGCGGGGATCCGGTCCACCGTGTAGTACCGGTTGAACTCGTCGCCTTCAGCCAGCTCGGCCGCCTGTGTGTCGGCGAGATGCTCGTCCATGACGCCGCGGAGGATGTCATCAGACAGCGGGTCGAGCCGCTCGAGGGTCCGGGCGTCGTAGGTGCGTTCCAACTCGAACGGGCCGGGTTTCACGACATACGCCGGACGATCCCCCAGCGACTCCAGGCGCAACCAGTACAGTCGGTCGAGTCCGTCCCGGGCCAGCGTCTCGAGCAGGGATGAAGGACTCGCGAAGGTCTCGTCCTCGAGCGGCGCCCCCCCATCGTGGTACGACTCGAGCTCGTAGACCCCCTGCAGTCCGTTCGGCAGCACGAACGTGACCCCGTGCAATACGAAGGACGACAGGATCCACGCGACGATCGGGACGGTGGCCCACATTCCGATGAGGCGGTGTGAGCGTTTGATCTTCCGGGTTGTCTGGGATTTCATGGCGATGGGGAGTTCGGCGTCAGAGGTGGTCCGGTGTGACGTCCAGGGCGGTGCTGAAGCGATAGTGAACGCTTGATCGTGCGTTGTCGAGACGGGCAGGACAACCGCGCGGCGTGCCCCGGCGTGGGATCAGGGCCGGAAGAATCGGGAAGCCTGCATGATGGCGGATGGACCCGCCGACTTGATATGCTTACCCCATAAGCATAATTTCTCGAGACCATGAAACTCCCGGAGGAAGTTCGAGAGCTCTTCCGACAGTACGGTCGGGTGGGTGGCCAGCGGCGGGCCGAGAGCCTGTCACCCGCGGCGCGGCGCGCCGTAGCCCGCCGCGCCGCGACGGCACGCTGGGTTCGTCACCGGTTCGGCGGGGCGAGCTTCGAGCGACTCGGTCTGCCAGGCGGTGACATGGTGGACGCCGGATTGGCCGATCTCGCGGCCGATCGGACGACACCGGAGAGCCTCGCCGTGTCCCTTGCCGCCCCTCGCCTGCGTCGAGAGGGCGTCCCGGTCGGTGTAGTCCTCGACGATCCCGAGCGCCGCCTGTTCGAGCTGCTGTCCCGAACCGAGGGCGATCTGGCCCATGCTCGCTACAATGCCTACCTGAAGCAGCTTGTCTCGTTCGCCGACGCCTGCCGCTTCGCCCGAATCGATCGGACGCACCGTGCGACGTGAACTCACGCGCGACGCCATGAGGGAGCTAATGGAAGAGCTGGCCCGGACGGCACCCCCCGGCGAGGCGTTTCGGGTCTACGTGGTGGGCGGCGGCACGGCAGTTCTGGCGGGCTGGCGAACCGCCACGATCGATGCCGATCTGTACGCCGACCGCGACGAGGTGTTCAGAGATATCCAGAAAATCAAGGAGCGACTCCAGCTGAGCATCGAGTTCGCGAGGCCTGAGCACTTCGTCCCGGCGCTCGCGGGGAGCGCCGACCGACATCTCTTTATCGACCGTGTGGGCGACGTAGACTTCTTTCATTACGACCCCTACGCCCAACTTCTGTCGAAGATCGTTCGTGGGTTCCGAAAGGATCTACTGGACGCCGAGCAGTTCGTGGGGAGTGGGATGGTCGACCCCCTACGGTTTCGTGAGTTGGTCCAGGAGATTCCCGACTCGGCCTACGCGAAGTATCCGAACTTGAGCCGCGACTCCGTCCTCGCGGCCGTCGATGAGGTCCTCTCGAAAATCGAGTGACCGCCGGGCATCTAATCCCTTACTTGCGACCCAGAAGGTTGACCACATATCCCACGACGAAGAACGCAAACGCGACCAGGCTGATCGGCGGGAGGCCGCCATTCCATCCGGAGGGATTCAGCCAGCCCTCGTAGCCCATGAAGAACACGTGGACGGCCCCCAGCAGACAGGTTCGCCGCGTCCGTCATCTCTCTCCTCTCGCTCACGGTCGGCTAGCCGTAAGTGGCAGGATGGTTGCTCACCGGAACTCGACGAGTTGACGCCGGTGGGGCGAGCCTGCTGGTAAGAGCTCTTCCGGGGCCGTCCCGGCAAGTTCGATCCGTTGGCCTACCGGCTCCAGGGGGGCACGATCTCGTTCATCCGTGCGTACGCGACCGTCTGTCCAAGGTGCTCGTGCATGTGCGTGGCAAGCTCGACCCACAGCCGTGCGGTCGTCCACTCCTGGCCGCCGAGTGAGATCGATTCATCGAGCCGGTCCCGCGTAGCGTCCAGCGACTCGAGCAGAAAGTCGAAAGACCTGCCCAGATGGTCGAGGGTCTCGTCCTTGCTCAACCGCTGCTCCTGATACGGCCCGATCCAGGACAGGTCGTCCGTGGCGGGGATGTCGTCGGGCACTTGAGACCCCGTCACGCTCGCGAGCCAGTTGTCCGCCGCAATGTGGATGAAAACCTCGCGGAACGACCGGACGCCCTCCATGGGCCGCCAGTCCCACTGATCCTCCGGAACCGCTTCGGCAAGCTGCATGAACTTGTCGTTCGCCGTGCTGATCTTGGCTTCGACATCCGCCAGCATCGCCTTCGCGTCGAGCGCCACGGACGCGTCGGCGGGAAGCGACTCGTCGGCGGGAACCGCCGCGTCGTCCGCGGCGTCGGCGGCTGAGCAAGCGGATAAGACAACCGCCGTCAGAAGCGCCGCATGGCCATGAACACGCCGCTTCGAACCCCTGAAAATGTTCATCGTCGTCCTTCCGGTTGCAGCTCACGTCATGAACCGTCGACCGCCTCGTCCAGCAGACCGATGACGCTAGATCGACCCCTGCTTCGACGCAATCGTCGCGGTGCCGCATGTCATCGGCAGGTGTGAAGCAGGTGTCATGGGGACGGGCCTGCGGTAGGTTCCTGCCGCGACTTCTGATCGCCCGCGTGCACTAACCCCAGGGATCCAATGTACCGTCGAATCGTTCTCCCCCTTCTTCCCCTCGTGCTGGCTGCGTGTGCATCCGGCGGTACTCCACCGCCCCGTACGGTCCAGCCCCCACCACCCGCCGCCGCCCCGGCGCCCGAAATCACCCCTGCGCCCGAGACGTCGCCGGCGCCCGAAACCTCACCGGCGCCCGAAGCCGCGCCGGACGGCTGGGAGAATCTGGGTCTCGACGTGGACGGTGTGCCGGGCACCAGCACCGAGCGCGCGCTCGCCGAGCTACTCGCCGACCGCCCGGCGCGGACGGTCGTGGTCGCTGTGATCGACGGCGGAGTCGACACCGCTCACGTCGATCTGCGCGATGCGATGTGGCGAAACCCCGGCGAGACGCCGGGCAACGACCGCGACGACGACGGCAACGGCTACGTGGACGACGTGTTCGGCTGGAACTTCATCGGTGGCGCCGATGGCCGGAACGTGGATCACGACACCTACGAAGTGACCCGTCTGTACGCCCGCTGTCTCGAGGGCACGTCCCTGGACGGCTACGACTGTGCCGAGCTCACCCGGAAGTACGAAGAGACCCGGGCCGAGACCGACGCCCTGGCCGAGCAGATCACGCAGATCGGGGCGGCGTTCGACGTCATCATTCCCGCGCTCAGGCAGGCGACGGGGACCCAGGATCTGACCGAGGAGGCCGTGAAAGCCATCCTGACCGCCGACCCTCAGATGCTCAGGTACCGCGAAATCTACCTACAGCTCTCCGCAGCCGACGTCACTACCGAGACCCTGACCGACATCGAGGAGGATGTCGAAGGGCGAAGTCGCTACGGTCTCGACCCCGAGTTCGATCCCCGCGACGTCGTCGGGGACGATTTCGCTGACGGCGAGGAGCGCATTTACGGGAATGCCGACGTGACCGGGCCGAATGCGGACCACGGGTCCCACGTGGCCGGGATCATTGCGGGGGCGCGAAACGGGTTGGGGAACGACGGGATCGCCGCACCCAACGTTCGCATCATGGCGGTACGCGCCGTCCCTGACGGAGACGAGCGGGACAAAGACGTGGCGAACGCCATCCGTTACGCCGTGGACCAGGGCGCGCAGATCATCAACATGAGCTTCGGGAAGGACTTTTCGCCGCGGAAGCCTCTCGTGGACGCGGCCGTGCGGTACGCCGACGACGCCGGCGTGCTGTTCATCCACGCGGCCGGGAATGACGGCAGCGACCTCGAAGTGGAGGACAATTTCCCCACGCGCGTCTACGACGACGGCAGCTCGGCGGCCCTCTGGGTCACGGTCGGCGCCTCCGGATGGAAGGTGGACAGTCTCGCTACATCGTTCTCCAACTACGGGCAGACGAAGGTCGACATCTTCGCCCCTGGCCTCGACATCCTCTCCGCGGCCCCGGACGACGAGTTCGAAACGCAACAGGGAACGAGCATGGCCGCGCCCGTCGTGACCGGCGTCGCCGCCCTCCTCATGGCCTACTTCCCCGAGCTGACGGCCGCCGACGTGAAGGAGATCCTCCTCGCGTCATCGGTGAAATACGCCGATCGCATGGTGCCGCTGCCGGGCGATCCCTCCCCAACAGGGGAGTCGGCGCCCCTCGTGCGCTTCGGCGAGCTGTCCGTCAGCGGTGGCGTGGTGAACACCTACGAGGCGGTGAAGCTGGCGCTCGAGCGAGCAACTCGCCTGGGCGGCAATTCACCACCGCCAGGCACGCAGCAGCGCTGACGCCGCGATCATCAGCGAGCACAACGCGGCGTGTCAGGCTGATCCCCTTCGACGCGGCACCGACGACTTCCTCCCCAGACCATTCGGCGATAACTTTGTAGCGTAAAGTACTTGACGGCTCCAACGCCGCGGACCACATTGGTCTTCATCATGCCGAGAGTCTCTCACGTCGATCAGAGTTCGCAGCCCATCGCCCTGGGCGACCGAGCCATGGAGGATTTGCGCTTCATCCGTCAGACGATGGAGCGGAGCGCCTTCACGTTGGTTCCGGGATGGGGTGGCGTCGGAATGGGACTCACCGCCCTGGCTGCTGCGGCGCTCGCTTCGGGCCAGCCGACCGCCGAGGGATGGCTTCTGGTCTGGACCCTCGAGGCGTTTGTCGCTGTGGCGATCGGGGCGGTCGCGATCCACCGAAAGGCGCGTCGGGCCGATCTTCCCGTCCTTACCGGGGCGGGTCGAAAATTCTTTCTGAGCTTCCTGCCTCCTGCTCTCGCCGGAGCGGTAGTTACGGTAGCGCTCTGGCGGGCCGGATCCGACTCACTTCTGCCGGGGGTATGGCTTCTCCTCTACGGCGCCGCCGTCGTCACGGCCGGCACGTTCTCGGTCAGGGTCGTCCCCGTGATGGGGGTTGGTTTCATGGTCCTCGGAGTGATTGCGCTTCTCGCGATGCCCGCTGCCGGTGATCTGTCGATGGCCGTGGGTTTCGGGGGGCTGCACATCGTCTTCGGGACGATGATCGCGCGGAGGCACGGTGGCTGAAGGCGCGCGGGCCCGCCGCAAGGCCCCGAATCCGGCCCCGGTCAAAGGATCGACCGTGAGTATCGACGTACAATCCGGAGAGACCAGTCCCGTCGCACTCGACCCGATCATCCATGTGCGCGTCCGCCTGGGGATCGTAAGCGCCCTCGCGGTGGAAGAATACCTCACGTTCAACGAGCTCAAGAAGCGTCTCGACACCTCGGACGGGAACCTCAGTGTTCACGCCCGGCGGCTGGAGGAAGCCGGATACGTCGAGATACGCAAGTCTTTCGAGGGTCGGATTCCGCGGACGGACTATCGCCTCACCAAGAGCGGACGACAGGCGCTCCAGCGATATCTGGACCACATGGAGGCGCTGATCGAGCGCGTACGAGAATAGGCGAGTAGATGGCCCTCCTCACCAGGCGACGTCGGCGAGTAGTCCTGGGTGTGGCAGCCGCTCTTCTCGTGGTAGCCGTCATCCAGTGGCGCGCGGCGATCACACGAAACCGTTCAGTGCCCGACGAACCGTTCCAGATTGCCGGCAACCTCTACTACGTGGGCGCCACCGGCGTGACCGCCTTCCTGCTCACAGGGCCTGAGGGCCACGTATTGATCGACGGTGGCTATCCCGAAACCGCCCCGCTAATCATGGCGAGCATGGCGAAGCTCGGCTTCGACATCACCGACGTCAAAGTACTGCTCAACTCGCACGCGCACTCCGACCACGCGGGCGGACTCCGTGCCCTGCAGGAGGCGTCCGGTGCCGAGTTGTGGATCAGCGAAGGTGATGCCGATGTCGTCGCGGCCGGCGGCGCCGGTGACCGAACCCTTGGCCCGTTCAGATTTCTCCGGTTTCTCGGGTTCGGCAAGTTCCCCGCGCCGCGCGTCGACCGCCGATTCGAAGACGGCGCGACGATCCGCCTTGGGCCGCTCACGCTCACCGCCCATGTGACCGCCGGCCACACACCCGGCTGCACATCATGGTCGTTTCCCGTCCACGACGGCGACCGTGAGTTGCTCGCCGTCGACATTTGCAGCCTCACGTTGTTCCCCTACCTATCAAGACTGGTCGAGCCGGAGACGTATCCGGGAATTCGGTCTGACTTCGAGCGAAGCTTCAGCGTTCTGCGGAGCCTGCCCGCGGACATCTTCCTGGCCTCGCACGCGAACTGGTTCGACATGAAACGGAAGCTTCTCGAACGCTCCGACGCTGAGAACGCGGTGGAACCGTTCATCGATCGGGCTGGCTACCTCGGCTACATCGACAGATCCGAACAGAGGTTCCGCGAAGTGCTCGCGGACCAGAAAGGACGTCCCTGATGGCGGAAATCAACAGGACTCTGATCGCACGGGCGCCTCGGCGCCGGGACTCGCCACGCCGGATCCTGTACGGACTGCTTGCGCTGCTGCTGGTCGTTCTTGCCCCCGATCCGGCTGCGGGGCAGGCGACGGCGCGGATACCCGAGCCGCGGAGCCCCGCGCACGCCGAGGCGGTGGAGCAGGCGTCGGAACGCGTGCGCGAGTGGCTCGCGGAGAACAATCTGCCGGGCGCGTCCGTTGCGGTCGGGCTGGACGGCGAACTGGTGTGGGCCGAAGGGTTCGGCTGGGCAGACCTGGAGCAGCGGGTGCCCGTAACGCCGCTGACTCGCTTCCGCATCGGCAGCGTGTCGAAGCCGCTGACCGCGGCGGCCGTTGCGCTTCTGTACGAGCGGGGTCGGCTCGACCTGGACGCTCCCGTGCAGGAGTACGTGCCGAGCTTCCCGGAGAAGCGGTGGCCAATCAGCACGCGACAGTTGCTGGGCCACATCGCCGGGATCCGGCACTACCGAGGCGACGAGGAGATGCTGAGCAGCGAGCAGTACGACGGCGTGCTGGAGGAGCTCGAGATCTTCGCCGCCGATTCGCTCCTGTTCCGGCCCGGCACGGACTACAGCTACTCGAGCTACGGCTTCAACCTGGCGAGCGCGGTCGTGGAGGCGGCAGCGGGCGAGCCGTTCCTCGACTTCATGCGGCGCGAGGTCTTCGCACCCATCGGCATGAGGCACACGGTCCCCGACGACGTGTTCAGGATCGTGCCTCACCGGGCGAGCTTCTACGGGCGGGACTCGGAGGGACGGCTGTGGAATGCGAGCTACGTGGATCAGAGCAATAAGTGGGCGAGCGGCGGCTTCCTCTCGACGCCCTCCGATCTGGTCATCTTCGGCTTCGCCATGCTCGAGGCCGAATTGCTCGAGCCCGAGACGATCGACCTGCTGTGGACGCCGCTTCGGCTCGAATCGGGAGAGTCGACGGAGTATGGCCTCGGCTGGTTCATCCGGGAGATCGGTGGGCGCCCGGTGATCGGCCATGGCGGCAGTTCCATCGGCGGCACGACAGCGTTCTTCATCTTCCCCGATCAGCGCATGGTCGTCGCGGTCAACTCGAACGTGACCGGGGGCCCGGTCGCCCCGATCGCGATGGCGTTGGCGCGCCTGTTCGATCCGGCGCGGGACTCGGAGCCGTCGAGCCGCTAGAGCGGCCCGCGTCCAGGTGCCCAGGGAGGCAGGAACGAACCGGTGGATGAG
>JBGMQU010000103.1:0-12730 GCA_048060725.1 Gemmatimonadota bacterium | reverse complement strand
CACGCAGGTGGGCCGGGAGGAGCCCCGCGTCCGCGGCGCGGCTGCGCACGCGGTCCGGGACGGTTTCGTCGTGCGTCAGCGTCTCGATCCACCGCGGCGCATATCGAAACCGCCGCACGGGCACACCCCGCCACTCTCGCGTCCCGCCACCCCGATATGCCGGAGCGAGCACCTCCGCTTCGATGCCTGCAGCTCGCTGTGCCAGGAGCAACCGCCCCAGCCAGGGGGTGATGAGATCCGCGTCATCCCGAGGGAACGCGGTCGCCACGTGAAGGACCTTCACGATCGAATCACCATTCGGTCACTCCGCCGTCGCCGGCGAGGGGTGGAGTCGAAGGACGAACGTCGCGGGATCGCCCCCTTCGTAGACCGCCTCGAAGCGACCGGGAGTCGCCTGAATCGCGGGGAGCAAGTAGCGCGCGGTCGTGGCGCTGACCTGATCCACGACGACGTAGTCGGCGCCCATCTCGTCGATGGCCCTCATCACCGCCTCCGGATCACTCGAATAGGGATACAGGTCGCCCTGCCGGCGGGAATACCACCAGAACAACCGGGGCTTCCGGTTGACGATGATCGACCCCTCCGGCGTGTTCTCCCGGGCCCACTGCGCCGCGGCGTAGAGGCTCGCCAGCGGTGGGGCATCGCATGGGCTTCCGCCGCTGTAAAGGGCAACGCACTCCACCCGCTCCGGCGCCCTCTGGAGGATCCACAGCGCGCTCGGCAGGGCCACCGCAGCGAGAAGCGCCAGAGGCGCCAGGCGGCGCACGGGCTGCGGCACCCGCTTCGGGAGCCCGGCGAGAAGACCCACGCCGAAGATGAGAAAGAGCGGCACGAGCGGAAGGAGAAATCTCCTGTCGGTCCACACTGCCGGCCACAGCGCGATCAGGCCGGTGTACAGAAGCATGAACGCCTCAGGCACACCGAGGCGTTCTCGGGCCCTGCCAGCCCATCCCAGGAGCGCCACGAGGGCGAGCAGGAGCCCGAATAGCGTCAGCATGCCCGTGGAGGTCCCCTCGGCGCCCACGAGAGTCTGCGGGATCACCCGGCTCACGTATTCCCAGAGGTTGCCCGCCGCCCTCGCCACGAGTCCGCCGAATCCGACGACTCCCGCCCCCGGGGTGTACGGGTCCACCAGAACGAGTTCTCTCAGGTAGCTCGCCTGGCCCGGGGCCGCCCAACCCTGGTATACGCTCCAGGAGATCATGGTGACCACGGCAGCCGCTCCGGCGACTCCGGCTCGCGCGAACTCGCGCCGGACACCCCAGGCCAGCGGGAGCGCCAGAAGCATCGCGAGTCCCGCGGTCCGGGTGCCGAACGCCGCCACCGCCGCGAGGATCGCGAGCGCGGCGCCGCGGCCATCGTCGCGCTGCGCCGCCAGGACCGCCAGCATGATCAACAATACGAACGGCGCCTCGGAAAGGATGTAGTGTCCGTATTCGATCAGGGTCGGGTTGAGGGCAAGGGCGGCGGCCGCGACGAACGCCGCTCGCGGCCCGATCATCCGGCGGCCGACCTGCGCGGTCACCCAGACCGTCGCGGACGTACAGGCGAGCATCGCCACCTTGAAGAGCTGAACGCTGCCGAACCATCCCAGCAGGGCCAACATCGACGGGAGCACCGGCGGGTACTTGGCGTGGAGCGGCGAACCCGGAAGATAAAGATCCCGGTATCCATCCCCACCCCGAATCGCCTCACCCAGGATCAAGTATCCGGCGTTGTCTCCACCGGGAAACAGCGTCGGCTCAAAGAGCAGCAGGCCGAGCAGGGCATGTAGAGCGGCCAGCCCGAGGGCGGCCAGCGAAAACGATCGACCCCCCCAGGAGGCTGCCGAAGGACCCGGGTCCGTCACTCAGCCCCGCGACCCCTTCGGCCCCGGGGTGTCATCGTGTCGCTCGCGTCTGAGATCCTCGATCTCGGCACGGAGACCCGCGACCATCTCCGCCAGAAATCCAAGGACGAAGAGCAAGAGACCTGACACCACGAGTAGCGTCACCAGCGTCAGCAAAGGCCGAAAGCCGAGGTGAAACCCGAATCGCAGGATCAGGGCGATGGTGCCCGTGATCGCCCCCGACGCGATCAAGGCGAGACCCGTGACGCCAAAGAAGAGCATGGGTTTCCGCGAGAACACCAGCTGTACCCATACGGAGATCATGTCGAGCATCCCCACGAGGATCCGCGTCGAGCCCGAGTACTTCGCCACGCCGTGTCGCCTCGGGTAGAGCTCGATGTCGATCTCGCCGATCCGATATCCGGCGGCATGCGCCAGAACGACGAGGTAGCGATGCCAGTCGTGTCGCAGACGCAGCCCGTCCAGCACCTCGGCTCTGAAGGCCTTCATCGAATTCATGTCGCGGGCAGGAACCCTGAAGATCGTCCGCGCCAGCCGGTTGTAGACCCCCGAGATAAACCGCTTGTCGTACTTCCCGACCTTCCTGCCGGCGACGAGATCCACCCCCTCTTCGAGCCTGTCGACGAACCTCGGAATCTCCGCCGTGGCGTGCTGCAGATCAGCGTCGAACAGGACCAGCAGCTCGCCTCGCGCGCGGGCTGCGGCCGTCAGGAGAGCTTCCGTCTTGCCGAGGTTTCGTCCATGCCTCAGCACCGTGGTGCAGTCGGAGAGCCCCGCCGCCACCGCGGCCGCCTCGGCCGCCGCGGCCGTGCCGTCTGTCGAGCCGTCATCGACGAGCACGATTTCGGCCTCGAGACCGCTCGACGAAAGAGTTTCCGCGAGTTCCGCGAAGAGATCCGGCATGTTCTCGGCCTCGTTATATGCCGGAACGATAACGGACACGCGAGGAGCCTCGGACCTCGCGTGTCCGTGGATCGAGACTGAGGGTGCGGTTGCGTCGTCTTGGACGACGTCGCTCATACGCGTTTTCGCATCCTTGCCGAGAGGATCCCGAGCTGATCGCGGTACTTGGCCACCGTGCGCCGAGCGATCTGTACGCCCTCGGCCTTGAGCAGGTCGACGATCGCCTGATCGGTCAACGGGCTCTTCGTGTTTTCATCCGCAACGAGCTTCTTGATCTGCTCGCGCACACCACGGGCCGATACGTCCTCTCCGTAGTCCGTCGACAGACCACTCGAGAAGAAGAATTTTAGCGGCAGGACGCCCCGTGGCGTCTGCACATACTTTTCGTTCGTCACCCGAGACACCGTCGATTCGTGCATGTCGATGTGCTCGGCGACCTCGCGCAAGGTCAGCGGCTTGAGGTGTTCCACCCCCTTCTCGAAGAACTCGCGCTGCCGGTCGACGATAAATCCCATGACCTTCAGCATCGTCTGCCGGCGCTGCTCGATCGCCTGAATCATCCACTGGGCACTGTTGAGCTTCTTCGAGATGAAGGCCTTGTTCTCGCCATGAAACTGCTTCCGGTCCTGGGCCACTTCTCGGTACGATTGCGACAGCTTGAGTCGCGGCAGCGTCGTGTCGTTGTGGAAGACGTGGTACTGCCCGTCGATCTTTTCGACGACGAGATCGGGAATCACGTAGGCGTCGGTGGAGTCGGAAAACTTGAGACCAGGCTTCGGATCGAGCTTCGATACCTCGTCCGCCGCGGCCTGGACCTCCTGCGGCGTGATCCCGTGCTCCTTCGAGAGTTCGCTCCAGCGATGATTCACGAGTTCGTCGAAGTGATCGCGTACGATTCGGAACGCGAGCGAATCCTGATCGTCGCGCTCCTGCATCTGCAGGAGCAGCGTCTCTCGAAGGTCCCGTGCCCCGACCCCGCTCGGATCGAACTGCTGGACTACCCCGAGCATGCTCTCGCACTCCTGCATCGAGACCGGCGAAAGATCTGCCGGGTTCTCCTCGTCATGCGCGAGGTCGGCTAGCGCGTTGTTCGGATCGGTGAGAAAGTTGTTGACCGACTCGTAGATCTGCCCGAGGGAACAGGTCAGGAAACCCTCTCGATCGATATTCCCGACGATCTCATCGCCGATCAGGAGTTCGCGCGGCGTGAGCCGCATCAGGCTCAACTGGTCGTGCAGGTGATCCCACAGATCACGCGTATTGGCGGTTGTCGGCGTGAAGTATTCGCGCTCTTCGTACTCTGCGCGACGGCCGCCGGCATCGAAGCCGTTGAGGAGGATCTCCTCCCAATCGATTTCGTCTTCGTCCTTTTCTTCCTGCTCTTCGATCTCTTCTTCAGCCGGCTCGATGAGATCGAGAAACGGGTTGTTCAGGAGTTCCTGCTTCAGGTGTGTCTGAAGATCGAGCAGAGGCATGTAGAGAAGGTCCATCGCCTGGTAAAGGCGAGGATTGACCTTCAATTCCTGCCGCATTCGGATGCCGGTACTGAGACCGAGTCGCATCGCGCTCACCGATTCCCTCCCCCGCGCGGAGTCGCCGGGTGGCGCCCCTGGTTGGATTCAACCCTCATGTCTCCCCGCCCGCTCCTTCCACAAGAATCGTACCAGAGCAGATAAGATAAAGCTGCGGCGGAAGATTGGCACCCCTGAAGCCCTGATTGCCGCGGGATCTACGGCACGAATTCCACCAGGGTGAGTGCGAGGACCACGGATGTTCAGCGATCCGGGAGTCCGTCACCGCCGCCGAAACGCGCCGGTTTCCGCGGGACGCCACTCGCGCCAGACGGCTAAGGTTGCATGATGTTGGAAGTTACGAGGCCGTTCGAGAGGCATCGATATGGGTCCAGCAGCCTCCTAGAGCTGAAAATCATGACCGAGGTAGAGTTCGCGAGCCTCCGGATCGTTCACGAGATGGTCCGCTTCCCCTGCCACGAGAATCTTTCCTTCGAATAGCAGATACGCCCGATCCGTAATCGACAGGGTCTCGCGCACGTTGTGATCCGTGATCAGAACCCCGAGTCCCTTGTCGCGCAGATCGCGAACGATGCGCTGGATGTCATCGATGGCGATTGGATCGACGCCCGTGAACGGCTCGTCGAGCAGAAGGAACTTCGGGCGGGTCGCCAGGGCGCGGGTGATTTCGAGCCGGCGCCGCTCGCCACCCGAGAGCGAATATGCCTTGTTTTTCCTCAGATGGGAGATGGACAGTTCGTCGAGCAATTGGTCCAGGCGATCGAGTCGATCTGCGCGCGAAAGCCCGCGCGTCTCGAGGATCGCCAGCACGTTCTGCTCGACCGTGAGCTTCTGGAATACCGACGCCTCCTGCGGGAGGTAGCCGATACCCGCCCGAGCGCGGCGATACATGGGCCACTTCGTGAGAACCTCGTCGTCGAGGTATACCTCGCCCTCGTCCGCCTTCAGCAACCCGACCGTCATGTAGAAGGTGGTCGTCTTTCCGGCTCCGTTGGGTCCGAGCAACCCGACGATCTCGCCCTGGTGGACCTCGAAATCGACGTGATCGACGACCCGCCGCTTGCGGAAAGACTTCACGAGTCCGCTCGCCCGCAGTGTGCTGCCCCCGGAGCTGTCCGTCATCGTCAGTGAATCCTGCGCGTCGCTTGTCTGTTCGCTCATGGCCTCCACCAGATCGTCCTTCGCTCTCGAATGGCCGGAAAGTTGGGTTCCGACCCGGCGTTCGGAATCTCTCCCACCGGCTCCGCGACGGCGAGCACGAGCCCCCCGCGCATCGCGCCGCCAGGGGTTGACCGCGCCGTGTCCGGGGGTGCCGTCGTCGAATCGGATGGCACCATCGTCGAGTCGGGTGGCGCCGCCGTCGAGTCGGGTAGCGCCGCCGGCGCGGCCGTCGAATCTCCCGCGACCGCGACCGAGTCGGACACGCTCGGCAGGGAGTCCGGGAGGACGCCAGCTGAGTCGGATGGCAAACCGCCGGAAGCTCCTGGCGCGGGGGATGGTGCCGCCGCAATGCCGGTTTCATCCGGGTCGAGGAATACTCCGATGGCCTCATCCCCCTGCACTTCCGATGGCTCGCCACCCTCGAACAGAATCACGATGCGCTTTCCGATCATGTAGTTCTTCGAGCGGCGGTTCGTCAGCGTGCTGTCTCGCACCTGACTGAAAAACGACCTGGCGTCCCCGATCGCCGTCAAGCGCTCCATCGCAGGATCAGATGTGGAATCCGCCGGGGGCACCTCTGGCTCGACCGTGACGAGCGAGTCCACGGGGACGAGGACACGTTCGGCGACCGTGGCAACCTCTTTCGCGGGGTCTACCTCGAGATCGGGAAGCGCCGTCGAATCGACCGGGACCGCCGGCGAGTCGGGGCTGCCACCCGGACGCTCGAAGACAGCGATGATCGTATCGCCCACCACCCACGACGCATCGCCGACCAGGGAGAGTCGGGGGCGACGTACGGAGCCACCCGCCGCAGGGTCGTCTGCCGTTTCCTCCGTCCCCGCGGGCACGGTTCCCACGGAGTCGGGGGAGGTCGCCTGGACCGAATCCGGGGAAAGGACCGCGGTCGAGTCCGACACGATCGTTGCCGCCGGATCGATTCGGACCACCACCACCGAATCCGCAGGCACCGGAGGCACCGCCGCCGTCGAATCCGCGGGGGGAGCGACCGCCACGCCTGTCGAATCTGTGGGGGGAGCGGCCGCCACGTCTGTCGAATCCGTGGGGGGAGCGACCGCCACGTCTGTCGAATCCGCAGGGAGAGAGGGCGCCAGGCCGGTCGAGTCCGGGGGCGGAGGGAGAACGCTCGTCGAATCGGCGCGGACCGCGGCCGAATCGGAGGACACCACGAGCGAATCTTCCGCACCGACCTCGAGGGGCTCCGCTCCCTGGAGGGCCACAGCCTCGCCGACCGAGTACAGCGTGTCGATGGCGCCGTCGAACATGGCGAACTCGAGCGAATCGCCATACACATTGTGCGCCCCCGACGAGGCCCGACTGAGTCCCGGCCCATGGGCCCACACCCGCTCCGGCTGCTCGTCGGCGAGTTCGATATCGATGATCATGGCCCGGATTTCGAACGACTCGCCGATGGCGTGTCCCTCCCCGATCGCATGGACCTCCTGGAGCACATCCTCCTCGGACCGAAAGTCGATCGTCTCCCCCTCGAGCCGCACTCCTTCGGCCTCGATCCAGGGATCTCCCCACATCTCGCCGGTCTCGTCTGTCCGCCTCAGGCGAACGCTGTCCGCCTCACCCTTCAGATCCTCCCGATCGATCACCACGTCGCCATAGGCGCGGGCTTCGTCCTCTCCCGCGAACACCGCCCTGTCTGCGTCGATCTCGAAGGGCGGCCCCGGGTCCTCGCCCTCCGGATAGAGCGTCATATGCGGCCGCCCGGTCGCGGTCGTCAACTCTTCGATCCCGCTCACTGCCCTGAGGAACTCGACGCGCGGTCCCTCCAGGGTCGACCGGTCGGCAGTCCGCACGAGTCGCACGTCCTCTTCGGCAATAACGAGGTCGACCCGCTCGTAATACGTGAGGTACCTGGACTCGAGCGTCCGCAACGTGTCCTGATACTCGACGTTGCCGACCAGATAGACCTGCCCGAGCGTTTGATAGCTCACCGCGCTATCCGCAAGCATCGTCGCGGTACCGCAAGTGAACAGCGTGCGCCCACTAAAAAAATCCGTGACAGCGCCGAAATCATCCTGCGTATGCCGCAGAGCGGGCGCGCCTCCGTCGGGCGGCGCCCCCCATTCGAGCACGCAGTTGCCCATGCCTTCGACGGCGGTCGAATCCGGAGCCTGCGCGGCGACATCTGCCGCGACCAGGAGCACGACGAACGCGAAGAGTAGAGAGGAAGCGCGGGTCATCCGCCGGTGCGTGTCGTGTCTGGAGGGGCCGCGCCTCCAGAGTCGGGGGGCGTCGTCACCCGGCTGGAGTCCGGAGGCTTCGCAACCCCGCCAGAGTCAGAGACCACGCCGCCGGAGTCAGAGACCACGCCGCCGGAGTCGGAGGCCACGCCGCCAGAGTCAGAGACCACGCCGCCGGAGTCGGAGACCACACCGCCAGAGTCGAGTGAGACGGCCTCGACCGAGTCGTCCACCGCACCGGCCGAATCGACAGACGGGAGTTGCACCGGCCGAGTCGTCTGCTGCGTCCGACCGGAAGAGTCGAACATCAGGATCGAACTGAGGCCGGGGTCCGTTTCGAACGCCGACCCCTGAAGAACGGTCCTTCCGCCATCTCTGTAGAGGGTGAACGCCTCATCGCCGAACAATCGATCGGATTCGGACTCGTACCGAATCCGCGTAGTGACGAGTCGTTGATCATCGCGTCGGTCCAGCGCGACGACGGACCCCTCCGCTTCCATGTTCTGGGTCTGTTCATTGTAGATGCCAAAGTCACCGGTCACGACGGAGAGTTCGTTTCCCAGGTCATCGTAGAAGACGAGCGAAACCGGTCTCATGTGGATCTCCCCGTCCGCACGAAACTCCGCCGTGTCGGCCGTCAACCGTGCGCGGCGTACGCCGTCTCGGGTCAGGTAGTGATCCATCTTGATAATCGCCATCTCGACCCCATCCCGGAGCACTTCGAGAGCCACCGGCGGCTCCTCCTCCGGCGCGCACGACAGGAGCGCGAACGGCAGCGCCGCGACGACCAGCGACCGGCAGCGGGTCACGGCCTCACCCCCGCTCGCAGGAGATCGTGAAGGTGGACGATCCCGACGACGAACCGACCCTCCAGCACGGGCATCGCCATGATTCCGTGCGCCTCCATCGAGGCCAGCGCGTCGGTGGCCCGGCGTTCCGGACCCGTCCATTTCGGATCGTCGTTCATAGCCTCGTGAACCTGGCGTTCCAGAAACTCCCGATGCTTCGCGGCGAAACGCGTGAGGTCTCCGGCCGTGACCACGCCGCCCAATTCGCCACTCGCGTCGGTGACGACGACGGTGCCGCGCTGGTTCGCGATCAACATCATCGCGTTGGCCAGAGTGTCATCGGCAGCAACACGCGGCACCTCCGCCCCCGTGAGCATAACGTCCCTGACGGTCCACAACAGACGACGTCCGAGCGCACCACCCGGGTGAAGCCGCGCGAAGTCTTCGGGGCTCATGTCTCGCGCCTGCATGACGGCCATGGCCACCGCGTCGCCCATGGCCAGGGCGGCCGTGCTACTCGCCGTCGGGGCCAGGTCGTGCGGGCAGGCCTCCTCCTTCACCGACGCATCGAGGGCGACATCCGCCGCTCGCGCGAGCGGGGACTCCGGAGCCCCGGTGATCGCGATGATCGGCGCCCCGATGCGGCGAACAGCCGGAAGGAGCGTCGCGAGCTCATCGGTGACGCCGCTCTTCGATACGACGAGCAGGACGTCGCCTGATACGAGCACACCGAGATCTCCGTGCGCCGCCTCCGTCGGGTGCAGGAAGGAGGCCGGCGTGCCGGTGCCGGCCAGGGTGGACGCGATTTTCCTCGCGATCGCCCCGGACTTCCCCAACCCTGTCACGACGACCCGCCCGTCACTCGCGAGTATCCGGCGGACGGCCGAGACGAACCCATCTCCCAGACGATCCCGGAGCGCGGCCACTCCAGCCGCCTCGATCTGAAGCGTCTGGACACCCGTTGCCAGAAGCTCCGCATCGGACACCGTCAGAGCGGTCTCGTTCACGGAGCCTGTCCGCGAGCGACATACACCCGCACCTGATCTTCCCATTCCCCTCTCGCGTCGAGTAACGCCCGGGCGAACTCGCGCACGGCACCCTCGCCGCCCCGCACGGCACCCACCCATTCGGCTGCTGCACGCACCTCCGCGACCGCGTTGCCGACGGCCGCGGGGAGCCCGACCCGCTCCATTGCGGCCACGTCGGCCAGGTCATCGCCGAGATGTGCTACCTGAGACCACTCCCATCCGTTCCGCTTCAACATCTGCTCGATCGCTTCGACCTTCCCGAACGGCACGCCGAGGTGGACCTCCTCGACCCCGAGGTCCCGGGCCCGCGCCCGTACCGCCTCGGAGCGCCGTCCACTCACGAAGGCGACTCGCAGGCCCGCGCTCTGCAGCAGGTGGATCCCCAGTCCGTCGAGCACGCTGAACCGGCACGACTCTACCACCCCGCCGTCGCGGCCGACCTCGGCCGTGAACGAACCGTCCGTCAGCACACCATCGACGTCGAGGGAGACGAGCCGGATGGCCCTGGCGATCTGGGGATCGATCGCGTTCACGAGACCGCCTCGTGAATCCGGACGCAGCGAGCCAGTAGTCCGTCGAGCCGGTCGAGCGGGAGCACGTTCGCCCCATCCGAACGCGCGTTCGGCGGGTCGGGGTGGACCTCCACGAAGAGGCCGTCCGCGCCGGCCGCGACCGCCGCCCCCGCCAACGCCTCGATATGCCGCGGTTCGCCCCCGCTCGCCGTCCCGCCTCCGCCCGGCAGCTGTACCGCGTGCGTCGCGTCAAAGACGGTGGGGCACCCGGAGACTCGCTTCATGACGTCGAAGCTCCGCATGTCGACGATCCACCGGCCGTACCCGAATGCCGTTCCTCGCTCTGTGACGGCGATCTCGGTCGCCCCGGCGACCCTGAGCTTCTGCGCGGCGCCAGCGATATCCTCCGGGGCCATCCATTGCCCCTTCTTCACGTTCACAGGGCGACCCGTCGCGGCCGCGGCCTGAAGCAAATCGGTCTGGCGCGACAGAAACGCGGGGATCTGGAGGGCGTCTACGACCGCTGCGACTTGAACCGCCTGCTCAGGAAGATGGACATCAGTGATCAGCGGGAGGCCGCTCCGGTCACGTACTCGATCGAGCGCGGACAATCCGGCCGACAGGCCGGGACCCCGAGGCGACCCGGGTGAGCTTCGGTTCGCCTTGTCGAAGGACGCCTTGAAGATGACGGGGACGCCGTGGCGCTCGGAGAGCTCGGCGAGCAGATCGGCGACCCGAAACTGGACCTCATCCTCTTCGAGAACGCACGGCCCTGCGATGAGAAAGAGACTCTCATCTCCATCCGGGCCCGCCCGGCCCGCGAAGAGCCCGGCGGCGCCCTGGCTCATCCGGCGGCCGAGACGCCCCTGCCAGACGACACGCCGGTCGTGCCCGGACCCGAATCGTCGGCACGTACGGTCCGATCGGACGTGACAGCGCGCGCGCTGTCACGTCGAGCGAGGGCCGCCGCCACGAAGGCGCCGAACAGAGGATGCGGCCGGTTGGGTCGAGACTTGAACTCCGGATGAAACTGGGTCGCGAGGAAGAACGGGTGATCCGGAAGCTCGATCATCTCCACAAGCTCACCGTCCGGCGAGACCCCGCTGATCCGCATGCCCCCCTCGACGAGCGTCTTGCGGTATCCGGGATTCACTTCATAGCGGTGCCGGTGTCGTTCCGAAATTTCGTCCCGTCCATACACCTTCCGGGCGAGCGTTCCCTCCTCGATGCGACAGGGATACGCACCGAGCCGCATCGTTCCCCCCATGTCCGTGACCTGCCGCTGAGTATCGAGCAACGAGATGACGGGGTCGGCGGTTCTCTTGTCGAACTCGAAGGAGTCCGACGTCTCGAGTCCACAGACGTTGCGGGCGAATTCGATGATCGCGCACTGGAGACCCAGACAGATCCCGAAGTACGGGATGCCGCTCTCACGTATGTACCGCACCGTCTCGAGCATTCCGCTCACCCCCCGGACCCCAAACCCGCCCGGCACGAGCACGCCGTCGAATCGCTCGACGAAGTCGGCGCCCTGCTCGTCCACCTTCTCCGACGACCACCACTCGACGTCGACTCCGACGTTTTCCTGAGACCCACCGTGGATCAAGGCCTCCGCAATGGATTTGTAGGAATCGATGAGTGCCGTGTACTTCCCGACCACACAAATCCGCACCCTGCCGTGCTCGGGTTTCTTGATCCGATCGACCATGGCGGTCCATGCGTCGAGATCGGGCACCTTTTCGGGAAGTCTCAGCAACTCGCATACGCGATCGTCCAGTTCCTGCGCCCGGTACGTCAACGGCAACTCGTAGATCGTCTCCACGTCTCTGGACTCGATGACGCGGGCCACCTCCACATTACAAAAGCGCGCGATCTTCTTCTTGATGTCATCGCCCAGCGCGTGCTCCGTGCGGCATACCAGGATGTCCGGCTGAATCCCGATTCCGAGCAGCTCCCGCACAGAGTGCTGCGTGGGCTTCGTCTTCAGCTCACCCGACGCGGCGATGTACGGGACGAGCGTGAGATGGACGAAGAGCGAGTTCTCGTGCCCGGAGTCCTGACGGAACTGACGGATCGCCTCGAGGAAGGGGAGCGATTCGATGTCACCCACCGTTCCACCGATCTCCGTGATCACCACATCGTGATTGGGTGCGAGCCGCCGGACGGCAGCCTTGATCTCGTCGGTAACATGAGGGATCACCTGAACGGTGGCGCCGAGGAAGTCGCCGCGTCGCTCCTTGGTGATGATGTCCTGATAAACCCGTCCCGTCGTGATGTTGTTCGCCTGAGACAGCGACTCATCGACGAACCGCTCGTAGTGTCCCAGGTCGAGATCCGTCTCCGCCCCGTCGTCGGTGACGAACACCTCGCCGTGTTGGAAGGGCGACATGGTTCCGGGGTCGACGTTCAGGTACGGATCGAACTTCTGGATCGTCACCCGCAATCCACGTTCGACCAGCAGACGTCCGATCGACGCCGCGGTGATCCCTTTTCCGAGCGATGACACCACACCACCGGTCACGAAGATGTACTTGGTCGGCGACTTGTCGTTCATACGCGGTTGCACTCCCCTGTCGGCCTCTGCCGTCACCAGTTCGCTTCGGTCAAAACACGTTCGGCCCGCTCGACGTCGGCGGGCAGGTCGACTCCGGGCTCGGTCGGCGGACCCACCTCGACGTGAATTCGCATGCCATCCTCGAGCGCGCGGGGTTGCTCGAGCTTCTCCACGGCCTCGAGCCTCGATT
>JBGMQU010000102.1:6169-12767 GCA_048060725.1 Gemmatimonadota bacterium | reverse complement strand
GCTGAAGACGTACCCGGTGTCGGCATACGGTCTCCCTTCGAGAAGCGCCTTCGCATGCCCTACGTACTGCGCCCAATCGCTCAGCTCGAGCCCGGGGCGCAGACCCCACTCCCTGATGATCAGCAGCGCGAAGGGGAACAACGCCAACGCGAACCACCAGGTCCTGGGGTCGCGCACCTTTGACGAGATCAACTCGCCGAGTGATATGCCACTCCCCCGTAGCCTCACCCTGCTAGGTCGCGACCCGAAGCGGCGCGTCCACCGGAGCCGCCGTCGTCGAATTCCCGGTGCGGATGAGGTCTCGGTGACACTCTGCGATCGACGCGAAACGGAACTCCGCCAGCAACCGCTCGAGACGAGGACGCGTGCGCGCCAGTTTTCCGTAGTGACGGAGCCTCGAGAGCAGCGGAACGTCAAGACGAGGTTGACCGGGATCGATCTCCCACGGGTGCGTATAGAAGATGGCCGTCTTTCCCTGTCTCGAATGCTGACGGAGGGTCCCGCGGGTCACCCCGAACGGCAGCAGGCGAAGGTACGCACCTCCGGCGCCAGGGATTCGGAGCCCCGCGATACGTCGCGTGGCCATCGGAAATTCGATAAGCGTGCCCGCCGGCCGCTCCAGGACGTGCGGGTCCGGACAGGCGTTGGGGTCGCCGTAGTTGCGCCTCCGAATCGGAAACACGCTGGAGTCGTAGGCGTACCCCTCTTCGATCAGGATTTCATAGGCCCAATCCACCGGCGGCAGAATCGAAAAACTCGGCGCGCGAAATCCGATGACCGGGTGGCCGGTGATGTCCTCGAGCCGATGCTTTGACTCTCGTACTTCCTCCCGGAATTGACCCGGCGTCAGCGTGACGACCCGCCGATGCCACCAGCCGTGTGAGGCGATCTCGTGCCCGGCCGCGGCGATTCGCCGAGGAATGTCGGGATGCCGCTCGGCAAGCCAGCCCAGGACGAAGAACGTGGCGGTCGCGTCGTGGCGCTCGAGCATTTCGAGTAACTCGTCCACGGAGCGCCCGACCCGGCTCGGCAGCGTCGACCAGTCATCGCGAGAGATCGAACCGTCGAACGCGTTGACGTGGAAGTACTCCTCGACGTCGACTGTAAACGCGTGGGGCGGGGCCCGCCGAGTCATGCGTCGTCCTCTTCCGGCGGCATGAGCCGATAGCGACGGTCCCGCGACGCGTGAAGGTTCACGATCATCTCGCCGATCAGACCGAGCGCGATCGCCTGAATCCCCATGGTGAGCGCGATGATTGCCACGAGAAGGATCGGCCGATCGGCCAGGGGCTGGTCGTAGGCCAGACGCTGCACCAACAGGACGAGCAGCATGGCCCCTCCTCCCAGCGACAGCGTGCCCCCCAGGAGGCCGAAGAACCGCAGCGGCTTCTCGGTGAAGCGTACGAGGAAGAAGAGGCCGAGGACGTCGATCAGTCGGCGTACGTATGTACCCGGGCTGTAAATTCTCGTGCGGCGGTCGTCCGGGTGCTGCGCGGCGTCCACTTCGACGATCGTGAATCCCTCCCGCATGGCGAGAACGGGCAGGAAGCGGAAGAAGTCACCGTAGAGGGGCGTATCCTCCAGGACGCGCCGGCGCATGGCCTGCACGCCGCTCCCGATGTCGGACACCGTGTGGCCGACGAGGCTCTGGAGAATGCGGTTGAAGGCCCATGTCTGAAGGCGACTCATCCAGCCGTCGGCCCTCGGCCATCGGCGGGCGACGGCGAACGCCGCTCCGTCGGCAACCGCGTCGATAAGCGCCGGCAGCGCACTGGCCTCCACGCGGCGATAGCACGGCATCGTCACGATTATATCGCTCGACGAATCGGCTGCCGCCTCGCGCAGAAGATTGGCCTCCCCGAGCCCCCCGATCGATTCCACGATACGGATCGGTTCGCCGCGGTCGATGAGCTGCTTCAGGGGCTCGGTCAGCTTCCTCGCCCAGGGCTGAACAGCGAACAGGAACTCGGCGGTCGGATCGTGTTCGAGCACTGCCGGGGAGTACTCGCGGTAGATCTCGTCCAGTGCGATCGGGCGTTCCGTGACGAGTACGATCACCGTCACGCCCGGGGCAGCCTCCGACTCCGGGCGGCCGCCGGGCTCGGCGGCCATCGCCGGCTGGACCGGGGCGGCCCGCACTCTGGACCTCGTCATCTCGTCTGTCCCTTCCGCGCCGGCAGGGTAGTGGACCCGGTCACCCATTCGTGGATCGCGACCTGTGCGATCAGCCCGATCATGAGCAGGTAGAACGCGAGGCCGAGAAGCATGATCGCGGCACCCCAATGGACGACCCCGCCGTTTCCGCTGACCATCGCGGCAAGCTGTGCGCCGGTGAAGATCGCCGCTCCGACCAGCGACACGATGGCGCCGTAGGCAAACAGCAGGAGCGGCCGCTGCTTGAACCAGCGGAGCATAATGACGGCCATGAGATCGGCGAGGACCTTCCAGATCCGCGAGAGCCCATACTTGCTTGTACCGAAGCGGCGCGGGTGGTGGCGCACGGGGATCTGCGCGATCTGCGCGCCGGTCGCGCCGACGGCCAGCGCCGGGATGAACCGGTGCATGTCCGAATACAGACCGACCCGCTCGAGCAGGTCTCGCCGGTACGCCTTGAGCGAGCATCCGTTGTCGATAATGGGGACGCCCGTGACAGTTCGGATCAGGGCGTTCGCGATCAGCGAGGGAAGTCTGCGCGTGAGAAATCGGTCGCGCCGGCGCTCACGATACCCTACCACGAGGTCGAACCCTTCGTCGAGTTTTGCGACGAGCTTCGGAATGTCGATGGGATCGTTCTGCAGGTCGCCGTCGATGGTCGCAACGACCGAACCGCGGGCTGCGTCGAAGCCGGCCTGCGTCGCCGTGGATTGGCCGTAGTTTCGCGCCAGACGCACCACGCGAATGTGCGGGTCGTCGGAGTACGTTCTGGCGACCGACACCGTTCGATCCGCGCTGCCGTCGTCGACGAGAACGAGTTCCCACTCGGGTCCGTCCGCGAGCGCCCCCTGGACTGCCTCGATAAGCGGGCCGACGCTCTCCTCCTCGTTGAAGAGGGGACAAACGACGCTGACGTCAGGTCTCGGCATGAGACGTCCCCCGCGCGCTCCGCGCACTACCACTCTCGAGACGGAGCACCCTATCCCCCTCGAATCGCTCGTCCGAGCACGCGGCAGCATGCGTCGATCCGGGTGTAGATCCGGTCGAAAAAGTCACGATCCCGCTCGATGGGATCGATGATCGTTCGGGTGTCGATCGGGCCTGGATCGAAGTCTCCAAGACGTTCCACATACGCCAGATGCTGCGAGATCGCCCCCACCCGCGCGACCTGCCGCGCGTCCATGACCAGAACGAGATCGGCCCAATCGACCGCCTCATGCGTCACCTGAGCCGAAAGATGCCCGGACAGGTTGATGCCGTGCTCGGCGCCCGCCGAGACAGCCTGTCGCGGCGGCGGACGACCCGAGTCGAGAAAACCCGCCGAACGCACGACCACCCCGGGGGCGTCACGGGCAAGCGCTCCTTCGGCGTAGGGGCTGCGGCAGATATTGCCGAGACACATGACCAGGACGTGACGCGGGGCGACGTTACGCACCCGCTCGATGGCCCGCCGGTGCCGGATCGGGTGAACCAGCCGATCCGGACCATGTCGAACCGCCCGCTTGAGTACCCGGAAATCCGGCGTCACGATGCTCACTCCGGGAGGTGGGGCGCGAGGGCATCCACCACCTCGGAGACCACCCCCGCGGCGAAGGCGTCCGTCGATGCGAGGCCCTCATCCCCGTCGAGTGGAAAAACCAGCCTCACGAGCGCTTCGTCCGTCCGCCGGTCGAGAACGGCATCGCGCAGCAAATCCGCCTTTACCCGGTACTCGCTCGCCGCGATCCGGCCGCGTCCCTGGTACCAGTAGTAGACGAGCGCCTGCGCCCCCGTGCCGTGCTTGATGAGATATCGGTTGATCTCGACGGGACCGTACACCGTCATGGTAGTGACGCGGCCGGCCTCCACCGGTTCCCACCCGGACCCGGGCAGACAGTTGGTCGGTGAATGGATGCTTCGCCCCCCGGTCTGACGGCCATAGTACGCCACGTACATGGTCACCGGTCGCCCGGACACGTCCCGATACTCACGGTACAGGAGTTCATCGGCTTGCAGTGCCAGACGTTCTGGTTCGGGGACCTCCAGATCATGCGCCAGCCGCAACCCGGCGACTTCCGTCGGAAACTCGGCGAGCGGCACCTCCAGCGACAACCGTTGCTGCGGCTGCACCATCGCACGACCCGCGAGACCCGCCACCAGAACGAGGGCGGGGGAAATTGCGACCAACGACATCGGCGCGAGCTTCCGCGAGGGGCGCTCGAAGCTCATAGTTTCAGTCTCCCCAGGGCCCACGCCGCCAGCCCCACCAGAGCGAGCGGTAGCGTAAACGCTACCGCGGCCATCGCGTGGTGCGTGAGCCCGCTCGCCACGTCGGGCCCGAGGTAGTATGCGCCGAAGCCCGTTGCAAACACGCGCAGCACGTTGGCCCCGATCGCTGCCGGCACCGCGAGCGCCACGAGCAGCACGCGGGCCCCGGCCGACCTGACGAACGTGCCGCCGATGAGAATCGTCAGGCCGAAAAGCGCGGAAATCGATCGAAGCCCGCTGCACGCGGCCGCGACGAACAGCTCCTGACCCGGCAGGAAAATGATGTTACCCGCCTGGGCGGCGGGGATATGTCGTGCCTCGAGGAGCCAGACCGCAGCGTCCGAGGCGAACAACTGAAGCGGGAGCGTGATCGTATCGAGGAACACGTCCGGCAGCGGGATCGAACTCGCGACGAGCGCGAAGGGGAGCCACCAGGCTCGGAGCTGAGCCGTGCCACGATAGTGAACAGTCAGCGCGGCGATCGCGCCGAGAATGCCGAGTCGCTGGATGAACTGCTCGCCCGCCAGTGTGCCGAGCAGAAAGACGCCCACAGCCACCGACAGAGCGATCAAGCCCCACCGCTTCGTACCCGGTGCCGCTTCGACGATGTGACTCCGCGCGAGCCATGCCGCGATCGGAACGAGGAGGAACCCATGTCCGTACTCGCCGCTGGTCGCCCAATCCTGCACCAGTGCGACGAGCGCCGGGCCGAAAAGCACGATAAACGTCGTCCCGACCGCGATCGGAGCAAGCGACAAACTCGTGCTCCGCCCCATGCGGAGCACTCCCGCCTTCGCGCTCACGAGACTTCACTCGCATCCCGAGCCCGCCAAACGATGATGGCGATGGCGAACCACGCCAACGGGTAGATCACCCCCTGCACACCATGGCGGGTCGCCGATCGCCGAACCGCATCTGCGGCCTCGGGCGGCGTCTGCGAGATCACCGCAGGAGCCGACGTGAGGATCAGAAACGCCAGGAATGCGGTAAACAGTGCGAAAAGGATGAAGATCGCCGATACGAAAAGCACTCCATTCCGCGTCGGGCGGGCGTCTCTCAGCACGCCGTACGCGATCAGAAGGAGGCCCAGGGATGACAGAGGGAGCGAATCGAGGGTTCGCCCGACCGTCGCATACTCCCACGCGACGTTCCCGGGGTTCGCCGGCAGCCACAACAGCGCCATGTCGGCAAACCCGACCAGGGCGAAGGCGCAACCGGCGATCAGAAGCATCCGGGCCACGACCAGGCGCGTGCGGATCCGACCTGCCCCTTCCCCGGCTCCGACCACGACCGACTCCTTCTCGTTCATGCCGTCGCCGCGACCCGGATGCCGCCCCCCGCTGCGCGCGCTCGCTCGAGCGCACCCCGGGCTGCCGCGACCTGTTCCAGCACACGAAGTCTCGCCCGCGGGTCCGGCTGGCCCCGCCCCGAACCGCGAGAACGCCGGCGCGGCACGAACGAGACGATTCCGGCGCTCAGCCTGCGCTCGTCTCCCTCTGGACCGGCTCGGCCCGCGATGCGCGACACGAAGCGCCCCACGCCTTCTACGTCGGCACCGTAGAGAATGACCACCAGTTCCGACGGACCCATCCAGGCGTGCAAGTCGGAGCCACGAATTTGATCCGCGACGCCCGCGAGCGTGTCATCATGCGGGGAGTCGACCTCGGGGGGACCCGGCCGTGTCGGACCGAGTACGACGCACCCCAGCTCAGAGTCGGATCTCGACCCGATCGAGTCGAGAATCGGAAGTCCCTTGATGATCGCCTCGAAGCCCGAGGGACCATCGGCCTCGGATCCCGAGGACGCCTCCCAGAGCCTCTGTAGCTGGAACAGCCGATCCAGTTTCGCAAGGAGATCGTGCGAACGGATCGGCTCCTCCACCACATCCCACACGGGATTCGGCGCGCCTTCCAGGCCGAGCCGGATGGACCGGTCGAGCGGCTTCCAGGAACTGGCTGAATAGAGAAGGACGGGGACTCCCGGACCGTCGAGCCGCGGGACCGAGCCGATCACGTCGAGAGATCGCTCGGCAAGCTCTTCATCCAGAATCAGGACGTCGGGCGAATCCGCCAGCACGGCAGCTGCGAGCTCCCCGGGATCCGACACGCGGCGAAGACGGTATCCGTACGGTTCGAGGACGGCCCGCAGCGAGGACCCCAGCACCTTGCGAGGTGACACCAGCAGAACCGCGCGCCGA
>JBGMQU010000102.1:0-6069 GCA_048060725.1 Gemmatimonadota bacterium | reverse complement strand
TCGTCGCGTAGCTGGTGCACGAACAACGGCCGCTCGGGACGCGGACCAACGATCGACATCTCGCCCTTGAGCACGTTCCACAACTGCGGGAGCTCGTCGAGCCGATAGCGGCGAAGGAAGCCGCCGACCCGGGTGACGCGCGAGTCTTGCGGCGACGCCCAAACGGGACCGGTCTCGCGCTCGGCGTCCACCCGCATCGTCCGGAACTTGTAAATCGTGAACGGGCGGCCGCCAAGATCCGCCGTACGACGGGGGTGCTCCTCGCCGTCCGCGAGCTCGGGGCTGCGTCGATCGAGGCCGATTCGAAGCTGGCGGTACACGATCGGACCGCGGCTATCCAGACGAATCGCGAGGGCCACGATGACCATGGCCGGCGCCAGAACAATCAGCCCGGCCGCGGCGATCCCGAAATCGATCGCCCGCTGCAGCCCCGCGGCGCGCTCGTGAGCCTCCACGACCCCGAAACCGTCGGTTCCGACGCTCGGGTCAGACAGGGCGGCCACCTTCGCGATCGGTCCCACTCAGAAGATGCGGATCGAGATGAGTGTGATCGTCAGCACGACTCCCAGCGCCACGAGCAGGAAGCGGAAGAACGCGCTTCCACTCTGAGGCACGTACATCTCGTCCCCAGACTGAACCCCGAGATCATCGAGAGACATGCTCTGCCATACGACCCCCGGGGGGATGGCGAGCGGAACACCCATCCGCCGGAACTGGATCGTACTGACGTTCGAGCCGCTACCAGGCCCGCCAGCCAACATCACGGCGTCGGACACGAGGCTGGAACCGTCGATCGTGTAAAACCCCGGCCGCGCCACGAAACCGGTCACGCCGATGCGCTTCAACACCAGCACCTCGACGCGCGGGTCGCGAAGATAGCGCGCCAGCTGGAGGCTGATCTTCTCCTCGAGCTCGGAGTAAAGGACGTCCGACACGTCCACAGGATCGATCGCTTCGAGCGCGAGATTTTGCAGGGGCGTGACCGTGTGATCGCTGGTCCAGCGATCCTCGCCGGAGACCCGAAGCTGTACGACGTCCCCCGGGTGTACGTCTCCGCCCCGCAGTCGATCCGCGATCGCCTGAATGGAACGCTGGGTCGCGACATGCTCGTCGCTACCGACCTTGTAGTCGCTCAACGTGAGCTGCAGCGAGTCGATCACGGCCGTCAGCTGCTCACGACTCGCCATTCGCGGACCGTGGTCGGCGGGGATGAGCTGCTGCCCCGCCAGTGGCGCCCCATCTGCCCCCTGCAGGCACGCGAAGATGGCCCCGGCTACGAGCCACCGCGCCACCCGACCTCGTTGTTGGTACCCTCGACCCCGCACGTGCCCCCCTGGTTCAGATGCCGGTAATTCCGGGCGCCCGCCCCGCGGGCATGACACCGAGCCCACCGTTGTGCAAGACCTGCACCATCCGTGTGGACCGGTGGAAGGCGTCCAAAAGACTGCGCTGGCATGGGTTTGCCCGCGTGCCGGGGCTCGTTGACAGGCCGGTTCGGCTGGCTTTCCGCGGGAGCGTGTTGCAGCGTAACAACACCCGGCGCCGATCAACCGCGCGACGTCCCCGGTGCCCCCGTCGTGGCCCGCCGGCGTTTCGCGCAACCTCCTGTACCTACTACTACCTACTACGCGAGCCCGTAGTCGCGAATCTTGTAGAGCAACGCTCGATACGACAGATCGAGCAGGGCGGACGCACGAGTCCGGTTGCCGCCGGTAATCACCAATGCTCGCGCGATCAACTGCTTCTCGAGAGCAGCGGTGCGCTTTTTCACGGAGAGCTCGTCCTCCGGCAACGACTCTGGTCCGCTCATCCTCGACTCGCCGTCGCGCACGGGCTGAGGAAGCTGCTCCGGAGTCACGCTCTCACTGTCCGCCAGCACGATGGCCCGCTCGATCACGTTCTCGAGTTCACGCACGTTGCCGGGCCACGGGTAATTGACGAGGTAATTCATGGTCGAGGAATCGAGGCTTTCCACCGAGGTGCCGAGCGACTCGTTGTATTCGGCCAGGAAGTGCTTCGCGAGGAGCGGCACCTCTTCTCGCCGATGTCGAAGTGGCGGGAGGTGGATGTTCACCACGTTCAGCCGATAGAAGAGGTCCGAGCGAAAGGTGCCCTGCTCGACCTCCTTTTCGAGGTCGCGTGCGGTCGCCGCGATGATGCGCACGTCGATTTTGCGGGTCACCGACTCTCCGACGCGCCGAACCTCGCGATCCTGAAGCGCGCGCAGAAGCTTCACCTGAAGCGACACCGGCAGTTCGCCGATCTCATCGAGGAAGAGCGTGCCCCTGTTGGCCTCTTCGAAGAGTCCGACCCGGTCGCGCTCCGCGCCCGTGAAGGCGCCCCTGACGTGTCCGAAAAGCTCGGACTCGAGGAGGTTTTCGGGAATCGCGCCGCAGTTCACCGAGACGAAAGGCTGGTCGTTTCGAGGCGATGAACTGTGGATCAGGCGCGCGATCACTTCCTTGCCGGTCCCGCTCTCTCCGGTGACCAGGACCGTGGAGGGGTGCGGGGCGACCTTCTCCGCCAGTTCCACCGCCCGGACCATCGCGGGGCTCTTCACGACCAGGTCGGGGTGGCGAGTCTCCGTCTTCACCTGTCGCCGGAGACGCGTTACCTCGCGACGGAGCTTCTCGCGTTCCTCGGCCTTCCGGAGAGTAAGCAGGATGGAGTCGGCCGAAAACGGCTTTGCGATATAATCGTATGCCCCGGCCTTCATGACCTGGAGCGCGAGTTCGACGCTGCCGTACGCGGTCATGGTGACGACCAGACCGTCGCCGCCTCCCTTGCGATACTCGTCGAGGAACTGGAGGCCATCCATCTCCGGCATCCGGACGTCGCACAGCACGATGTCCGCGTCCAGCTCGAGGGCCTGACTCAGGCCGTCTCGACCGTTGGAGGCTGTAGAAACCTCGTATCCCTCGTCTTCGAGAATCATGGAAACCGTACGTCGGACGCCGGCCTCGTCATCGATCACGACTACGTTCATGCTACTTCCTCCACGACTTCCGTCTGGGTCTCTCGATCGACGCGCGGCAGCACGAGTGCGAAGCGCGTCCCTTCGTCGGGTCGCGATTCCGCTGTCATTCCGCCTCCCATCGCTTCTGCCAGACGGGCGCTGACCGCGAGTCCCAATCCGGTCCCGCGGCCGGGCTCCTTCGTCGTGAAGAACGGTTCGAAGACATTGACGAGCTCTTCGCCGTCGATTCCGACGCCGTTGTCGACTACTTCGATTCGGACGACCCGGTCCCCCGGATCGAACCGGACCAGTGCGTCCGGCGACGTGCGATGATTTCGCAGATGCGAGTAGTCCACCCCGTCCGGATCCCCGTCTCGTCGTGCCGGCTCCCGTCGAACCGGAGCACAGAACGCTTCGGTCTTCGACTCGATCTGGATCCGGCCCGGCGCCACCGCCTCCTCGATCGCATCGTCCGCGTTCAGAAGCAGATTCACGAGAATCTGCTCCAGATGTGCGGGATCCCCCCGGACGTACGGATTGGGTAGCTCGAGATCCAGGTCTATGCGCGCGGTCTTCAGCCTGCCCTGATTCTGGAGCAACGAGACCGTGTCGCGAACGACCGAGTTCACGTCGAACACGGCGGTCGTCCGGCTGGTGGGGCGCGCGAAGTCGAGTAGCCCGCGCACGACCCGGTCGATCCGATGCGTCTCGTACCGGACGTACTCGATCCACTCCTCGTCAGCGATACCCCGGCGAGAGGCGACGTCGAGATACCCGAACACGGCGCCCAACGGATTACCGATTTCGTGAGCCACCCCGGCGGCCATCCTGCCGACGGCCGCGAGCTTCTCGGACTGCACGAGTTCGTGTCGCGCCAGCGAGAGTTCCCGGTTGGTCTCGTTCAGAGAGTCGACGTTTTGGCGGAGCTTGTCCTGGTGGTGAATGAGGCGATCTGCCATGCGGTTGACGCTTTCGGCCAAACGCCGCAATTCGTCCGCTCCATCGGGCACCAGCCGCCGATCGTACTTGCCCGACGCGATCGCCTCGGCCTCCTCCATCATGTCGTTGACCGGGCGGACGAACAGTCGACGCAGGCGAAAATCACCGACCAACAGGACGAGAACGACGTCGGCGACGATGACCGTAAGAAGGCTCGGAATGAGAACTTGCGGGGATGGTGTCCGGGGGGCGAAGACGAGCATCACCGCCGCCAGCGCGATCAAGGCGACGGTCAGAAGAACCGCCAACCCCCGAAGTAAAACCGACCGTAGCGAGCCGGCGCCCCTCTCATGGTCTGTTCTCGGATCCACTCGGGCGACCTCAATTCCGCGTGTTGCAGGCGTGCTGTCTCTTCGAAGCCACACGAAGGGGTGGAAGAGCCGTGCCTCGCCCGTCGCTCGTGACGTCTTCGGACATAATATTACCTGTTTGCGCGATTTACGTGTCGATTAATAGATATGCAGCATAATAGGCGGCCATTATTTAGTATTCTCGCCAATATGCATATATTCTGTTGACGATTGCCCGATTATTGCACAGACTCGGAGGCTTGGTGAGCCGGCCCGAGAGTCGGTTCGAACCACCCCAGACGAAGCGAGGGAGCATGGCGCCGGACATGTTGTTTGCGGCACCGACCGAGCACGAGGCCGAGACGAGGTACGAAGAATACGGGGAGAAACTCGGACCCTCGCCGAATCGGGACGGTGTGATGGAGTTGTGCAGGATCCTCAACGTCAGGTTCCTGCGACTGGTATTCACCGACATCCTGGGGATGCCCAAGAACGTCGAGGTCCCGGCAAGTCAGTTCGGAAAGGCCTTCGATGGAGAGATCCTGTTCGACGGGTCGTCGATCGCCGGGTTCGTGCGAATCGAGGAGAGCGACATGCTCCTCAAGCCAGACCTCGGCACGTTCAGGGTGTTCCCGTGGGGGAACCCCGAGGCGCGCGTCGCCCGCGTCGTCTGCGACGTGCACCGACCAAACGGTGATCCCTTCCAGGGTGATCCGCGTCTCTGCCTGAAGCGCCAGACGGCTCGCGCCGCGGCCCTCGGCTTCGAGATGAACGCAGGGGTGGAGGCCGAGTTCTTCCTCTTCCAGAAGAACGCCGATGGCGAACCGACGGTTATTACGCACGACGCCGGCGGATACTTCGACCTGACGCCGGTCGACCTCGGCGAAAAGGCCCGCCGCATGATCGTCAACGATCTGGAGGCCATGGGTCTGGAGGTCGAGGCGGCCCATCACGAAGTCGCTCCCGGCCAGCACGAGATCGACTTCAAGTACGGTGAGGCCCTCCGCACCGCCGACGACCTGATGACCTTCAAGTTCATCGTGCGGAATGCCGCGCTGGCTCACGATCTCCACGCCACGTTCATGCCCAAGCCGATCTTCGGGCAGAACGGTTCGGGAATGCACACGCACCAGTCGCTGTTCAAGAACGGCGAGAACGTGTTCTTTGACGCTGAGGCTGAGTGGCAGATTTCCGAGACGATGCTCCACTACATTGGCGGGCTGAAGAAGCACGCGCGCGCGATCGCCGCGATTACCAACCCGACAGTGAACAGCTTCAAGCGACTCGTGCCCGGGTATGAGGCTCCGGTCAGCATCGCGTGGTCGCAGCGCAATCGATCGCCCATGATTCGGGTGCCAGATCGCCGTGGCGTCGCGACTCGGTGCGAGTTCCGCATGCCTGACCCGACGTGCAATCCGTATCTGGCACTCGCGGTCCAACTCGCCGCCGGACTCGACGGAATCGAAAACCGGATCGATCCAGGTCCGCCTCTCGACACGAACGTCTGGAAGCTCACCGAAGCGGAGCGGGCGGAGATCGGACTCGAGACGCTACCCGCCAACCTTGGCGAAGCGGTGGAAGAGCTCGAAAAAAGCGAGGTCATCGTCGATGCGTTGGGCGACCACATCGCCAGCCAGTTCATCGAAGGCAAGAAGGCGGAGTGGAGCGACTACGTCGCTTCGGTCAGTCAGTGGGAGCTCGATCAGTATCTGGCGACGTATTGACCCTGCCCACGGTTCTGATTCGGGGGGCGCTTCGGCGCCCCCTTCTAGAAGGGTGTTGAAGAAGTACGGTGGGTCGCGCGCAGGGGTCTCTCGGGGTTCA
>JBGMQU010000101.1:0-12805 GCA_048060725.1 Gemmatimonadota bacterium | reverse complement strand
TGGCGTTCGCGTTCGGGGAGGAACGAGGCGCCGACAGCTGGGCGTTGCCCGAAGCTGTGAAGGAGCGGCTCGCGCGAAATCCGATGATCAAGATCGACCCCGCGCGATTGGCCTACCACGGTCTTCTGGCTCCGCCAAAGAAGCAACAGCAAATCTACGAGCCGCTTCATACTCAGCTTCGACAGATTGCGGCGCTGTTCGACGCCCGCATCCTGATACTCCCGCTCGTGGCCTATTATGCACCCCCGACCGACTCGGAGCGCCTCGCCGCCGAAGAGGAGGGGATAGAGGACGCCGGAGTCGGGAGGGCCGTGCTGCTTATCGCGGTGATCGACATTCGCAGGAGCGCCATCCTCTGGCACGGCATCATCCAGGGGGAGCGCCGCGAGGCGGCTTCACGGGGTTCACTCACGACGCTCGCCCTGGCCGCGGCCAAATGGCTGGCCCCCTCCTGATCGGACTGACATGCGAGACGTAACGCTCATACCGGGCGACGGCATCGGCCCGGGGATCGCGGAGGCTACGGTCGACATCGTCGAGGCGGCCGGCGCCGAGATTCGGTGGCACGAGCATGTCGCGGGCGTGGCCGGAGTCGAGGCGTCGGGCGAGCCGCTTCCATCGGATACGCTCGCCTCGATCGAGGAGACCCGCGTCGCGCTGAAGGGCCCGCTGACCACCCCCATCGGCAGTGGATTTCGGTCTGTAAACGTGGCGCTCCGGAAGCACTTCGACCTGTTTGCGAACGTTCGTCCCGCCCGCTCGCTGCTCCCCGGTGGACGGTATCCGGATGTCGATCTCGTGATCGTGCGGGAGAACACGGAAGGACTGTATGCCGGGATCGAGCACTACATAGGGATGGAGAAAGATCCGCGTGCAGTAGCCGAATCCGTGATGCTCATCACCCGCTACGGGTCGCGACGCATCGTCCGGTTCGCCTTCGAGTATGCGCTCTCGCACGGGCGCGAGAAGGTCACGCTGGTGCACAAGGCGAACATCCTCAAATACACCCAGGGGCTGTTCCTCGAGGTCGGATACGAGATTGCGGATGAGTATGAGGGAAGGGTCGCGTTCGACGACAAGATCGTAGACAACACCGCGATGCAGCTCGTACTCGACCCGTATCAGTTCGATGTGATCGTCACCGAGAACATGTTCGGCGACATCCTCTCCGATCAGGTGGCGGGGCTCGTTGGCGGACTCGGGTTCGCGCCGGGCGCGAACCTGGGGGAGAATGCCGCGATCTTCGAGGCCGTGCACGGTTCGGCGCCGGACATCGCGGGGAAGGGGATCGCGAACCCCACCTCGTTGCTTCTCGCAGCCTGTCTCATGCTCGACCACGTCGGGCAGGACCACGTCGCCGCGTCGATTCGCGAGGCGTTGGGTCGGACCCTGCGGGAGGGCACGTCGCTCACAGCCGACATCGGCGGTTCGACCAGCACGGCCGAATTCGCCGCCGCCGTGATCGCCCACCTGGATACGGGGGTGGAAGGCCGTTGAAGAAGTACGGCGGGTCGAGCGCCGGGGCGCCCTCCGAGGGGATCTACTTTCAGTCGGCCGTGTGCGCCGCCTGCGGTCGATCGTCCTCCAGCAAGGCGCTCGACGAAGACGACTGGTGCGATGACTGCCGGTCGGCCATGCGCCGGCGCGTCAGGAGGGCGCGTCACATGGTTGCGGCCGTCATTACGCTCCCGTTCGCGATCTGGATTCTGACCCTGGAGCGAGGTGGAACCCTGTCGCAGGCCGCGTGGCTGCTGCCACTCGCCGCGGCGTACTATCTGGGCTGGCGTATCGGTGGGGAGGTCGTGAGGGGCTTCATCCGGTGGCGGGGAGAAGTGTCGCCGTGACAGGCCCGGCCGTGCGCCATGGCGTCGGGTTGCCCGTCGCCATGACGATCGTGATGTTCGGCACCGTATTCGCCGCGAACTCGGGCCGTTATGGGGTCCCCGTGGCCATCGCGGGGGTCGCCACGATCGCCGCCGGCTTGTTCGCGACGGTGAAATTGTTTGGCTCGACGGAGGCGGTCGGTGCCCCGCCCGCAGATGACCTGTCGAACGACCGTGACGGAGAAAACGATACATGAGCTTCGAAGGCGTCGATTACTTCAACCTCGATTCGCTGCTGTCAGACGAAGAACGGGCCATCCGGGACATGGTTCGGGACTGGGTGGAGAGCGAGGTCATGCCCATCATCAACGAGGCGTACATCTCCCGATCGTTTCCGCGCGACTTGATCCCGCAGATGGGCGAACTCGGGTTTCTCGGGGCGAACCTCCCCGAGGAGTATGGATGTGCGGGTCTCGGCAATGTCGCGTACGGGCTCATCATGCAGGAGCTGGAGCGAGGCGATTCCGGCATACGCTCGTTCGTCTCCGTGCAGGGCGCCCTCTGCATGTATCCGATCTACGCCTTCGGCACGGAGGAGCAAAAGCAGAAATGGCTCCCGCGGATGGCGGCGGGGGAAGCGATCGGGTGCTTCGGGCTCACGGAACCAGACTTCGGTTCCAACCCGGCCGGAATGACCACGCGGGCGGTTCAGGATGGCGATGAGTGGGTGCTGAACGGCGCGAAAATGTGGATCACGAACGGCTCGATGGCCGATGTCGCGATTATCTGGGCCAAGACCGGCGCGCTCGACGACGCGTCTGCCATCCGGGGATTCCTCGTCGAGACGGATCGGGAGGGATTCGCCGCGAAGGACCAGGAGGGGAAGCTCTCGTTGCTCGCGTCGGATACGTCCGAGCTGGTGCTTCAGGATGTGCGGGTGCCCGCCTCGAACCTCCTGCCCGAAACCGGAGGGCTCAAGAGCCCCCTCATGTGCCTTACGCAGGCCCGATACGGCATCGCCTGGGGGGCCATGGGGGCCGCTATGGCGTGTTACTGCGAAGCGCTGGATTACGCCAAGACCAGGGTGCAGTTCGAAGGGAAACCGATCGCCGCCACGCAGATCCAACAGGTTCGTCTGGCAGAGATGCTGACGGAGATCACCAAGGGGCAACTACTTGCGCTTCGATTGGGTCGAATGAAGGACGATGGCACCATGCGCCCGCAGCAGGTTTCGCTCGCCAAGCGGAACAACGTGAACGTAGCCTGCGAGTGCGCGCGCGAGGGTCGCCGTCTCCTCGGCGCGAACGGAATCCTGATCGAGTACGCCTGCATGCGCCACATGGCAAACCTCGAATCCGTATACACTTACGAGGGTACGCACGACATCCATGCGTTGATCCTCGGTCACGACGTTTCGGGAGTTCCGGCATACTGGTAGCGGAGCGACAAGCGACCGCGTAGCCCCGCACGGACGCCTCCGCGCGGGTACCCGTTTCGCGCCCCGTCGGGCCTCGTCCGAGTCTCACCGGTGCCTGCCCGACTCCCCCGGGAAGGGCCCTCTGCACCCCCCCTGTTTCGATCTCCCTGGCGCATTCCGAGTGAGGGCCGGTGGCGCGATGGCACAGGGAATGGTTCATGCACGTAACTCTTCGGTTTTTGGACTCTTGCGGCACTTGCGAAGCCGGATGACGGATGCCGAGGATAGCGCCACAAAGAGCAGGTGTGATGGGGATGGTCGTCTCCCCGGTGCTGCTGCACAGCACCGCGGGGGTGGTCGTTCTGGCGCTGCTCGTGGTTCTGATCGTCGCGTGGTGGCGCGCGATTCGGCGGACCGACATTTCGCCGATCGAGGCGCTGTTCGACATGAACTTCGAGGCCGTGTTGATGCTCGACCCGGAGGGTCGCATCAGGCGAGCCAATCCGCACTTCCTCGAGCTGGCGAGGGCGACGCACGACGAGGTCGAGGGGCGCCCCCTCCTGAACTTCGTCACCGGCTGGAGCCAGAAGCGGCTCGTCACAGGGCTTCGAGAGGCTCGGGGTGGGTCACGCGAGACGATCGAGATCGGCATCGCACGAGCCGGTGGTCATGTCGACGCGCGCATGACCTGCGGGCCGCACTACCACCGACGGCGGGTCGTGGGGCTGTGGGGACTTCTGCGCGACATCACCGAGCAGAAAGAGGCGGAGCGTGAGCTGGAGGACCGGGCGCTTCACGATTTCCTGACCGGACTGCCGAATCGGGCTCTCTTCCACGACCGGCTGGAGCACGCTGTCCAGCGGTCGCGACGCGGTGGCGCCGAGATTGCGCTGCTCTACCTGGACCTCGACGGTTTCAAGCCGGTGAACGACACCGCGGGGCATGCCGCCGGGGACGAAGTGCTCCGAGAGGTTGCGCACCGCCTCGTCGCGATCGCCCGGGCGGGGGACACCGTGGGCCGGATCGGAGGCGACGAGTTCGGGGTCCTGCTCGAGACGGCCGCATCGCCGAAGGAGGCCATGGGCGTGGCCGGCCGCATCCTGTCCCGGATTCAGCAGCCGATCACCGTAGATGGCGTCGATCTCCAGGTCGGAGCGAGCATCGGCATCGCCATGAGCGATGACGAGGCCCGTGACACGGAGGAGCTCGTGCGCCGGGCGGACCTGGCAATGTATGAAGCCAAACGACGGGGCGGAGCGCAGAGATACATGTACTGCCGAGAACTCGAGCGAGAGGCGCTCGACCTCGGAGACCGAATCGAGGCTGACCTGTCAGCTGCTATTGAGCGGGACGAGTTGTACCTGGAGTATCAGCCGATCGTCGACGTTTCGGGGAAGTCTTTCGTGGGAGTCGAAGCGCTCGTGCGCTGGGAGCACCCTGAGTTCGGAGCTGTTTTTCCGTCTGTGTTTATCCCGGTTGCGGAGCGCTCATCGCTCATCGTCGCGCTCGACCGGTGGGTCCTCGACCGGGCGTGCTTCGAGATGCGGCAGCACGTGGCGGGTGGGCACGCCGCACTCATGCTCAGCGTGAATCTCTCCGAACGCCACTTCGACGAGCCCGATTTCGTCGAGGCGGTCTCCGGTATCCTGGGGCGACACGAAATGGACGCCGGACGCGTGCAGCTGGAGATCACCGAGGCCGTGGCGGGCCGCGCGCGCGACACCGTGCAACGACTCAAGGGGCTCGGGCTGCGCATCGCGATCGACCGCTTCGGCACAGGCTATTCATCGTTGGCTTATCTGCGCGATCTCGACGTCGACGTGCTGAAGGTCGACCGATCGTTCGCCCTCTCGCTCGGCGCTGACCCGGCATCGGTGGCCATCGTTCGGACGATCCTGACGCTGGCGGAAATGCTCGACGTCGAAGTGATCATCGAGGGTGTGGAAGACGCCGCCCAACTGGGTCGCCTGGAGGCGCTGGGAGGACGGTACGTCCAGGGCTACATGTTCGGTCGCCCCGTGGCGGCGTCGAGTCTCTCGGACGTACTGGCAGCCGGTCCGGTCTTTCGGCCGCCAGACGATGACCGCCTTCCGACCGACTACGATCGCTTGCCGGGTGTGGTAGAGCCCCGTAGTCGCCGCTCTCTCCGACCGCCAGCCGGCCGGCCTTCGCCCGATGTGGCCACCGCTTCCTGGATGCCCTCGGACATGAACTCATGATCGACCTGCTCTGGCACCCGGCAACATTGCCGCTCTCGCTCGGTCTCCTGGGATCGATGCTCTTCGTGTGGCGGACCTATCTCCGCCTCCATGAGGGCAAGCGCGAACTCGAACGGCAGCGTCAGGAACATCGCTCACTTTTCCAGAACAACGTTGACGGCGTGGTCGCGGTAGACCCCGACGGGCGCATCCTGATGGCGAACCCGGCCGCGTGTGAACTCGTCGGCCACACGGAGGAGGAACTGCTGGGGCTGGAATTTTCCGAGTTGATCGTCGGGGCCGGCCGCAGCCGCGCGATGGCCGCGCTCGAAGCCGCGCTCGCCGGTATGCGCAGCACGCTGGAAACCGAGGTCCAGCAGCTCGAGGACGGACTGGCCGAGGTCGAGCTGACGAGCGTGCCGATCCTCATCGGAGAAGACGTGGTCGGTGTGTACGAGATTCTGCGCGACTCTACCGAGCGGAAACGCCTTGAGCGCGAGCTCGAGGACCGGGCGCTCCACGACTACCTGACCGGGCTGCCGAACCGCGCGCTGTTCTCTGATCGGCTTTCGCACGCTCTGAACCGTCGCCGTCGCGACGGCGAGCGGGTCGCGTTGCTCTACGTGGACCTCGATCGCTTCAAGCCGATCAATGATCGGGCCGGCCACAAGGTGGGCGACCATCTCCTCTGCGAGGTGGCCTCGCGGCTCAAGTCACTCGTTCGGGATGCCGACACGGTCGCACGTATCGGGGGTGACGAGTTCGCGGTGCTGCTCGAGACCGTCGATGGAGAGCGGCAGGCCCTGGCCGCAGCCGAGCGCATCGTCGCGATCGTTCGCGCGCCGATCATCACGGGCGGCGAAGAACATCAGGTAGGTGCCAGCGTCGGAATCGCGGTCAGCACCGAAGATCTCGCACATCCCGATGAGCTCGTTCACCAGGCTGACCTGGCCATGTACGAGGCGAAACGTCGCGGCGGATTTCAGTTCCGAATGTATAGCCACGATCTGGAGCAGGAGAGTTCGGGCTGGGCGGATGAGGTCGAAGGTCACCTGCGGCGTGCGGTCGAGAAGGAGGAGCTCGAACTCTCATATCAGGCGATCGTCGATACCGTGAGCAGGCGGATCGTGGGAGTCGAGGCGCTGGTGCGCTGGCGCCACTCCGAGCACGGTCTGCTCATGCCCGACAGCTTTATTCCCGTCGCGGAAAAGACGTCCCTTATTGCCGAGATCGATCGTTGGGTGCTCGAGCGCAGTTGCACCGAGCTGAAACGCCTGATCGACTTCGGGATCGTCACCCCGCCGTTTTGTCTATCAGTGAACCTGTCCGCTCGTCACTTCGGTGAGCCCGACTTCGTGGACGCGATCGAAGACATCATTCGGAAGACGGCCTTCCCGTCGAATCTGCTCCAGCTCGAAATCACAGAGAGTTCCGCGGGCGGAGATCCGACGAGGATTCGGGAACTCAAGCAACTCGGCGTCAAGGTCGCGATCGACGACTTCGGGACGGGGTATTCGTCTCTGGGCTACTTGAAAGACCTGGACGTCGACGTCCTGAAAGTCGATCGGTCGTTCGTCCTCTCCCTGGGTGCCGATCCTGCATCGGTGGCGATCGTCCGTACGATCCTGACGCTGGCGGAAATGCTCGATCTCGAGGTGATCGTTGAGGGAATCGAAGATTCCGTACAACTCGCGCACCTCGAAGACCTGGGCGGGAACCTCGTGCAGGGGTTCTTCTTCGGCCGGCCCGTGCCCTCTTCGGAACTCGCGGGCCTGCTTTCACGAGGCCTCGACCCCAACCTGCGGGCTCAGCATCGCGGCGGTGAAGAGACGGGTGAGTCCAGGGGCCTGGCCCCGCTCGATCCCGGTTCGCTGTCGATCGTCCCGAAGTCACACCGGAAATGGCAGGCTGCCAAGGGACGCCCTCGCTTCTAGGACATCCTAAGAGGGTGTTGACGAAGTACCACGACAGATCGGAGCGCCCGAAGCGGCTCCTTCGAGTACCTCGACGACCTCCCGTACCGTCGAAGCCCCTGCATCCTCTTCATACCAGGACGTCTTTTTCGCCAGGAACTCGGTGTCGCGGAGTTTTGGTCGGGCATCGAGGGCCCAGGCCTGCAATTCGGCCGGTCGCTCGACCCAGCAGCCCGTCTCCTCGTAGTCTTCGTCGAGGATCAAGACGGTGGGCGTCGCAGGGCGGCCGTCCGGCGACCGGTGAGACTCCATCACGCCCTTGCCCACCTCCGAGTTGATGATGCGCATCTCCAGATTCGGGGCTTCCTCGGCGAGAAGGGCCAGAAACGGGATCGTACTCACCGAGTCGCTGCACCAGTCCTCGGCGACCGCCAGAATCCGCCAGTTTCCCTCGAGAGCCCGAATGCGGGCCACCATCTCGGCCGCGATCGACCCCTCGCGATAGGTCTTCGTCCACTGTTCGCGCCGGTTCTCCGCCTCCTCGAAGAAATCCGAGAACGAGATGGCAGACCGATAAAGCTCTTCCAGATCATCGCTTATGACGATCGCGGCCGAGATCGGCTCCGGATCCGCGGGGATGGCGCGTACCGGACAAACCACCGACGCGGCCGAAGCGAGCAGAGTTAGGGCGACCGGGGACATCGAGACTCCTTTTGACGGGTCGAACCTGGCATATGAAAGAAAACCTAGGGTGCAGCCGGTCACCAGTCACGCGCATTTCGCCACGGACCTTCGCACATCACGGCAGGACTCGTGTGTTTTTCCTGCCACAATCGGCGCGTTCCGCGCGTCTTTGGCACGCCCTAACCGACACGGGTGCAACGAGTTTCGCGGGCGTGCCGTTTCGATCCGATTTGGAAGCGGGTTTTGCCCTACCACCGCCCCGTCACGGCGATGACGAGATCGCCGCGGCGACAACAAGAAACGAAGGATTGACGGACCATGCGTAACAACAGCCAGAATAAGAGCCGGGGCCTGCGCACCAACGGTTTCACTCAGATCAGCACCCTGCACGTGCTCGCCCTCTCGGGCGTGACGGCAGTGGGAACGGGCGGCGCCCTCGTTAGCGCGAATCAGGAACTCGCGATGACCAACGCGGTCGAGCTCGTGCAGCTGGCGCATTCGCAGGCTCGCACGACGGCCCTCCGGTCGGGCAAGATGGTTCGCATGGATGTCGACGCCGAGAGCGGAGTGATTCGCGTGACGCTGATGAGCGACGACGAACGTTCTTCGGAGGTGCTGCTGCGTGAGGTGGCGCCTCCGGCAGTTGCGATCGAGAGCGACTTCGAGACGATCTGCTACGATGGGTTGGGGCAGCCGATGGTGGGCGGTGAGTGTGAGGCGCCGATCGGATCGATCATGATTCGCACGCTGAATGACGAGACTACGCTGACGCTGAACGGCGAAGGCCGGCTCGATCTTCGGTAAGGCTCTCGGGAGCGACGCAGGTTCGCTCGCGTTGATCTCGTCATCACGACGAGCGGCCTGCTGGCCGGTGCCCCGAGAGGGGTGCCGGCCTTTTTCTTTTGTGGGCCACGTCGGGCATTCGACGGCACACCAGGCTCTGGCAGCTTCGCGATGTTCCCCTCACCTTGAGCCGGTCCCGACCAAACGCGCTCCATGGGGAGAAATCGTATGTCTACACTCCGCCGTCTCGCCTGCCCGATCGTTCTCGTCTGTATCGCCGTCGCCGTCGCTGTCGCCGCGCCGGTGGCGGCCCAGCAGATCTCGCCGGATCGGTACGAACAACTCCGATTCCGGCACATTGGCCCGCTCGGAAATCGGGTGGCCTCGATCGCGGGCGTGCCTGGAGATCGGACGACGTACTTCGCGGGAGCCGCCACGGGGGGTCTTTGGAAGACCGACGACGCCGGGCTCCACTGGCGACCGGTGTTCGACGATCAACCGGTCCACGCGATCGGTGCGATCGCCGTGGCTCCGAGCGACCCGGCGGTCGTCTGGGTCGGGACCGGAGAAAGCTCCATTCGATCGAACGTCTCGATCGGCAACGGCGTGTGGAAGTCTACGGATGGCGGGGAAACATGGGCCCACATGGGGCTGGAAGGCACCGGCCGCGTGGGGCGCATCCTGATCGATCCACGCGATCCCGACGTCGTGTACGTCGCGGCGCTCGGGCACGCCTACGCCCCGGCCGAGCGGCGGGGTGTGTATCGCACGCGGGACGGAGGCGCGACGTGGGAGCAGGTGCTGTTCGTCGATCCGGGAACCGGCGCGTACGAGATGGTCATGGATCCCGCGAACCCGCGAAAGATCATCGCTACCACGTGGGACCTGGATCTGAGAACGTGGGTTCGGGAAAGCGGGGGCCCGGGAAGCGGGCTGTTCGTGACGACGGACGGCGGCGACACGTGGGTCCGGATCGAGGGCCACGGCCTGCCGACCGGGTCGCTCGGAAAGATCGCCGTCTGCATGTCGGCGAGCGATTCAGACCGGGTCTACGCGCTCATCGAGACGAGCGACGGCGTGCCGATCGACGGGATGGAGACCGACACCGGCGAGTTGTGGCGCTCGGAAGACGGGGGCGACAACTGGCGCCTCGTTTCGTACAACCACGACCTGGCGTCGCGTCAGGCCTATTACACGCGCTGCGGCGTGTCATCGGACGATCCCGACGAGGTCTACTTCCTGTCATCGAGCTATTCGGTGAGCCTGAACGGCGGCGAGACGCACGAAACGCTGAATTTCTTCGGTGATCAGTGGGCGTCGCCCGGTTGGGATCACCACGACATCTGGATCGACCCGACGAACGGAGACCGATTCGCGATCGCGTTCGACGGCGGGGTCACCATCACCGAGAATCGTGGCGACTCGTGGTTCAGGGTCCAGCTTCCGATCGCGCAGATGTACCACGTGACGGCCGACAACGCGGTTCCATACAACGTCATGGGGAACCGACAGGACGGTCCGTCCATGCGCGGGCCGTCGAACACCCGCACGGGCGGGTTCTGGGCGAATGGCATCATCCCGCGTGGAGCATGGCGTGATGTGGGGGGCGGCGAGTCCGGGTTCGCGACGCCGGATCCGACGAACCCCGACATCGTGTGGTCCAGCGCGTCCGGATCTGGGGCGCGGGGCGGCATCGTGGTCCGCTACGACGTGCGGACGGGGCAATATCGGGACGTCGAAGTCTGGCCGATGTCCACGGGCGGGTGGCCCGCCGAGGACCTCAGGTATCGTTTCCAGTGGACGTTCCCGCTGCTGATCTCTCCACACGACAGCGAGACGCTGTACGTGACGAGCCAGCATGTACACCGGACCACCAACCGCGGCCAGAGTTGGGACGTCATCAGCCCCGACCTGACGACGAACGACAAATCCAGGCAGGTCATCTCCGGCGGTCTGACTCCGGACAACATCGGGGTAGAGTACTGCTGCGTCATCTACGCCTTCGACGAGTCGCCGGTGCAGGAGGGCGTGTTCTGGGCGGGCTCGAACGACGGGCTCGTCCACGTGAGCCGGGACGGTGGGGACAACTGGACCGACGTGACCGGGAACATCCCGGACCTTCCGCCCGACGGGGTCGTTCGCAGCATCGACGCCTCGAAGTGGGACGCCGCGAAGGCCTACATCACGATCGAGCACCACCAGGTCGGCGACTTCACGCCTCGTGCGTACCGGACGGAGGACTACGGCGAGACATGGACGCTCATCACCGCCGGTGTGAACAACGACCCGGTCGACTATACGCGATACTTGCTCGAAGACCCGGTGCGCCCCGGTCTGCTCTACCTCGGCACGGAGTCGACGCTCTACCTGAGCTATGATGACGGTGCGACCTGGCAGCGGTTCACGAGCGATCTCCCGCCGACCCCCATCTACGGCATCGTCGTCCAGGAGCATTTCAACGACCTGGTCCTGGGGACCTACGGACGGGGTTTCTGGATCCTCGACGACCTGGGCCCGATCCAGCAGATGAGCGACGCGATCGTGGCATCCGACGCCCACCTGTTCGAGTTGCGCGACGCCTATCGGTTCCGGCCCGTGACCGAGCGCATGAGCATGTTCGAGGACTGGTCTGCCGGGGAGAACCCGCCCCGCGGTGGGCCTCTCAGCTACTGGCTCGGCGGCGATGGGGGTGGTGAGGTCGAGTTGCGGATCGAGGACGCCTCGGGCGAGGTCGTCCGCACGCTCGACGGAACCAGTGACGCCGGCGTGAACCGCGTATGGTGGGACTTCACCGGCCAGGACATGACGCAGATCAAGCTCCGAACGAAGCCGCTCTTCGCCGACTGGTACCCGATGCCCGAGAAGCACCGGCCCGGTGGTGGTGGTGGGTTCTTCGGGGGCGGCGCGCCGATCGTGCCGCCGGGTACCTACACGGTCACCCTGATTGTCGATGGCGACGACGTGGGCAGCCAGTCGCTAAACGTCCTGAAAGACCCCAATTCGGAGGGGTCGCTCGCGGACATCCGTCAGCAAACCGCGCTGGTCGGGGAGATCATGGCCGATCGGAATCGGGCTGCCGCGCTCGTCAATCGCATCGAGTTGCTTCGCCGCCAGATCTACGATCTGCGGCCGGTGCTCGAAGAGGCGGGCGATGCGGAGGAGGCGATTGAGGCCGGCGATGCGCTCGACGAGCGCCTGATCGAGGTCGAGAGCCAGCTGATTCAACTCCGAAACACCGGCGGGGGAGACGGCGTGCGGTGGCCGTCGATGATCGTCGGGCAACTCTCGTCGCTTCAGGGTGGGGTGGCGACGGCCGATTTTCGGCCCACGGATCAACAGGGCGAGGTCCAGGCGATCCTGCGCCAGCGACTCGAGGACGCGGAAGAGGAATTGAACGGGGTCATCTCGAATGAGCTCGCGGACTTCAACTCGATCCTCCAGCGGAGCGTGGGACGCGTGATTACCACGGACCAGTGATCTGTGGACCCCATCGCGACCATTCTCGAGCGTCAGGGTCACCTTGTGTTGGACGGTGGCCTCGCCACGGAACTTGAGGCGCTCGGGTGTGACCTGACCGATCCGCTATGGTCGGCAAAGGTTCTTCTCGAGCACCCTGACAAGGTCGGCGAGGTCTGCCTCCTGTACCTGGAGGCGGGAGCCGACTGCGTGGGCACCGCCACGTACCAGGCGACGTTCTCCGGGTTTCGGGCGCGCGGGCTGTCCGATGCCGAAATCGACAGGTTGTTCCGCGACGCGGTCTCGCTCGTGATCGAAGTGCGCGATCGATTCTGGGCGGATCAGGCGAACCGCGAGGGGCGAGAACGCCCGCTGGTCGTCGCGAGCGTCGGACCATACGGTGCGTTTCTCGCCGACGGCTCGGAGTTTAGAGGCGACTACGGCCTCACGGCGGCGGAGCTCTACGATTTTCACGTTCCGCGGTGGGAGATTCTGGCCGATACCGGGGCCGACATGCTCGCGTGCGAGACC
>JBGMQU010000100.1:10660-12838 GCA_048060725.1 Gemmatimonadota bacterium | reverse complement strand
CGTCCAGCGCCGCCTCCATCGCGGCGAAGAGTCCGGGGTACTCGGCGGCCGCGTCGTCGCCCAGGCGGTGCGGGTAGGGCTGTGTGCCCCACCGACGGGACGTCAGCCAGACCGGAGGCGTCGTCTCGACGCCGGTGAGGTCGAGGCGTCGGGCAAGGGCGTGAAATTCGCCGTAGCGGCCGAGAGACTCGTTCGTTTCGCCCTGAGTCCCGTCCGTATCGCCGAGCAGCCACTCCACGTTCAGCGCACTCGTCCAGCTCCATGTCTCGAGCACCGCGGTACGCACGGGGTCGCGCCCGCCCTCGCCCTCCGGGACGGGCCGCTGGGAGACGGAAGCCATCCAGGCGTTCCACTCCGTCTCGTCGGGAGCCGACTCGGGCGCCCGCCTCGTGGATCGAGGGATCGCGTAGGGCTCTCCCGGCCCGACGCGTCGACCGGCGATGTCCCGGGTCCAGAGCGCGTATCGAACGCGCCACTCGCCGTGTGGGCTCGTTTCGTCGTGCGATCTCGCTTCGTCGTCCGGGCTCCCCCGCGGAGGGGCCAGACAAAGGACGTTCCACCGGTTCGTATGGAGCTCGATGGCGATCCCGGCACCGATCGTTCCGTCGTCCTCCGCCAGCCACAAGACGAGCGCCCGTTCGTCCGGCGGGGCTTCGACGGACGCCAGCGACATGCGGCCGAATCGCGTCACCCGGACCCCGGCACCCTCGAGCGGATCGCCGTCGGCGGGCACGACGAACCCGGCGGAACGGTCGAACATCGTCAGCAGCGAGCTTCCATCCGCGAACCGAACGGAGGCGGCGCTGCGCTCCGGGTCCATCCCGAGCGACCGGACGCCGATGCCACCCCAGCGGAGTTCGATTTCCCGCGCGAGCAGGCGGGTCAGAAGCGGGTCGTAGCGAACGGACATGTCTCGTATCTTCGGGGGCTTCCCACCACATCGGACCGATCGAGGGGCGGACGGAGACGACGATCGAAACTGCGAACGATGGGGAAAGTATCGCCTCGTGGCGCACGGACCGCGACTGATGGGACGGCGACTCGAGGCGCTCCATCCGATCATTCTCGCTGCGGCCGACGGAGACCTCCCCGAATGGACGGTCATGAGCGAGGTGCGGCGCGACCATGCCGAACGCGTCGCTCGTCTCATGCGGAAGTGGGCGAAGGCGCGCGGCCTGCGGCGAGCCGATCGGGTTCGATGGAGCGCCGCCGGCTTCATACACGACGCGCTGAAGGGCGTGGCTCCGGCGAAACTCCGCAAGGAGTACGACATCGCCGGTGGCTGGCCCGACCCGGTGCTCCACGGACCGGCGTGTGCCGCGCGGCTCGCGGCCGAAGGCGTGAAGGATCGGGCGCTCCTGCGTGCGGTCGCGCATCACACGACGGGGCACCGCAAGTTCGACCTGCTCGGATCGTCGCTGTACCTGGCCGACTATCTGGACCCTGGCCGGCGTTCGGGTCGCGGGCGGCGGCGCGTGCTGCGCTCCCGCCTTCCGGATGAGCACGACGCCGTGCTGGCGGCAGTCGCGGCGGCGAGGATCGGTACGCTGCTCGAGCGCCGCTTGCAGATTCCGAAAGTAACAGTAGAGTTCTGGTCGGAGGTGGTCGGGGGACGCTGAGGGGTGGACGACGGGAGGACCGGGTGGCACGCAAGACGGGGCGGGAAGCGAAGCGCGGGCGAAGTCGGACGGGTGCGAAAAGGCGGGGACGGGCACCCCGGCGCGGCTTCCTCGAGATCGGGTTGGAGAAGTTCAAGGCCACCGTCACCACCGTCGCGCTCCTCGCGACAGGCGCCCTGGTCGCCTCGTGGTGGATCGCCTGGCGTGAGGCGGAGATCGCCGAAGCCCCGAACGCCGAAGCCGCCGCCGTCCAGCCGGTGCGGCGCATGAAGGTCGAGGTGCTCAACGGCTCCGGCGAACCCGGCGCCGCCGCCGTGATCGGAGACCTTCTCCTCGAGTTCGACTACGATGTGGTCACGGTCGACAACGCCGACAACTTCGACTATCCGGTCACCTATGTGATCGACCGTTCGGGTGTCGGCGGACCGGTGACCGAGATGGCGCGGAGGATCGGGGCCGACTCCGTGGCCCTCGATCCCGACCCCGACCTCTTTCTCGACGCCACGGTGATTCTTGGCAGGGACTGGAGGGCGCTGAACCCCGGCGGTTGATCACCTCC
>JBGMQU010000100.1:0-10560 GCA_048060725.1 Gemmatimonadota bacterium | reverse complement strand
TGGCGAGGCGGAGTTGCCCGCACGCGGCGGCAATGTCGCGTCCGCGCGGGACGCGAACGGCGTTTGGCACCCCGCGCTCCTCGAGCGCGTCGGAGAACGCTTGCGTCCGCGCACCCGAGCTGGCCCGCCAGTCGGGTCGAGACGGGATGGGGTTGAACGGGATCAGGTTCACGAAACACATGAGCCCGTGTACCTGGTCGGCCAGCGCCTCCGCGAGTTCGGGAGCGTCGTTCACGCCGTCGATCAACGTGTACTCCAGGCTGATCCGCCGCTTCTTACGGTCCTGATACTGGCGCAGCGCGTCGAACAGATCGGGGAGCGGGTAGCGCGCCTCGATCGGCATCAGCTCGAGCCGGAGATCGTGAACCGGCGCGTGTAACGAGACCGCGAGCTCGAACTGTTCGGGCCGTCGCGCGAGTTCGCGGATTCCCGGAACGAGGCCGACGGTCGAGACCGTGATCCTGCGCGCGCCGAGCCCGAACCCTCCGTGCAGGACCGTGAGCGACGTGATGACGGCGTCGAGGTTGGCGAGCGGTTCGCCCATCCCCATGTACACGACGTTCGAGATCCGGCGGCCCATCTCTTCGGTGGCCACGCGCCACGAATCCCGGTACTGGGCGACGATCTCGGCGGCCCGAAGCTGCCGCCGAAACCCGAAGGCGCCGGTCGCGCAGAATTTGCAGGCCAGCGCGCACCCCGCCTGCGACGAAATGCACAGCGTGAGGCGGTTCCTTGTCGGGATCAGCACCGACTCCACGCGCTCCCCGTCGTCGAGGGCCCACAGGTGTTTGAGCGTGCCGTCCTTCGACCGTGCGACGTAGGACGCCTCGAGCGGGGTGAGGGAGAGTCGCCTGTCGAGGTCCTTCCGGAGCCCCGCGGGCAAGTTCGTCATCTCCCCGAACTCGCGTGCGCGATGGTCGAAGACCCACTCCTCCACCTGCCGTCCACGAAAGGCGGGTTCCCCCAGAGCCTTCAGGACCGCGGAAAGCGCGTCTGCACGTTTCTCCGGAGGAAGACCCAGAAGCTCGGGTACCGTCGTCTTCACTACCTCTCCTCGACCTCTCCGCGGGCCCGCTTCGCGCCGCCCTTCCGCTTGCTGCGTTTACTTCGCGAACCGTATCTTCGCCGCTGTTCGACGCTCCGGCGAGGGGCCCGGCCGGGACCCGCCCAGGGGCTCTCTCCGGACCGCATCCGGATTCCCCCTCGAGACTGAAGATGAACGATGAGTGAATCCGGAATACTGAAGACGCGTTACCGCGACGCCGGGTGCGGGGAGTTCGACGCATCGTGGGCCGAACGCGAGACCCTCGTGGCGGGCTGGGTGCACCGCCGCCGCGATCTCGGGGGCCTCTTCTTCGTCGACATGCGCGACCGAACCGGTCTGCTCCAGCTGTCTTTCGGAGAGTGGTCGGACGCGGAGACGCTGGCCCTGGCGGACGACCTCAATCCCGAGGACGTCATCCAGGCGCGAGGCGTCATCGGTCGACGCCCACCGGAAGCGATCAACCCCGACATGCCGACCGGCGAGGTCGAGTTGCGTGTCGCCCATCTCGACCGGCTGTCCGCTTCCGAGCCGCTGCCGATCCTCGTGTATCAGCCGCCGGAGGAAGAGTTGCCATCGGAGGAGTTGAGGCTCCGCCACCGTGTGCTCGACCTGCGACGTCCCGAGATGCAGCGCAACCTTCGGCTGAGACACGCTGTCACCAGTGCGACGAGGGCGTCGCTTGCGGAGCAGGAGTTCGTGGAGGTAGAGACGCCGCTCCTGACCCGACAAACGCCCGAAGGCGCCCGCGACTACATCGTTCCGAGCCGCGTGCACCACGGAAAGTTTTTCGCGCTTCCACAATCGCCGCAGCTCTACAAGCAGCTGCTCGTGACCGGAGGGTGTGACCGGTATTTTCAGATCGCGAAGTGCCTGCGCGACGAGGACCTGCGTGCCGACCGGCAGCCCGAGTTCACGCAGATCGATATCGAGATGGCGTTTGTCGAGCAGGACGACGTGCTCGAGACGGCGGAACGCATGTTCGCGCGAATCTGGACAGATGCCGCCGATACGGACCTCGACACCCCGTTTCCCCGCCTCCCCCACGCGGAGGCCATGGAGCGCTACGGGTCCAACAAACCCGACCTCCGGATTCGCTGGGAGCTGGTCGACCTCACGTCCGTCCTCACGGGGATCGGGTTCGGGATCTTCGACGGGGCGGCGTCCGCCGGCGGCCGGGTGCGGGGGTTCGTCGCGAAAGGCGGTGCGACCCTCTCGCGTTCCCGGATCGAGCACTTCAACCAGCGAGCACAGGACGCCGGTGCGAAGGGAGCGCTGTGGCTCAAGCGCACCGACGACGGGTGGTCGGGGCAGCCGGCGAAGGTCATCGGCGAAGATGTCGGCCCGGCGCTGGAGGCGCTCACGGGCGTCGCGCCGGGCGATCTGATCTTCATGGTCGCCGGTCCGGATCACGAATCGAGCCCCGCTCTGGATCTGCTGCGCCGCGAGGTGGCACGCGAGCTCGACGCGGTGCACACGGAGGAACGTCGGTGGTTGTGGATCACCGAGTTTCCGCTGTTCGAGCTCGATCACGAGACCGGGGCGGTGGCCCCCGCGCAGCACGCGTTCACTATGCCCGCGGAGCCGAACGTGGAGCAGATTCTCGACGACCCGATGTCGGTCACGGCCATCGCGTACGACGTCGTGTACAACGGCATGGAATTCGGGAGCGGGAGCATCCGCTGTCATTACCCTGACGTTCAGCGTGCCATTCTGACGGCGACGGGACTGAATGACGAGGAGATCGAAGAGCGATTCGGCTTCCTTCTGGAAGCGTTTCGTTATGGCGTCCCACCCCACGGTGGCGTCGCGATCGGACTCGACCGCCTGGTGGCGGTCATGGCCGGTGCCGCGTCGATTCGGGACGTCATCGCGTTCCCGAAAACGGCGGCGGCGAGGGGTCTGCTGGAGCGGTCGCCCTCTGCCGTCGCGGCCGAGGAGCTTGCCGACCTCGGAATCAGCATCGACCCTCAGGGGTAGCAGCTCTCCGAAAGAGAGGGCTTTTTGAGCCGGAGGAAGACGTATCAGCGAGAAGGCTGAGCAGGCTACAGAAACCGGAGCCAGCGTGGCCACCGAGCGCCGCATCTCGATCGACGGCGCCGATGAGCAACTCCTGGCAGGGGTCAACGATTCGAATCTGAACACGCTGGCGCGTCAGTGTGAGGTTCGGGTCGTGCTCAGACGGGACGAGTTGATCCTCTCAGGCCCCAGTGCGGCGGTTGACCGGGCGTCGCCCGCGGCCCGGCGGATGGTCCGATTCGCCCGCCTGCGGCGAGACTTCGACGCGATGGACGTCGAGAAGTTCGTTCGAGATGGCGCCGTCGACGTCGCGTCGGGCGACGACGCCGACGATCGGCAACCCGAAGTAGCCCTCGCCGGGGCGAAGCGCGCGATCCGGCCGAAGTCGCAGGGACAGGACGACTATCTCGCGGCGATCCGGAACAACGACATCGTCGTCGGCATCGGGCCGGCCGGGACGGGGAAGACCTATCTCGCGGTCGCTGCGGCCGTCGAGGCGCTCAACCGGAAACGGGTACGTCGCATCATTCTCACCCGGCCAGCCGTCGAGGCGGGCGAGGCGCTCGGCTTTCTTCCGGGGGACATCCGCGAGAAGGTCGATCCGTACCTGCGTCCGCTCTATGACGCACTCGAAGACATGATGGCGGCCGATCGCATCTCTCGCGCGATCGAGGACAGGGTGATCGAAGTGGCGCCGCTCGCCTACATGCGGGGCCGAACGCTTTCCGACGCGTTCCTCATTTTCGACGAGGCCCAGAACGCGACCACGGCCCAGATGAAGATGTTTCTCACGCGCCTGGGTCTGAACTCGAAGACGGTGATCACCGGAGACAAGACGCAGATCGATCTGCCGCGGCCCGAGGATTCCGGACTCATCGAGATCGAAGACATCCTCACGGGTATCGACGGGATCGAGTTCGTCTATCTCGATGAGGAGGACGTGGTCAGGCACCGACTCGTGAGGGACATCATCCGCGCCTACAGCGATTCGAATGGCCGGGACACGGCCGAGGGCGAGTCGAGATGAACCCCTGGGTTCGTGCGCGCGACTTTCTGCGACCGATCGACCGGGCCCCGGCCGACCGGCGCGACTTCTGGATCCACCACGGGTACCGGGTGGCGATCGTCCTCCTCGTCGCCGTGTCGGTCCCACTGCTTTTTCCGCGGACGTCGCTGCCCGAGTTCGAGGGCCTCGTCATCGGGGCCGTGGCGGACCGGGACGTCATCGCGGACGTACCCTTCAGCGTCTTCAAGTCCGACGAACAAATCGAGGCTGAACAGCAGGAGGCCCTTCGCGCCCTTCCGGTGATCCTCTCGAAGGACCCGACACGAGCGGACGTCTCGATCCGTCGGTCCGGCGCCCTGTTCGGGGCGCTCGACTCGACCGTGAACGCTCTCGAGACCGAGGCGGCGAGCCAAAGCGACGACCCCGAGGAGCAGCGGACGTTCCTCCTCACCGGGCTGGGCGGGTTCGCCACGGCGAACCAGATCCCGTACCGGACGACCGAGGAACTCGAGCTACTCGCCGATCAAGCCGAGCGGGACCGGATGCGCGACGCGCTCCGCGACGCGTACGATGGCCCGCTGCGCCAGGGCGTGATCCGGACGAATTCGTTGGCCGACGCCGCCACACGACGCGTGTTCCTGCGCGAGGGCGGCCTCGACCTGCTCCAGAGCCCCGACACCATCCCGACGATGGAGTCCTTCCTCCGCGATGCGCTTGCCGGCGTGTCGGGACGGCTCCCCTCGACCGCGACGTCTTTGTTCAACGCGATCCTCGTCCAGTTCGCCGAGCCGACGCTGATGCTCGACGTCGAGTCCAACCTCCAGTTCCGCGAGGGTGCGACCAGCGCGGTGACGGTAGCGGCGGGGTACGTGCAGGAGGGTCAGCGCATCATCGCCCAGCATGAGGCGATCAGCGAGCAGGACGTGCAGCGGCTCCAGGCGTACCAGAACGAGCTGGTCAGGCTCGGTGTCGTATCGAGCGGCACGGGCTTCTGGCGCAGTCTCGGGATGACGTTGCTCGCCGCCGGCGTCCTCGGGATCCTCGTGTTTACGACCTACTCGTTTCGTCGCGACATCTATGCGGACCTGAGGAGCTTCTCGGTCATCTTGTTCCTCATCTTCCTCGTGCTCGCGAGCGCCGGCGTCATCGCCAGCGTCGACTGGCCGCCGGCCCTCATTCCGGTCGCGTTCGCCGCGTTGCTGGTGGCGGGCCTCTTCGACGCGTTTCTCGCCATCGTCGTCGTGAGTGCGATCGCGGGAATCCTGCTCGGACAGACCGCGTTCGGAGGGCTCCCCGTTCCGATGCTCACGGCGGCCGCCGGTGTGACGGCGGCCTTCGCGGTGCGAGAGGTGCGGCGCCGGTCGCAGAGCTGGCTTCTCATCATGCTTATCACCGCGTCGTACGTGGTCACGGGTCTGAGTCTGACGCTGATCGGGATATGGGACTGGGCGGAACTGCTCGTCGCGAGCGTCGTCGGGTTTTCGAACGCCACCGTGAGCACGGCGCTGGCGATGGGTGCGGTGCTGCCGGGGCTGGAGATCTTCACGCGGCGTACCACCGAACAAACGCTTCTCGAACTCGCCGACATGAACCGGCCGCTCCTCAGGCGGCTGGCACGCGAGGCGCCGGGCACGTACGCCCATTCGGTCAACATGGCCAATCTCGTGGAGGCGGCGTGCAACGCGACCGGCGCCGATTCTCTGCTCGCACGCGTCGGCGTCTACTATCACGACATCGGGAAGCTCAACCGGCCGCAGTACTTCGTCGAAAACCAGCCGAAAGGACTGAATCCGCACGACCGGCTTCTGCCCTCGCAGAGTGCGGAGGTCCTGCGCGCGCATGTACGCGACGGCCTCATATTGGCCGAAGAGGCTCGCCTGCCGCGTGTGGTGAAGGACTTCATTCGGGAACACCACGGCACGCAACGGATCGAGTTTTTCTTCGCGAAGGCGGCGGAGGAAGACACCGCGCAGGCGCTCGACCCGAACGACTTCTGCTACCCGGGACCGAAGCCGCAGACGAAGGAGACCGCGATCGCCATGTTGGCGGACGCGGTCGAAGCGGCGTCGCGGACGCTCGCCGAGCCGACCCCCGAGCGTATTCGCACTCTCATCCAGAAACTGACCGACGCCCGCGTCAGCGATGGGCAGTTCGACGAGTGCGGCCTGACGTTTCGTGATCTGGACCGGGCCAAGCGCGAATTCGCGCACGTCCTCACCGGGCTCTACCACCACCGAATCGACTATCCCGACCCGGCCGGCTCGATCCCGCCGGGTCGGGCTGTGGAGGGGGAGCAGTCGTCCGCGGGAGCTTCAACCCTCACGCCGAAGTCTTCCACTCCGGAGTCCGTCGCCGAGACCGCTCCCGACCCGGGGCCGTCTCCGGAGCCCGAGCAGATGTCGATCGACCTCGCGCTCGCGGCCCAGTCGGACACAGGCCCCCCGCCCGATCTCGACGCGCCGACCGCAGACCCCGGTTGAGTTCGCACATCATCGGCGTCAACGACGCCCAGGCGCTGCCGTTCTCGGCCGCGCTCGCGCGCCGCATCCGCGAGGCGGTGCAGGCTACCCTGACGGAAGCGCCCCGCGGAGGCCCCGGCCCGGCGGTCGCCGAGATTTCGGTGACGCTCGTCGAGCCGCTGGCCATGCGCGAATTGAATGCTCGATTCCATCAGGTCGACGAGGTGACCGACGTTCTGGCGTTCGGACTCGGGGAGAGCGAGGCGGGGGAATCTCTCCTCGGCGACATCTATGTCTGCACTGCCGTCGCCGTCGCCTTCGCCGAAGAGCACGACGATGATCCGGAGGACGAGATCGTTCGCCTCGCGATCCACGGGACGCTCCACCTGCTCGGCCACGAGCACCCCGAGGGAGCCGATCGGTACGACTCCGACATGTACCGTCTACAGGAACGGCTGCTGCGCTCAGGCTAGCTGGCGTGTGCGTTTGTCCCCCGTAGTTTAGCGACCGGTTGGGCTGCCGCGGCCCGCCGTCCACCGCTTTTCGAGGTTCGGGGCATGTCCGAGAGCACCGATCGACTCCAGAACCACCTCGCCGAGGCTCATCGTCTGCTGAGCTCGGGTGAGGCCGAGGGGCTGATCGGGTGGGTCGAGGGCCTGCACGGCAGTGATCTCGCCGACGTCGTCGAACATCTCGAGGACGAAGAAGACCGGCTGCGGTTGCTCGAACTCCTGCCTGCGGGCGTCGCGTCCGAGGCGCTGGCCGAGATGGAGGAGGAGGAGCGTCCGGCCGAGCTCCTCGCGGCCATGGAGCCCGACCGAATCGCCGAACTCGTCGAGGAGCTCGCCGACGATGACGCGGCCGATCTGATCGGAGAGCTGGATCCGGCAGAGCAGAAGCGCGTCCTCGATGTCGTCGACGACCCCGAGGAGATCCGGGAGCTCCTCGAGTATGATGAGGAATCCGCCGGCGGCATCATGACGCGCGAACTCGTGTCGGTCCGTCTCGACGCGACAGCCGGGGAGGCGATCGAACAGCTCCGTGGATTGACCGACGAGCGTAAGGACTTCTACACGATCTTCGTCGTCGATGCGGAGGAGCGGTTGCAGGGGGTCGTTACGCTGCAGGACCTGGTCTTCGCGGCGGCGTCGCGGCCGATGGCGGACATGACGGAAGATCCCGCGGCCGTCGTCCCCGTGGACATGGACCAGGAGGAGGTCGGGCGGCTGCTCTCACGCTACAACCTCGCTTCGATCGGTGTCGTTGACGTCGAGGGGCGGCTGGTCGGACAAATCACGTTCGACGATGTGATCGACGTTGTCGAGGCGGAGACCACCGAGGACATCCTGCGGTTCGCCTCGGTCTCCGACGAGGAGCAACTTCGCGGCACCACGCTGGGGGCGATCCGGAGCCGACTGCCGTGGCTGGCGGTCAATTTCGTGACCATCTCCATGGCCGCCGCCGTCGTCTGGATCTATCGAGAAACGATCGAGCAGGCCGCGGTTCTCGCGGTCATCATGCCCGTCATCGCCGGTCTTGGCGGGAACGCCGGGACGCAGGCCCTCGCGGTCACGATTCGGCGCATCGCGATCTCCGACGAGACCATGTCGGAGCGTTGGTCGGTCGTGCGAAAAGAGCTGATCGTGGGCGTCATCAACGGCTTCGTGCTGGGGCTGCTCGTGGCCGTCGCGTCGACTCTCTTGCCCGGCTCCCCGCCCGTTCTCGGCCTCGTCGTCATGATCGCCATGTGGGGCAACCTGATCGTCGCGTCGACGCTCGGCGCCTTCTGCCCGATCGTGCTCGAGCGCCTCGGGGTCGATCCGGCCGTCGCCTCGTCCGTGTTCGTCACGACCTTCACGGATCTCTTCGGTTTTCTGCTCCTTCTGGGTCTCGCGACCCAACTGCTCCTGTGAGCGGGTGCCCGTGACTCACGCGTTCGACGTCGCTGGCCTCGCCGGCCGGATCGTTGACGGTGAGCCGCTCGCGCTGGCGCGGGGCATCTCGCACGTGGAGAACGAGGCGCCGGGCTTCGAGGCCCTGCTCGACGCGCTGTACGGTCGGCCCGGCCAGGCGCGTCGGATCGGGATCACGGGCCCGCCCGGGGCGGGGAAGTCGACGCTGACCGCCGAGCTGGCGCGCGGCTATCTCGAAGCTGGCCTGACCGTGGGCATCATCGCCGTCGACCCCACGAGCCCGTTCACGGGCGGAGCGCTCCTCGGCGACCGCATCCGCATGAACGATCTCACCACGCTCGACGGGATCTTCATCCGGTCGATGGCGAGTCGGGGCTCACTCGGCGGTCTCGCCACGGCGACCCGCGAAGCAGCGGATCTCATGGATGCGGCCGGGTATGATCGCGTCATCCTCGAGACGCTCGGCGTCGGCCAGTCGGAGCTCGACATCGCGGCGTCGGCCGATACCACCGCGGTCGTCCTGGTCCCCGAATCGGGCGACGGGATTCAGGCCATGAAGGCCGGGCTGATGGAAGTCGCCGATCTCTTCGTGATCAACAAAGCCGACCGGCCCGGCGCGGATCGCCTGCAGAAGGAGATCGAGGTCATGATGGCGATACGCGAGGGGAACGCGCTCCGCGACATCGTGAGTCACCATGGTGCCCGGATCGATCGCCCGCCCGAAGCCGACTCCGGGGCGCGCAGGACGCCGGTTCTGCAGACGACGGCCACGACGGGCGAGGGGGTTCCCGACGTTTCGTCTGCTCTCGATGAGCATTTTGATTGGCTCGAGGGGTCCGGAGCCCTGGAGACCCTGCGGGCCGATCGGCGGGTGCGCCGCACCCATGACGAGCTCGTTCGATTGGCCGGGCGGAGTGTGCTCGACGTGTGGCGCCGGCGTCGAGAAGAGATCGCCGTGCAGCTGGGGGCGGACGAGGTGTCGCCGTACGCCGCCGCCCGATCGCTGTTCGAGGAGTGGGTGGACGACCTCTCCTGAGCGTGAATCGAACGATCACGGTGTCGATGTCTCCGCCGTGCCGAAACTCGCTCATGATGCCGCTCACGCTGTCGGGCAGGAGCGAACTCCCCTCCGGTGGTCTTATCCGGACCACGACGCAGCTTGGCGTGGACGGAAGCGAGTAGAAGTAGAGAGTTTTGATGAACCACCCGTCTTCCCGTACCCGGGTCTCGCCCAGGGCGCCCCTGCCGCCGACGCAACGACGCCGCGTGTGAGCCTGGACGTGGACGTTCGCCCCGACCACGGGATTTCCTTCCGGATCGTGCACCGTGCCGAGCACGCGCAGACGGGACGCGATGCGGCCGCGCTCGATCTCGTACTCGAGAAGATCTCCCGGGGGCGTCTCCAGGGTCGAGTTGGACGAGGCGCAGGCAGTCATCGCCGCCGCAAGCACGGCCGCACCGACGATATGGTTCACGAAGCGAACCGTGACTTCACCGCGCCTCCTCCACCAGTCAGCGTGAAACTACTATAATAATAGTTGATAGCGAGAGGCCGCGCGACCGCCCCTGTGGCCCGAACGGGACGATCCAGGCGCCGTTGGGCGCAATGGCGCTCACCCCACGAAAGTGCGGCCCCGGCGCGACAACGCGGCGTTCCTCCCGTGCGTGTCGCATATCGGTTAAGTGACGATCGCCGATGACGATAGGTGACCTGACCATGGAGGGAACGCGGCTTGCAGTGTGTGCACATTTAGTCAAATCTGGCCACCGACTATGAACATCTTTACCAAGATGGCTTCGACTCGGTTCGCAACCTGAACGGGAGGAACGAACATGCGAAGAGGTTCAACGCTTCTGGTCGCCGGGATCGCCGCGGTCGCGCTTGCATCCTGCGACTCCGGCACGACCGATCCGCAGACTGTCGCCCTTTCCCATACCGGCTCGAATGATGAGCCGGTGCGCGGGCACCTCGAGGTTTGCAAGGAGGGAACGGACGCCGACTTCACGATTTCCGTCGACCTAGGGTCCGCGACGACGTTCAGCGTGGCGGCGGGAACGTGCAATCCGATCTACCAGAGCCCCAGTTCAGGCGATCACATCGTGACGGTCACCGAAGTGCTG
>JBGMQU010000099.1:0-12985 GCA_048060725.1 Gemmatimonadota bacterium | reverse complement strand
TGATTCGCGAAAACCGCCGGCACTGAGCAGTCTCTTCATTGTGCAGCGCCCAATCTGAGCAGGCTGGTGTCGATGACCAAACAGATCCCCTGGCTTCGCGTGTCCCTGGAAGGAATCGTGATCGTCGGGTCGATACTGCTGGCATTCACCCTCGATGCGTGGTGGCAGGAGCGTGCCACCCGCGATTGGGAATTCGATCAACTGCACGCGCTTCGGGCGGAGTTCGCCGGTAACGGCGAGCTTCTCGACGATGCGGTGGGGCGGCACGACCAAAAAATTCAGGATGTGGCGCAGATCCTGAAGTTCCTTCAAGCAGCGCGACCCGGCGACAAGAAGATCTACTCCGACCGCGTTCTTTCTTCACTCGTGGCATGGAACACTTCGGACATCTCTACCGGGACGCTGAACGCCCTTCTTGCCTCCGGAGGGCTCGGAGATATTCGGGATGATCGATTGCGAAGCGAGCTTGCCGCCTGGCCGACGGTCGTGGCGGACGCACAGGAGGATGAGTCTCTCGCCCGCGATTTCGTCGAAATGGTCCTTGCTCCGGCCCTGTTTGGTATGGGTGTGCTGCCTGCAGCCTACGCGGCGAGAGAAGGACCCGGGGGAGACGATTTCGTGAGGTCTCCACCCGACGCGAAGACGGAGATCGAGTTCGACCCGACGCTCCGCGACGTCGCCGCTGTGCGGCTCCTTCACTTGAGGCTGGCGAGTGCCTCCATGGCGGCACTGGGGCAGAGAACGACGGCTATGGTGGCCCTTATCGACGAAGCCATCGGGGGGCGTTGAGGATACGAGAGGTTCATGAGGTGATGGCTGTCGCCGGGATGAAGGCGTTTCACGCCCCTGTCGTGCTGGTTCACTCGATGAGAACGACGCCCCGTTGGTCAGCGCTTGGCCTGGTCATGGCAGGTGCCGGCCTGATGTGGAGCCCGCTTGCGGCTTCCACTCAGGAATTGCGCTGCGTGGTCGCTCGCGTGATCGATGGGGATACGCTGGTGTGCGAGGGAGGCGAGCGCGTCCGTTTGACCTTGATCAACAGCCCGGAGATGCGCGTCGAGCCCCTGGGCGCACTCGCGCGCGAAATGCTCGAAACGCTTTCTCCCCCCGGGACAGAGCTCAGGATGGAGTTCGATGTGGACGACAGGGACCGATATGGTCGGACTCTCGCCTATCTCTACCTGCCGGACGGCCGCATGCTGAACGAGCAGATGGTCAGGCACGGGTATGCCCAGACCATGGTCGTTCCTCCCAACGTGAAATACGTGGAGCTGATCCGGGAGGCGGCCCGCCTGGCGCGAACCGAGGGGGTCGGGCTCTGGGCGTTGGGCCCCGAGGGGGAAGAGCCAGGCTCTGTTGATTGTTCACCGGCATACCCTGATCACTGCATCCCGCCGCCGCCGCCCGACCTGGACTGCGGTTCCATCTGGTTTCGAAACTTCCGGGTGCTTCCGCCGGATCCACACGGATTCGACCGCGATGGGAATGGAGTCGGGTGCGAGGGCCTGACAGCGATCGGAATTCGATCTCGCGGGAAGGCCTGGAGGTAAGGCCCTCGACGAGGGCAACCAGGTGTGACGCCGCCGACCAATCGCCGAGCAACTCCGACTTGTTACTTCCAGTCGAGGTAACCGATCTGAGTCACGCCCGGGATCAGTCGCCCGAAGTCGTTGCCGTCCATGTCCACCAGTCGTGCTTCGGTGTATCCGACGCTCTTCAAGTACACGAGATACTCGCCCGAGGGGTCGGGGACGGGGAGCCAGTTCACCCAACCGTCGGAGACGAGCGTGGCTTCGCCAGTGCCGTCGAGCCGGACGCTCACGACATTCCAGCTCGAGAAGAACGCGTTGGGATCACTGCTGAACTCCGTGTTTCTGGTGAAGCGCTCGAAGAAGACCCTCTCGCCGTCACTGACGCCGTCGTGGTCCGACACCCCGGCCGTGTTGGTCAACTCGACCAGGCCGGATCCGTCGTCATTCATGATCGCCATCCGGTAGAGCGGGTAGGGGCTGGAACGGGTCGTCTTGATGATGATGCGTCCGTCGGGCGCGAACTCCGGATCGTTGTCGTCGATCCCGTCAGGAGTGAGATCGGCGATCTCCAGACCGTCCGTGTCCATGATCACAATGGACGCCCGACCGGCGTCCCGGAACGATGCGTATGCCAACCGCGAGTCGTCCGGTGACCAGGCGGGGTGTCCGTCGAGCAGGTTGTTGGTGGTCAACTGACGGAGGTCGGTTCCGTCGACGTTGACCGTATAGATCTCGTAGGCGGCAAAGTCGGCCGATGACGGAGCTCCGTGGAACGCGACGCGGGTGCGATCGTGCGAGAGCGAGACCGCATCCTTGAATCCCGCGGGGGTCGGGACACGTCGCTGCACTCTCGTAGCCGGATCAAACGTGTAAATTTCCCGAGAGCCTTCGTGGTCGCTCACGAACGCGATGAGCCCCGTGAGGCTCGGGAGCGAAGGAGGCGCCGGAGTCGAGCTTTCCGTGAGATCGAGGGTCGGCCAGGCGGCCGTGGCCGCGCCGGATGCCATAGAGCCAAAGGCGCTGCCGATGGCCCCGGTCCCCTCTGCGAGTCGAGCCGCGTCAAACAACTGGAAGGCGATGCGCGTCACCGATGATTTCGAGCCGTCTTCGCCACGCGGATCCTCTCCCAGAGAAATCAGGAACTCCGCGCCCCAGCGCCCGTTCGCCGCATCGTAGCGCAGGCGACCCACGCCGTCGGCCACCACGTCTGTGAGGGTCCCGCCCGCCGCTGCATGTTGATCGACGTATTGCGACGCGTCGAACACTGCCAGCAATGCCCGCTGGTCCTCTCCGGGTTCGACCGTCCCGTCGCCATCATCATCGAACGCCACGATAATGCCGTCGTTCTGTATCGGACCCGTGGCGAGGGCCCAATCCGAGTCAGGGTCAGGGTCGTCCCAGAGAAACGCCATGTAGAGGTCGCGCTCGTCGTTTAGCATCCCCCACTGAACCGTCGTGGTCTTTCCGGTGAGTCCGCCGGAGCCCAACCCGCTTCGGAATTCCACCGTCACGGTCCGCGTCACCTCGAATTCCGACAGGTCCACCACGCCGTCGACGACGATGCGCGTGCGGAGGGCCTGGCCGGGGGGAGGTGGTGGCGGTGGGGGGGTATCCGCCGGTCCGACCGGTTGGCCGGAGTCGCACGCCAGCGCCGTGGCGGTCAGGACGAGGGCCGCCGACCAGCGGATGGGACGCAAGACGCTTCCTCGCTTGCAATCCGGGTCATTCGACAGTGCGTTCATTTGCGACAATCCCAATCAGCTTCAAGCCGCGAGCCGTGGTATCGTGCTCGGGCGGAACCCGCGGGTGCCGCCCAGCGACCCATCCTCCGGCAAGACCGAGACCGCCGAGGCGCTGCCGCCGTGAGTGCTAGCAGACCAGCAGCCCTTCGGCAGCGCGAGAGGCATGAACCCTCCGAGGTCGCGCGTCCGGCACGTCCGGGCCACATTGGATCCGTAGCAGGATCTCGAATCAGGAGGGTTTCATGCGAACACCGATTTCCATGCGGATCGTTCCGGTCCTCCTCGCGGTGGCCGCGTGCCAGGTCGAGCCGGAGCCGACGGCGACGACGGAGTCAGAAGCGGAGGACGGTCAGCCGGGGACGACGATGGGCATCTACGCCCCGTCCCAGCACCCGCTCTACGACGGCCGCTTCGTCGTGAGCGGCGGTCGCGTCTACCAGGTTGGAACCCTGTCGGACGCGTCTCCGTGGGACCACATGGATGACGCGGGCACCAATGCGCGGCCCGTCGAAGGCACGATCGAAGTCGACGTCGACGAACTCGCGAACACCGGTACGTTTCGGGCCGCGCTCGACCTGCCGGAAGGCCGGTATGTGGTCGAGATGGAGCGGTTCGAGGAGTTCTCGCCGTGCCACGATGGAGGCATCGCCGCATGGCTGTTCGAACACGGCGACGCCGGGTGCGGCGACGCCAACTGGCCGAAGAGCATCCTGTACGTCGCGGGGTGGGGCTGGGGGAGCGCTACGCTGAACGGGGAGCCGCTACACGCGGACTATCAGATCCACTTCATGGTCACCCAGGGCATGCGCGACCGGGAGACGCTCGCGGTTCAGCCCGACGTGACCGGGTCGACGGGCGCGGGCGCGGTCAACCCGGCCGCCGTACAACTCGACTTCTACATCCGGAGCCCCGAGAAGAACGACGCGAATCATCCGTCTCGCGAGGTGTTCGACCACTTTTTCGCCATGGAAGTCACCTGGCGGTAGAGGCCTCGAGCCGCTCCTCGATGCGCGCCACCCGCTCGCGAAGGTCTTCGAGCATATACAGGATCATGATGTGGGTCTCCTTCGCGTCGATCCCGACGGGGCTTTCCTCACTCGTGATTCGTTCGCCGATCTCTCGATGGCGATCCTCGGGTACATCCATCATTTCTCCTGTGGAGATGGTTTGCCTCGTGTTCGCCACGGGCAGATGATCATGGGAGGCACTGCGCTCAGCTGACCACCACGCGATCCCCCGGGCGCATCGTTCCGGGTGTCTCGACGACGGCGTACACGCCAGCGCACGGGAACTGACCGGCACCCGCGACCTCCACCGGATTGTGTTGCACCAGGGTGCGGAGAATGTCGGTGTCTTTTGGAAGGTCGCCCTGAGCCAGCGTCGTCATCACGCAACGCGGGTCGGCCATGGCCACTCTGAGCTTGACCGCATCCCCGATCGCCAGCTCGCGGCCGATCCAATCGTTCTCGACGAATCCGGAGCCTTCGGTGCCGATGATCGCGTTCATCCGGAAGCGACGCTGTTCGATGCGGCTCTCGGGCTGCAACTCGCCCAACCGATCGAGCGTCGACGACGTCATCACCGAGACCGGGAACAGGTCGAAGAACGAGCCGGCGGACACGGGGGAGTCGAGACCGGCTTCCGCGAAGAAGGCCGAGCCCAGCCTTTGCTCGACGACCGTATCTCGGTGGCCTCTCGGGTCTGCGTCCTCGACATCGGGGTGGTACTGGTCGATGGTGAAGTCTTCCGGAGCCGCCCGGGCCAGCGTGACGTCTCTGCCGAAGTGTGCCGACAGCACCCGGTCCACCTCGGGGGAGTCGCTGACCGCCGCCGAGCCGTCCGGCAGCGTAATGCGCACCGGCGGCAGCTCGCGACCCGCCTGCGGGGGGTCGACGAAGTCGGCTCGGCAGTTCAGCAGGCCGGGAAACAGCTTCACGCTCTTGGCGCTCGCCACCTTGCCCGTGTGGGTGTCGATGAGCGCATAGGCCCGGTCGCCCAGGAAGCCATTTTCTCCGAGTTCCGCCTGCTCGATCTGCGCGCCTGCCATGGACTTGACCGGAAATCTCCACAACTCGGCCACCAATCCGACTCGCTCGTGCATCACCGCTCTCCTCCTGGTGGGTCGACTACGCAGCCGTCGCCTGAAAAAGTAGCCTCTGGCTAACCGGCTCGCAGTCGTGCGATGCGAGCGGTGACGACATCGCCAAGGCCAGGGGTATTTCTCGAAGGAAGGTGTGCGGCAACGTACTCGCCGATCATCTCGTCCGGGAAGGCATCGTCCAGATGCTCGCGGAGCCAATCCTTCAGATCCTCCGCGGCCCCCGCAACCTCCTCGACGATCTCTGGCCGCCCCGCGACCAGAACCACCACGTCTTCGAGGTCTTCGCTCATATGGGGGTCGGCTTTTCCTCGATCTCCGTACGCTTTCAACTTCGTCGCCAACAAGTACGGACCCGAAAGGATCCGTATTTCCAGATCGTCAGCCAGTCGCACCCTCTGTGTATGCTCCAGGCCCGGGGCGAACCACGGGTTGGTCGAGCCGAGTACCGTCTCGTCGTCCGGCAAGACATCCAGAATGTCGTCCTCCGAGCGCCACCGGAAAATCGGATCGGCTTCTGCGGCCGACTGCCCGAAACCCAGCTCCTCCAGTCGTTTTCCCAACCGACGATACTCCCCGAGGCTCGAAACCTGACAAATGACGTCTATGTCCTTCGTCGGACGCACCTTTTCAGTGACCGGACGGGTGATGTATAGCTCGATGACGGCTCCTCCCACGAAGACCACGTCGCCAAGGAGGGGCTCTATCTTCCGGGCGACCCGAGCCAGCCGCTGCAGATTGCTGGTCACGCCGGGGAGAAGTCTCCAGCAATGAGTGCGTCAAGCATCTCCACGGCACGTTTTCGCTCTCGAACCCGGCCTACGCGGATGGCGTCGAGCAGTGCGAGACCGTGGTAGACTCTCACATCACGGAAAGGCATCTCTGGTGCTCCCCTGAACAGTGGAGGGATCGAGGAGCCTCGCACCGTACCATCGGCACTTGGCCAGACGTAGAAGCGCTCAAAGCTGAACTCCTCGGCCAATGGCGGCGCCGAGTGCGCCGTTGGCACGCCAAGGGCCTCCGGTCCTGGCTCCGCGTAGAACGCGTAGCGAACGCCGTGCGCCGTGAACTCACGCAGAGCGTCACGCACGACGGCCCGCTTCTCCGGGACGAGCAGCCCCGCCCGTTCCAATCGATCTACCGCTCGGTACGCCGCACTCTTGCTGATCCCGAGTGCCTCGGAAATCTCGTCGTACGTCGCTCCAGGCCCGAAGCTAAGCCTGAGCGCTACGGCCAGATCTCCCGACTTCAGTGACTCCGCTCGTGTGGACATGGGGGCCCTCTCTCATCCCTTCTGTGTTCCATGTTCCAGAATATGGACTTACATTGTAAAAAGCAAATCATAACCGAAGTGATCGGGCCCGCATGCTCTCGCGGTGACCTGGCCGAATCAGGGAAGGGCGAAGGTGATCACCGATCTCCACGTCGAAGAGACGCTTCGGATCGGGTCTTACGAAGAGGATGGATGGCGCCATCGGTTCCCGGAAGAATCTCGGCCACCAGGTTCGGGGCGCCCACGAGCCATGCATCAGCGATGATCCCGCGCCGTTCGTTGGATACGAACAGGATATCCGGTTGCACGCCCTCGTCCGTCGCGGGGAACTCCACGCCTAAAGGGGCGCAGAAGACTTCGCCGTAGTCGGCTTCCTGGAGCAGCTGGTGCAGGGCGCGGTAGATGCGGAGGGTCACGCGTTGGTGGCGAACGGTCGGGGCCGGCGTCATATACAGGTCGCCCTCGATCGCCTCGTAGCGATTTCCGTCGTCCGGCATGTGCTGGACGTTCTGCCAGGTGATCGATGAGAGCGCCATACTTCGCACATCATAGCTCTGGGCTGGAGTAGGGTCGAATGCGTGATCCAGATTCACCAGACGCATCCCAGACGCATTGTCGCAGAACTCAATACAGGAGGGGATATGAGGGTGCCGGAGCGGCTCGACCTCGCGGTTGTCGGGGCGGGTCCTTGCGCGCTCGCGGTTGGGGTCGCTGCGCGGGAGGCCGGACTGCGGGCCGCCCTGTTCGACCGAGGTTGCGTGGTGCAGTCGATCGTCGACTATCCGACCTACATGACGTTCTTCAGCACGCCCGAACGGCTCGAGATCGGGGGAATCCCGTTCGTCGTCGCTGACGCGAAACCCACCCGACGCGAGGCGCTCGCGTACTACCGGGCGGTCGCGACCCGGCATGAGATCGACGTTCGTGCGTATGAGGAGGTCGTTCACATCACGCGCGACGACAGGGGGTTCTCCCTGGAGAGTCGGCGGCGCGGCGGCGAGACGCGCGAGGCGCTCGCCTCCGCCGTGGTGCTCGCGACGGGCGCGCTCGGTCACCCGAACCGGCTGGGCGCTCGAGGAGACGATTCGCCGAAGGTCCTGCATTCCTTTCGCGAGGCGCACGCGTACTGGCAGCAGGATGTCGCCGTGGTGGGAGGTGGGAGTTCCGCAGTCGAGGCCGCCCTGGCGCTCTATCGTGCCGGCGCGCGGGTGACGGTCGTCCATTTCGAGGACGGCTTCGACCGTGGAGTGAAGCCGTGGATCTTGCCCGACATCACGAATCGAATCGAGGCCGGCGACATTCAGATCCGCTGGCCGTCACGGGTCACCGAAGTGCGGCCCGACTCGGTCGTTCTCTTAAACGACCTCGACGGGTCGCTCGAGGAGCTACCTAACGACTGGGTGTTCGCCATGACCGGGTGGCGGCCCGATCACGTGTTTCTGGAGGACGTCGGGGTCCGCGCGGATCCCGAGACGGGGGTGCCTGAACACGATCCTGAGACCTTCGAGACGAACGTATCGGGCGTCTTCGTGGCCGGTGTGCTCACCGCGGGGTTCGATGCGAACAAGGTCTTCATCGAGAACGGCCGACACCATGGCGAGGCGATCGTCTCCGTCCTGAAGACCCGCATCGCTTCCGCCTCGCCCCGGACGTAGCTCTCCCGGGAAGGTCTGCGGCAGGTTGGTCTTGAAGACGCCGTCCGAGAGGCTCCGCAGGACCGATAGCGACGCTGGACAACCTGCTTTAGCTTCGTCTCCGTCCCGGGCTCGGGCAGGCTGTTGCAGGGACCGCGCCGTAGAGGTCCACGGGCGTTTCGCCGGTGACTCCGGGAACGTGTTTGGGCACAGTCTATTCAAGGGAGACGTGGGATTGGCTCTTCTGACCGAGGAGACGACCCAACCGGAGCGCTCGTGCATGCCGCTCTTCGAAGAGGAAGGGTGGCCGGCCGGAGCAACGCTTCGGTGACCGATCTCGCAGAGCGGCTCCGCCAGGGGCTCCGTGAGCGGTACGACGTCATCCGCGAGCTGGGACGGGGCGGGATGGCCACGGTGTATTTGGCCCTGGACATTCGGCACGATCGCAACGTGGCGATCAAGGTGCTGCGGCCCGAGCTCGCGTACGCCATCGGGACCGATCGTTTTCTTCGCGAGATCAACGTAGCGGCCAACCTTACGCACCCGAACATCCTCCCGCTCCATGATTCCGGCGAGGTCGACGGTCTCCTCTACTACGTGATGCCATACATCGAAGGCGAGTCGCTGCGGGAGCGGATCAGCCGCGACGGGCCTCTGCCGATCGATGACGCCGTTCGGCTGACCCGGCGGATTGCCGGTGCGCTTCACCACGCTCACTCGCACGGGGTGGTTCACCGCGACATCAAGCCCGGCAACGTGTTGCTGACGGGCGATCAAGTGGTGCTTTCCGACTTCGGCATTGCGCGGGCCGTGGATTCGATACACGCGGAGAAGCTCACCGGTACGGGCATGGTCCTGGGCACGCCGTCGTACATGAGCCCCGAGCAGGTGGCCGGCGATCAGGACCTCGATGGTAGAAGCGACATCTACAGCCTGGCGTGCATGCTGTACGAAATGCTCGTGGGTGAGCCGCCGTTTTCGGCGGGCAACGCACACGCTGTGATGGCGCGGCAGGCCGTCGACCGGGTACCGAGCGTTCGGAAGAGCCGCGCGGTGCCGCGGTCACTCGAACTCGCAATCGACAAAGCCCTGGCCAAGGCGCCTGCAGATCGGTTCCAGGACGCGGCAGAGTTCGCGTCCGCTTTGGAGGTCGGTCCGGGTCTGTCGGGGATGCTGGGACGCATCGGATGGGAACAGCCACGGCGCAAGATCGCCATGGCGCTGGGGTTGGTCGTGCTCATCGCGGGCAGCGTGTTTCTGGGTGCGCGGATGATGGCGGGTGGTCCCCGGGGCGTGGCGGAGTCGGACGAAGTGGCGATGGCGGTCATGCCTTTCCGGGTCGGGGGGGGGATCGCGCCCGAACACGGCGATCTGGCTACAGGGTTGCCTCAGCTCCTGTACGAGCGCTTCCCGGGAGATGCAGGGCCAAGGGCGGTGTTCCCCACGGCCGTCGCTTCGGCCCTGCGTCGTGCGGGCAGGGAAGAAGCAGAAGCGCTTTCTCCCGATGACGCGGCCGAAGTGGCGCGAGACGTAGGCGCAGACCAGGTGTTGCTTGGACAGGTCGTTGGTGCCGGCGAGACCATCACCCTCACTGCTACGCTGTACGATGCGACGACCGGTGAGGAGATCGCTCGTGCCGATGACGTCACGGGCCCCGTGGACAGCCTGTTGTCGTTGGTGGACGAGCTCAGCGCCAAGCTGCTCAGCAGACAGGCTGGAGTGCCCGAACAACGATTACCGACGCTCCTGTCGACACGTCTGCCTGCATTGCGCGCCTACCTGGCGGGTCAGGCAGACCAGACGGTGCGCCAATACGCGGCCGCAGCCGCAGCGTTCAACGAGGCCCTGGATCACGACTCCACCTTCGCTCTCGCAGCGCTTTCACTGCTGCTCGTCAGAGACCATGCACCGGGAGCGAGCTGGGCGCGGGCACTTCGGTCAGCGTGGACGTACCGCGACCGGTTGAGTCCGCGGGACCAGCTCATGCTGAGCGCGGTGATCGGTCCCAGATACCCGGTCCAGGCGACGGCCGCCGAGCGGCTGAACGCGTGGGAGGCCGTGACGTACGAGAGTCCGGATCGGCCCGAAGCGTGGTACGAGCTCGGTTCGCTGCGGTTCCGAGTCGGGGCGCTCGTGGGTATGCAGAACGCGTTCGCCGACGCCGAGACGGCGCTGAAGCGGGCGATCGAGATCGATCCGGAACACGCTCAGGCGCTGGATGATCTGCTCGAGCTGGCGATTCTGAAGGGGGATACCGCCGGAGCCCGCGTGTACGGTGACCGGATTTTCGGGCTGGAGACTGGAGGGGGTTCCGCAGATTACCACCACTGGCGCCTGGCGGCGGCGCGCGCGGATACGGCGACCCTGAACGGGATCCGGGCGCGCTTTGACGAGCTTCCGACTCGTGTCCACGAACTCATCGTGGGGAAGGCGCAGCTTGACGGGGTACAGATCGAGGACGCCCGTCGCGCTGCGGAGACACTGCGGCGATCTGCCGTGCGCAGGGACGAGAGGGACCGGGCGAACGTAACGCTTCGTGAGTTGCTGCTGAACCTGGGTCGTCCACGCGAAGCGTCCACCGTTCCGTGGCGCGAGACCACTCCGGTCGCGCTGGGCTGGAGCCGCCTCCACCAGGTGGTCTTCGCGTTGTATTGGGGTGCGGACTCGTCTGCTCCCGAGCGCGCCCGGTCCGACGTGCTCGATACGCTCACCACGGTCGATCCGGACCCCATGGCCCCCGTGCACTTCGAAGTGTGCGCATCCGGTCTCTGGCGGATCGCGAGCGGAGATCACGCTGCGGCTGAGCGCGCGATCGCATACCTCAAATCTGTCCCGGGATCTCTCGACGATTTGTCGAGCGCGTATATCGAGGTCTGTGCCGACATGTTGGACGCGAAACTGGCGTGGGAGCTAGGGGATCTGGACGCCCTCCAGAGGCTCGAACATCTGGATTCGTTGATGCGAACCGGCGTCGAGGTGTACGGCATGATGACCGCCGCCGCCAACATAACCGTCGCACGACTCTTCGAAGCCCGTGGTGACATCGATCGCGCACTGGCGGCGATCAGGAGACGGCGCTACTCGAGCCGGGGGGTGCCACTGCTATCGACCATGTTGCGCGAGGAAGGTCGTCTGGCCGAATTGACGGGAGACGTAGACGGCGCCCTCGCGGCATACAGTCATTATCTGACTCTGCGATACGATCCCGAGCCGGAAGAGGCCCCCGTGGTGGAGGAGGTGCAAGGCGCAGTATCGCGGTTGGTCGAACGGGTGGGCAGCGTAGCCCTCGAAGATCCCGGTTTCTGACGCAAGTCGGTCGACGCGAACAGGGTCTTCATCGAGAACGGCCGGCACCACGGCGAGGCGATCGTCTCCATTGTCGGTGACCGAATCCGAGGAGCTTGACCGGGAGATGGGTGCCGGCAGGCGTTTCAGGCACCACGAACATTCGACGGAAGCGAGCGGCAGCGAAAAAGTGGCGGAACCCTACCTTCAGCGACTGAGTGACCTGGTCGACGATCTGGACCTGAGAATCGAAGCCGAGGGCGATCTCGAATGCCGCCACTTTTTCGGGGGCGCCGCCCTCTATCTAGGCGGTAGCATCTGCGCTTCGCTAACCCCGGTGGGTCTAGCCATGAAGCTCGCCCCGAACCTTCGGGAGGCGCTGCTCGAGAGCGGCCGAGGCCAGCCACTCCAGTACTTCGAGGGTGGGAGGGTGAAGAAGGAGTACGTGCTCCTTCCCGAACGCCTTCTCGCCAATGCCTCTGAAATGCGTGCGCTTTTCCGCGATTGCTTCCGCTACGTCGGGGGTACCTGAGGGGCCTGGCCCTCTCGGTATCCGGCCGCACAGGCTGACCTCCGGCTCCTCCTCAGCTCTGCGACGCGTCTCTGCAACCGCGTCAACTCATCCCGGAGCGTGGATTGCTGAGGAGGCCAGCCGTCGGAGATCAGGGCCTCTCGCCTACTGTCGGGTGAACGTCATGACCATGGCCGTCCCGTCGATATCGCCGGACACCGTCAGCGTGTTTCCCGTGATCGTGTAGTTCAGTATCGCCTCATCGACAGATCCCACATCGAATGTTAGCTGGGTACTCGTAAAAGTGAATGCCCCTTCATCGGTGCAACTGGTCGCCCCTTCACAGAAAATTCCGTCGGCATCGTTGGTCGTGGATGTCGCGAACATGCCATCGTCGCCGAAGGTGATTGTGAGGGTGAGACCGCCGACCTGGATCTCCGTGCCGTCCGCCAGGATCGACGTGGCGGACCAGGTGCCGATCAGTGGGTCCGGATCGGGCCCGTTCGGTCCTCCATCACTGTCCGAGCAGCCGACCGCCACGAGGCTGAGGGCGATCGCCGCAACCGCGAACTTGCGTGCCCCGAACTTCCATATTGTGCGCATGGTGTTTCTCCAATCGATGCAGAAAGATTGCATCCCGAATCATGTCAAAAGACAAGGTTGTCGGGTTATGATGCCAGCGCCAGTATTCCCCTGGTAACTCGCCAGCCAGTTCCTCCGTAGTATCATACCATGCTGACGCTACGCCGCATCCTCTTGACGATCCTGGCCTTTTCTGTGGTCATCACGGTGATGCGGATCCACGCCGCGTCAAGGGTAACGCAGGAACTGAAGCTTGATCTCGCGGAGATCGATGACCTGCGGTACGGCCTCCTGGATGCCGACGTCTGGGTGGAGCATCTCCTCGTCG
>JBGMQU010000098.1:11178-13421 GCA_048060725.1 Gemmatimonadota bacterium | reverse complement strand
AGCGGCGTCATGCTCTCGGTATCGACGCAGACGGTGGTGAGCCGCGCGTCGACGCACGTCGTGTCACCCCTGCGGATTCGGTAGCGGAGCCCGAGCGAGCTCCGTCCCAGCTTGAAGCAGGTCACCCGGACGATGGGCCGGTCTCCGAACCGGAGCGGGTGGTCGAAGTCCACATCGGAGTGGACGAGCGGGAACCCGACGCCCTGCTCGAGCAACAGATGGTAGTAACGCGTGCCGACGTGCGTCTCCCACACCTCCTCGAACACGTCGTGGAGGTAGTCGAAGATCCGCGGGAAATAGACGATCCCGGCCGGATCCACGTGACCGAATCGGACCTGGAAAGTGGTCTCGAACGCGGTCACGCGGTCCGACTCAGGATGGTCGGTCTCGGGCCTAGTACCGATAGTGGTCCGGCTTGTACGGACCGTCGACCGGCACGCCGATGTAGTCGGCCTGGCTCTGGCTGAGCTCGGTAAGCTCCACGGCCAGATGATCGAGATGCAGCCGCGCCACCTTCTCGTCGAGGTGCTTGGGCAGCATGTAGACCTTCTTTTCGTAGTTCTCCGGGTGCAGCGCCAGCTCGATCTGCGCGATCACCTGGTTGGTGAAGCTCGCGCTCATCACGAAGCTCGGGTGGCCGGTCGCGCAGCCCAGGTTCATCAGCCGGCCCTCGGCGAGGATCATCACGGAGTGCCCATCCGGGAAACGGAACTCGTCGTACTGCGGCTTGATGTTGATCTGCTCGATGCCGTTTTTCTTGAGCCCGGCCATGTCGATCTCGTTGTCGAAGTGGCCGATGTTCGCGACGATCGCCTTGTCCTTCATCTGCGCCATGTCGGCGAACGTGATCACGTCCTTGTTGCCGGTCGTCGTGATGAAGATGTCGGCATGGTCGACGACGCTCTCGAGCCGGCGTACCTGAAAGCCCTCCATCGCCGCCTGCAGCGCGCAGATCGGGTCGATCTCGGTCACGACCACATTCGCGCCCTGTCCCTTGAGCGCCTGCGCGCAGCCCTTCCCGACCTCGCCGTAGCCGAGCACGACCGTAGTCTTCCCGGAGATCATGACGTCGGTCGCACGGTTCAGCCCGTCGATCACCGAGTGACGGCAGCCGTATACGTTGTCGAACTTCGACTTCGTGACCGAGTCGTTCACGTTGATGGCGGGGAAGAGAAGCGTACCCGCGTCGGCCATCTCGTAGAGACGGTGGACGCCGGTCGTGGTCTCTTCCGAGACTCCCGCGACCCCGGGGGCGTTGCGCCGCCAGCGTTCCGCATCTTCGGCCGAGATCCGGCGCAGGAGATCGAGGATCACGCCCCACTCCTCCGGGTCGTTCTCTTCGTCGAACGCGGGAATCGCTCCGGCGTTCTCGAACTCGAGGCCCTTGTGGATGAGGAGCGTCGCGTCGCCGCCGTCATCGACGATGAGGTCGGGGCCCGATCCGTCGGGCCACAGAAGCGCCTGATCGGTGCACCACCAGTACTCCTCGAGCGTTTCGCCCTTCCAGGCGAAGATGGGGATGCCCCGTGGATTCTCGGGGGTGCCGTCGGGGCCGACCGCGATCGCGGCGGCCGCGTGGTCCTGTGTCGAGAAGATGTTGCACGACACCCAGCGCACGTCGGCGCCGAGATCGGCCAGCGTCTCGATCAGCACGGCGGTCTGGATCGTCATGTGGAGCGAGCCCATGACCTTCTTCCCGGCCAGCGGCTGCGCGTCCGCGTACTCGCGACGCACCGACATCAGGCCCGGCATCTCGTGCTCGGCCAGCCGGATCTCTTTTCGACCCCATTCGGCCAACTCGAGGTCGGCCACTTTGAAGGGGAGACGCGCGGTATCCGACTCGCTGGTCCGTCCGGCGCTTTCTCCCTGCGTCATCACTGAGCTTTCCATGTCGTCCTCTCGTCCTTCGTTTATCGGGTCGCCGTGCCCACGAACAGTCGGGGCCCGGCGGCTTCCGGATCGGGTTGCAGTCTCGCATGTCGATACCGGGCGAATCCGGCCGACTCCGCCCACTCGTTCATCTGTCTCTCGTCGAAGCCGAGCCACACGTGACCCATGGTCTGACGATACTCCTCGCGCTCATGACTCCGCATGTCCACGATCACGAGTCGACCGCTCGGCTTGAGCGCCCGACACGCTTCCTCCAGCACCCGCTGCGGGTCGATCACGTAGTGCAGGACGAGCACCAGCAACGCGAGGTCGAACGTTCCGTCCTCTACGGGAAGCGATTCAAGCTCGCCCTC